>NZ_JBYSYZ010000001.1:269557-330835 GCF_058783925.1 Pseudomonas sp. FW305-70
GCGATGGAGTGTCAGCTACCTTGGCGTCGACTGACCCACCATCGCGAGCAAGCTCGCTCCTACAGGGTTTCGTTACTGGCGGACCAGGCGATGGTTCGGCAACTGCACCGCTTCAGTGCTGCGATACGGGTTGATATCCAGCCCGCCACGACGCACATAACGCGCGTACACCGTCAGTTTCTCCGGTTTCAACAACCGCTGCAGGTCGAGGAAGATCCGCTCCACGCACTGCTCATGGAAGTCCGAATGCTGACGGAAGCTGACGATGTACTCGAGCAGACTCGCGTGATCCAGCGCCGCGCCCCGGTACTCCACCGCCACGCTGCCCCAGTCCGGCTGGCTGGTGACCGGGCAGTTGGACTTGAGCAAATGGCTGTGCACGCTCTCCTCGACGATGCGCGAATCATCGCAACGCAGCAGTTCCGGCCGTGGATGCTCGTAGTTGCTGACGCTGATATCCAGTTCGTCGATGCACACGCCCGGCAAGGCCACGACGCCTTCGCGCTCGACATCCTTGAGACTGCGAATGCGCACCCCCACCGGCTTGCCGGCAGCCGCCGACAAGTCCTTGGCCAGCGTCGCCTCAAGGCTCGCGGTGTCGACAAACGGCGTCTGGTTCAGGGAGTTGAGGTAGAGCTTGAACGATTTCGACTCGATGATGTTCGGCGAATCCGCCGGAATGCTGAATTCGCCGATCGCCACCACCGGCTTGCCCGAAGGCAGCAGCCAGGACAGTTCGAAGCAGTTCCAGAAGTCCACGCCTTTATACGGCAGGGTTTCAGCCGTCAGGCCCAGCTCCGCCCACTTCGCGGTGCGCGGGATCGGGAACAGCAAGGACGGCGTGTAGGTGGCGATGTATTCGCTGGACTTGCCCAGCGGCGAGTGTTCGGCTGCGGGATGCATGGCGGAAACCTGACTGAAGAATCAGCGGATTCTATCAGCCTTTGCTCCCGCCTTTGAGTGCTTACTGACTGACAGTCAGTTTGCCGACCATGCCGGCCTGATAATGACCGGGGATGTTGCAGGCAAACTCAAGGCTGGTGGCCTTGCTGAAGGTCCAGGTCAGCTCGGCGGTCTTGCCCGGCTCCACCAGCACGCTGTTGGGGTCGTCATGCTTCATGCCGTGATCCATTTTGCCGTGATCCATGCCGGCCATGTTGCCGTGGTCCATGGCCTTCATGCCGCTCTGTTGCATCTGCAACATTTCCTGCTGGTGCCTGGCGTGCATCGCCGCATCCCCCAGGTTGAACTCATGCAGCAACCGGCCTTTATTGACCAGCACGAAGCGCACGGTTTCTCCGGCCTTGATGTCGATGGCCTTCGGCGCGAAGGACATGTCCCCCATGACCACTTCGACGCTGCGGGTCGCCTTGGCCGCCGGGGCCGGCTGGCCGAAATCGTAGGCATGCCCGCCGTCCGCCCACACCGGTGAGCTCAGCGCCAGCAAACACAGGATTTGCGCCAGGGATTTGCGTAAAAACATCGTCATACTCCAACAAGATAAGGCTCGGCATGAGGAAAACTCTAAACTGCTGCCACTGCCCGTAACCTGACAGCCAGATTACAACTTTGTCAGGTTGACCTGTATGAACGCTGCCCACGGTATAAAGCGTTCGTTCCATTTGCCATGAGTCGCCCATGAAACTGCTGATTGTCGAAGACCAACCGAAAACCGGTCACTACCTGCGTCAGGGTCTGGCCGAGGCCGGGTTCAACACGGAACTGGTGGCCGACGGCAGCACCGGCCAGCAACTGGCCCTCAGCGGCGAGTATGCCCTGCTGATTCTCGATGTGATGCTGCCCGGTCGCGATGGCTGGCAGATTCTGCAAGCCGTGCGCGGCGCCGGCCTGGACACGCCGGTACTTTTTCTGACAGCGCGCGACGCCGTGGAAGACAGGGTTCACGGCCTCGAACTGGGCGCCGACGACTATCTGGTCAAGCCGTTTGCGTTCTCCGAACTGCTGGCCCGGGTCCGCAGCCTGTTGCGTCGCGGTAGCGCCACGCCTCAGGAGACCAGCCTGCAACTGGCCGATTTGCGCCTGGACCTGATCCGACGTCGGGTCGAACGCAGCGGCCAGCGGATCGACCTGACCGCCAAGGAGTTCG
This sequence comes from Pseudomonas sp. FW305-70, assembly GCF_058783925.1. Classification (NCBI taxonomy): domain Bacteria; kingdom Pseudomonadati; phylum Pseudomonadota; class Gammaproteobacteria; order Pseudomonadales; family Pseudomonadaceae; genus Pseudomonas; species Pseudomonas sp. FW305-70. The sequence goes on from NZ_JBYSYZ010000001.1 coordinate 271,665, forward strand.
CCCTGCTGGAAATGCTCCTGCGCCGTCAGGGCGAAGTCCTGCCCAAGTCGCTGATTGCGTCCCAGGTCTGGGACATGAATTTCGACAGCGACACCAATGTCATTGAGGTGGCGATCCGCCGGCTGCGCCTGAAGATCGACGATGAATTCCCCAACAAGCTGATCCACACTGTGCGCGGCATGGGTTACGTGCTTGAAGAGCGCCCCGCCTGATGCGCCGTCTCTCCTTGAGCAGCCGCCTGGCGCTGTTGTTTGCCGCCTGCACCGCCGTGGTATCGCTGTTCGCCGGCGTGCTGTTCAGCCGCGCCAGTGAGGCGCACTTTGTTGAGCTCGACCAGCAATTGCTGAGCGCCAAGCTGACGGGCCTGCGTCGGGCCCTGCACGACTTTCAATCGAGTGACAGCGAAGTGAAGCTGACGGAGGAACTGAGCCGACAGGCTGATCTGTCACTGCGCATCACCGGCAGCGACGGTCAGCGCTGGTATGACAGCTCGGCAAACCTTCCGCTGCTATTGCCGCGCCAGCCCGGATTGTCGACGGTGAGCCACGAAGGCATGGATTACCGCGTGCTGAATGCGCCGCTCGATGCGAACAAACCCGACTCACCGCAACTGACCCTGATGCTGGACATCACCCACCACCAGCACTTTCTGCAACGCATGCAGCATCTGATCTGGCTGACCGTCGGCCTGTCAGCCCTGGCCACCGCACTGCTGGGGGCCTGGGCGGCGCGCAGCGGCTTGCGCCCGTTGCGGCGCATCAGTGCGGTCGCCAGCGGGGTTTCCGCGCAATCGCTGAACATGCGGTTGCCTGAAGAAAACATGCCACCGGAACTGGCGGAAATGGCCCACAACTTCAATGCCATGCTCGGACGCCTCGACGATTCTTTTCAGCGCCTGTCCGCGTTCTCTGCCGACATTGCCCATGAACTGCGCACCCCATTGTCGAACCTGCTGACCCACACCCAGGTCACCCTCACCCGCCCCCGCCCCATCGAGGACTACCGCGAAGCCCTGCACAGTAACCTCGAAGAACTGCAGTGGATGGCGCAACTGGTCAACGACATGCTGTATCTGGCCAAGGCTGACCATGGCCTGTTGATGCCCAAGCGCGAGCCCTTGGAGCTGGGACACGAAGCGGATCTGCTGCTGGAGTTTTTTGCGCCGCTGGCAGAGGATGCCCGGGTGAAGTTGAGCCGTGACGGTAATGCGCGCATGGAAGGTGATCGCAGCATGTTGCGTCGGGCGCTTTCCAATTTGCTGGACAATGCGTTGCGGTTTACACCGGTTGAGGGCGAGGTCCGGGTGCGGATTGTCGAACAGCCGAAAGCATTGTGCCTGAGCGTTGAAAATACGGGCCAACAGATTTCCGAAGATCTATTGCCGCGCCTGTTTGACCGGTTTTATCGGGCCGATCCTGCACGTCGCGAAGGCAGCAGTGAACATGCGGGGTTGGGGTTGGCGATTACGCAGTCGATCATTCGCGCCCATGGCGGGCAGATTCGTTGCGAATCGGAGAATGGATGGACGCGGTTTATGATCGAGTTGCCAAAGGGGGATTGAGGCCGGCAGTTGCGGCCTCTTCGCGAGCAAGCCCGCTCCCACAGGGGAACGCATTCCAATGTGGGAGCGGGCTTGCTCGCGAAAGCGGTGCAACGGCTTACGAATACCGCAACGCGTGAGCCGGTTCGATTTTCGCCGCACGCCACGCCGGGTAAACAGTGGCGAGGAAGCTCAATACAAAACCTGCAGAGCAGATCAACACGACATCCCCGCCTTGCAGCTCGGACGGCAGGTTGCTGACGAAATACACGTCGGAACTGAAGATGTGCTGCCCGCTGACCCGCTCGATCCAGCCCACGATCTGGCTGACGTTCAGCGCGGCAATCACGCCCAGCACACCGCCAATCAGGGTGCCGACAATACCGATCACCGTGCCCTGCACCATGAAGATCGCCATGATCTGTCGCGGCGTGGCTCCGATGGTGCGCAGGATCGCGATGTCCGCGCCCTTGTCGTTCACCACCATGATCAGGGTCGCGATGATGTTGAACGCCGCCACTGCGACGATCATCAGCAACAGCAGGCCGATCATGGTTTTTTCCATCTTCATCGCACTGAACAGGCTGCCCTGGGTGTGGGTCCAGTCGTCAGCCTTGTAGGCGGCACCCAGCCCCGTGGCGATGTCGCTCGACACTTGCGGTGCGGCGTACAGGTCCTTCACCGCCAGGCGCACGCTCTGCACCTGATCCGGCTCCCAGTGCTGCATCTGCGCGGCGTCGGCCATGTGGATCAGGGCCATGGTGCCATCCAGCTCGGCACCGACCTTGAACACGCCGACCACATTCAACCGTTGCATGCGCGGGGTAATGCCGCCCGGCGCATTGCTGACTTCCGGCACGATGAGGGTGATCCTGTCGCCGACGTTCAGGCGGAAGCGCCGGGCCGTGATCTCGCCGATCACCACGCCGAATTCGCCCGGCTTCAGGGCCTCGAGACTGCCCTGGACGATGTGCTTGGCGACGATCGACACCTGGCCTTCCAGCGCCGGGTCGACACCGCTGACCTGGATGGGTTGCATCGTGCCCTTGTAGGACAGCATGCCTTCCATTTCGGTGAACGGCACCGCTGCCGTCACTTCCGGGTTTTTCATGGCGGCCGCTGCCACGGGCCTCCAGTCGTCAATCGGGTTGACGCCGACGATGGTGGCATGCGGCACCATGCCGAGGATGCGCGAGCTCATTTCGCGCTGGAAGCCGTTCATCACCGACAACACCACGATCATGGCGAGCACGCCCAGGGCGAGGCCGATCATCGAGGTCATCGAGATGAAGGAAACAAAGCGATTACGACGCTTGGCGCGGGTATAGCGCGTGCCGATAAAGATCGATAACGGTCTGAACATTCGCTGGGGCACCGTATAAATATTAAAGACCCGATGCCTTTCCGGGCATCGGGTTGCAGCCAATCAGATGGGCGTGAGGCAACCTTCCTGCAGGTGCAGGACTCGGTCCATCTGGCGGGCCAGGTTCATGTCGTGGGTCACCACCAGGAACGCCGTGCGCATCGAGGTACTGAGTTCCAGCATCAAGTCCTGAATGCCCTGGGCGGTGTGGGCGTCGAGGTTGCCGGTCGGCTCGTCGAGCATCACCAGGCCCGGTGTGTTGACCAGGGCGCGGGCGATGGCCACGCGCTGACGCTCACCACCGGACAATTCGGCCGGCTTGTGTTCCAGCCGGTGGCCCAGCCCTACCCGCTCCAGCAGCGCCGTGGCACGCTGGCGCGCTTGCGGGATCGCGGTCTTGCCGATCAGCAGCGGCATGCAGACGTTTTCCAGCGCGGTGAATTCCGGCAGCAGGTGGTGGAACTGGTACACGAAGCCCAGGGCCCGGTTACGCAGCAGGCCGCGTTTCTTCTCGCTCAGCGCCGACAGTTCTTCGCCATCGAGCCAGACGCTGCCCTTGGTCGGCGTATCGAGGCCGCCCAACAGGTTGAGCAAGGTGCTTTTGCCCGAGCCCGACTTGCCGACAATCGCCACACGCTCGCCCGGATGCATTTCCAGTTGCAGCCCGGCCAGGACCTCTACCGACTCCGGACCTTCCTCGTAGGATTTGCCCAGGTTGCGGCAGCTCAAGATTGCTTTATCACTCATGCCCGACTCACTCATAACGTAGCGCCTCCGCAGGCTGGGTGCGCGCGGCACGCCAGGCTGGATACAGGGTGGCGAGGAAACTCAGGATCAACGCGGCGGCGCAGACCATGACAACGTCCTGGCTCTGCACTTGCGACGGCAGGTAATCGATGAAGTACACGTCGGCGTTGAGGAATTTGTGGCCGATCAGGCCTTCGAGGGCCGAGATCGCGGCACTGACATTCAGCGCAGCGAAGATCCCGACCACGGCGCCGATCGCGGTACCGACCACGCCGATCACCGTGCCCTGCACCATGAAGGTGCGCATGATCGTGCCCGGCGTGGCGCCCAGTGTGCGCAGGATCGCGATGTCACCCTTCTTGTCGTTCACCACCATCACCAGTGTGGAAATGATGTTGAACGCCGCGACGGCAACGATCAGCAGCAGCAACAGGCCGATCATGGCTTTTTCCATGCGGATGGCCTGATACAGGTTGCCGTGGGTGCGGGTCCAGTCGCGGGCGTAGAAGCGGTCTTCGCCGAGGTCGCGGGCGATGCTCCACGCGGTGCGCGGCGCCTGGAACAGGTCGTCGAACTTCAGGCGCAGGCCCTGGACCTGATCCGGTTTCCAGCGATGCAGCCGGGCCAGGTCCTGCAGGTTGGTGACGCCGAGGTAGCCATCGAGCTCACCGGCGCCGACATGGAAAATGCCGACCACGGTAAAGCGCTTCATGCGCGGGAACATCCCGGCCGGGGTCACGGTGACCTCCGGCGCGACGAAGGTCAGCTTGTCGCCGATGACCGCACCGAGCTTGGCCGCGGCCTTGTCGCCGATAACGATGCCGAACTCACCCGGCACCAAATCGTCGAGTTTGCCCTGGGTCATGAAGTGATCGATGATCGACACCTGGCGCTCTTGCGCCGGGTCGATGGCATTGAGCAGGACCTTCGAGACCTTGCCGTTATTGGTCAGCAACCCCTGCATTTGCGTAAACGGCGCCACGGCCGTCACTTGCGGGTTCTGCCTGACTTTGGCGGCCAGGCTTTGCCAATCGCTGATTGCTTCGCCGGACTCGATGGTCGCGTGGGGCACCATGCCCAGCACGCGGGTGCGCATCTCATGATCGAAGCCGTTCATCACCGACAGCACCACGATCATCACGACCACGCCAAGGGCGAGCCCGATCATCGAAGTCAGGGAAATGAATGACACAAAATGATTGCGACGCTTTGCACGGGTGTAACGCGTGCCGATAAATACGAAGAGAGGTCTGAACATGTCGGGGCTTGTTCGGAGGGAAAAGGAACGTCCTTGTGGCGGGGGTCGATAACCAGCTTTACACTCAGACCACCGCCGCTACCATGGGTTCGCCATGTCGACATTAGATGAAGAAGATCGCCGCGAATACTACCGTATCGAGGATACGATCGCACTGGAAATTCGGCCCCTGTCCGCTTCTGAAGCCGCAGGCCAGGAAGTGTTGCAGGATGCTTCTCCACTCTTCAACTTGCTCAGCGAACTGCACCTCAGTGAATTCGAGTCGCAGCACCTGTTGCGCCAGATCAATGAGCGCGACCGCAACATTGCGGCATTCTTGAAATCCCAGAACAAACGCATCGATCTGCTGAGCCAGGTGATCGCCATCACCGTGCTCGGGCAGATCGGCGAACCGCAGCCGGTGATCATCTCCGAAGGCGGCATCGACTTTCAGCACCCATCGCCCATCGCCGCCGGCGCACACCTGTCGGTCAAGCTGGTGCTGATGCCGCAAGCCCTGGGCCTGCTGCTGCGCGCCCGCGTCACCCATTGCGACCGCAAGGGCGATGGCTATGACGTTGGCACCGAGTTCGAACACCTGACCGACGCCCAGCGCCAACTGTTGGCCCGCCACATCTTGCAGAAGCAGGCCCAGGAACGACGCCTGGCCCGCGAACAACTCGAATCAGGCAATTAATTTAAGGAAGAACCGTGACCCTCATCTACGGCCATCGCGGCGCCAAGGGCGAAGCACCGGAAAATACCCTGACCAGCTTTCAGGAATGTCTCAAGCACGGCGTGCGTCGCTGCGAACTGGACCTGCACCTGTCCAGCGACGGCGAGTTGATGGTCATCCACGACCCGACCCTCAAGCGCACCACGGACCGTCGCGGCAAGGTCGTCGAACACACGGCGGCAGAGCTTGTGACCTATGACGCGCGCAAGGGTGGCCCGGGCTGGATCAAGCCGTGCCCGATTCCGACGCTGGAAGAACTGTTCGAGAAGTGCGACTTCGATCACTGGCAGCTGGAAGTCAAGAGCGCATCACGGATGCGTGCCGCGACCACCGTGCTGGCGATTCGCGAAATGGTCCAGCGTCACGGCCTGATGGACAAGGTGACCATCACCTCGAGCTCCCGTGAAGTGCTCAAGGCTGCATTGGAGCTGGTGCCGGACGTGTCCCGCGGACTGGTGGCCGAGTACGCCTGGCTCGACCCGCTGAAGGTCGCGGCCAGTTATGGCTGTGAGATTCTGGCGCTGAACTGGACCCTGTGTACGCCGGAACGCCTGCAAAAGGCGCAGCGTCAGGGGTTGCATGTGTCGGTGTGGACCGTCAACGAGCCTGCGCTGATGCGCAGACTCGCCGACTTCGGCGTTGACAGCCTGATTACAGACTTTCCCGGTTTGGCCACCGCCACGCTCGAGAATTGCTGAAATCGGTCTCCCCGGCCGGCTCAGGCCACCGGCCGGAGCCGCTCAAAAAAGCCGGTTGAGGCCGTCGTACGCCGCGACCCGATAGGCTTCGGCCATGGTCGGGTAGTTGAACGTGGTGTTGACGAAATACTTCAGGGTGTTCTGTTCGCCCGGCTGGTTCATGATCGCCTGACCGATGTGCACGATCTCCGACGCCTGATAACCGAAGCAGTGAACGCCCAGCACTTCCAGGGTTTCACGGTGGAACAGGATCTTCAACATGCCTTGCGGCTCGCCGGCAATCTGCGCCCGCGCCATGCTCTTGAAGAACGCCTTGCCGACTTCGTACGGCACCTTGGCCTGGGTCAGCTCCTGCTCGTTCTTGCCGATCGAGCTGATCTCCGGAATGGTGTAGATGCCGGTCGGCACGTCATTGACGAAACGCCAGCTGCCGTTATCAACGATGCTGCCGGCGGCCGAGCGACCCTGGTCGTGGGCGGCACTGGCCAGGCTCGGCCAGCCGATCACGTCACCGGCGCCATAGATGTTCGGCACGCAGGTGCGATAGGCCTCGTCGACTTCGATCTGGCCACGGCTGTTGACCTTCACGCCGATGTTTTCCAGACCCAACTGATCGGTGTTGCCGGTACGGCCGTTGCACCAGAGCAAGGCGTCGGCCTTGATCTTCTTGCCGGACTTGAGGTGCAGGATCACGCCATTGTCCACGCCTTCGACGCGGTCATACTCTTCGTTGTGGCGAACGGTGATGTTGTTGTTGCTGAAGTGATAGCTCAGGGCCTGGGAAATTTCCGAGTCCAGGAAGCTCAGCAACTGACCACGGTTGTCCACCAGTTCGACCAACACACCCAGGCCGCTGAAGATCGAGGCATATTCGCAACCGATCACGCCTGCGCCGTAAACGATGAGTTTGCGCGGGGTGTGGCCGAGGCTGAGGATGGTGTCGCTATCGTAGATACGCGGGTGGTGGAAATCGATGTCCGCCGGGCGATACGGACGCGAACCGGTGGCGATGATGATGTGCTTGGCCACCAGTTTCTCGACCACGCCATTGGCGCAGACCACTTCGATGGTTTGCTCGTCGGCGAAACTGCCGGTGCCGAAGAACACGTCGACGCGGTTGCGGGCGTAGTAGCCGGTACGCGAAGCGACTTGCTTGGAGATGACTTTCTCGGCGCTTTTCAACACGTCCGGGAACGAGAACCAGCGCGGCTCACCAATGGCCCGGAACATCGGGTTGGTGTTGAACTGCATGATCTGCCGCACCGAGTGACGCAGTGCCTTGGAGGGGATGGTGCCCAAGTGAGTGCAGTTGCCGCCGACCTGGCGACGGCTATCGACCATCGCCACCTTGCGCCCTGCCTTGGCGGCGTTCATTGCCGCGCCTTCCCCCGCCGGGCCGGAACCCAACACCACCACGTCGTAGTTGTAGACAGCCATGCGTACTCCTCAGAACAGGCCGCGGCACCCTCGGCACCTGCGGCTAAATCACGCCAATCTGTGGCATGAAGGAACAATTTGGGGCCAGTGCAGAACCCGGACACAGTCTATAGAAGCGTCAACGCCGGGCACATTAACCCTTGGTCGCGTCGTAGGCTACTTTTGCCTGCACTACAACGCCAGTTTTCAATGCTCAAATCGCCACAATCACTCGGTTTTCTTGCCACTGAGGCGCTCAAAAGCGTGACTGCTGCGTGTGACGAAACCTGTATCGGCACGAATCACAAAAAATGCGCCGATACCGTGTTTTTCCGCGTAGTCCCAACCGCGTTCCGGGCCGAGAATCAGCAACAGCGTCGATAAGCCATCGGCCATCAACGCTGAAGGATGAATGACCGTGACGGACGCCAGAGCGTGTGAGACCGGCGCACCGGTACGGGCATCGAAGGTGTGGGAAAAACGCTGGCCGCCCTGCTCGAAATAATTCCGGTAGTCGCCGGAAGTGGAAAGGCCATAACCGTCGACCACAATGATGCGCTCGGCCACCTGCCGATCATCCCGCGGCTCTTCCAGTGCAATGCGCCATGGCGAACCGTCGGGTTTCCTGCCAGCCGCCTTGAGCTCGCCCGTCGCCTCCACGAGGTAGTCGTGGATGCCCATCGCCTCGAGCCTTGTAGCAATCGTGTCCACGGCATAACCGGCGGCGATGCTGTTGAAATCGACCTCGACGGCGGCGTTCTTGCACAAATTGTCGCCATCGATGCGCAAGTGCTGGTGTCCGACACGCTGGCGGGCTTCAGCGAGCGCTTCGGCGGCCGGGACCTTCTCCTCCCGCGCCTGCGGACCAAATCCCCATAGGTTGAGCAACGGCTCCACTGTCAGGTCGTAGGAACCGTCGCTTTGCACTGACAGTTGCTCGCCCACGCGGACCAACTCGAGGATCGACGCCGGCATTGCCTGACAGCCGTTGGCCGGTAATGCGTTGAAGCGCTCGATGTCAGAGTCGCTGCGGTAGGTCGACATTTGCAGGTCCACGTCAGCGAGGATTTGCTCGACCTGGACACGGACTTCGCCAGGTGCCGGAAGGCCGGCATGGCGTACGTACTTGACCGAATAAGTGCTGCCCATGGCCGGGCCGCCGAAGCTTTCGAGGGCGTCGTTGTTGCCACAGCCTGATAGTGCGCCGAGCAGCAAAAATGCCACCCCCTGCCACCTGATCAACAATTCCCGAGCTCCCCAATACATCCCCTGGCACGCCGCCAGGGCCAGCCATTATGCGATAGAACCGTGGGAGCGGGCTTGCTCGCGAAGAGGCCAGCACAGGCAACATATCCCTACTGACAAGCCCACAAACAAAAACGCCCCGACCAAGGCCGGGGCGTTTTCATGTGCGGCTAAGGCTTAGCGCGGGAATGCTGGCGGGTTTACACCGGCCATGTCTTCCATCACGCGAACCACCTGGCAGCTGTAACCGAACTCGTTGTCGTACCAAACGTACAGAACAACGCGGTTATCCTGGGTGATGGTCGCTTCAGCGTCCACTACGCCTGCGTGGCGCGAGCCAACGAAGTCGGTGGAAACCACTTCCTGGGAGCTCACGTAGTCGATCTGCTTGTGCAGATCCGAGTGCATGGCCATCTGGCGCAGGTACTCGTTGATCTCTTCGCGAGTGGTGGCCTTTTCCAGGTTCAGGTTCAGGATGGCCATCGACACGTTCGGCGTAGGAACGCGAATCGCGTTGCCGGTCAGCTTGCCCTTGAGCACTGGCAGCGCCTTGGCGGCTGCGGTGGCGGCACCGGTCTCGGTGATAACCATGTTCAGCGGCGCGGCGCGGCCACGACGGCTGCCCTTGTGGAAGTTGTCGATCAGGTTCTGGTCGTTGGTGAACGAGTGAACGGTTTCGACGTGGCCATTGACGATGCCGTACTTGTCGTTGACTGCCTTGAGCACCGGCACGATGGCGTTGGTGGTGCAGGACGCCGCCGAGATGATCTTGTCGTCAGGGGTGATGTCGCCGTGGTTGATGCCGTGCACGATGTTCTTCAGCGCGCCCTTGCCAGGTGCGGTGAGGATCACGCGGGCAGCGCCCGGGCAGGCCAGGTGCTGGCCCAGGCCGTCGGCGTCACGCCATACACCGGTGTTGTCGACGATCAGAGCGTTTTCGATGCCGTACTGGGTGTAGTCGACTTCCGTCGGGCTCTTGGCGTAGATAACCTGGATCAGGTTGCCGTTGGCGGTGATGGTGTTGTTGGCTTCATCGATGGTGATGGTGCCATCGAACGGACCATGCACCGAGTCACGACGCAGCAGGCTGGCGCGCTTGACCAGGTCGTTCTCGGCGCCCTTGCGGACAACGATGGCACGCAGGCGCAGGCCGTCGCCGCCACCGGTTTTCTCGATCAGGATGCGCGCCAGCAGACGGCCGATACGACCGAAGCCGTAGAGGACAACGTCGGTGCCTTTGCGGGCCGATGCGTTTTGCTGGCCAACCACGTCGGCCAGTTCTTCACGGACGAACTGCTCGGCAGTGCGGCCATTGCCTTGGGCCTTGAATTTGGCCGCCAGCTTGCCCAGGTCCACCGAGGCGGCGCCGAGCTTGAGTTCGCTCATCGCCTTGATCAGCGGGAATGTTTCGTGGACGGACAGCTCGCTTTCGTCGGACTGACGGTGACGAGCAAAGCGGTGAGCTTTGAGAATCGCAATGACTGAACGATTGATCAGGCTGCGGCCATAGATCGAGCTCACCACGTTGTTATTGCGGTAGAGCTGACCGATAAGCGGAATCATCGCTTCTGCGAGTGCTTCACGGTCGATCCATTCACCAAGACACTGGTCGGGCTTCTGAGTCACGGGAACCTTCCACATGTAGGGGCAGAAAAAAGGGGCTACATTATGCCGCCGAGTGACAGCCGTAGCAATGCGCGCCCGTCGTGCTTTACGTAACAATTCGTCGTTCAAAAAAATTGCGCCTCGCGCAAACCCAATAAAACCGGGGCTTTCAGCGCAGTCAATTTTTTGGAGGTCGCGCTACCTTATCCGTAACCCTCCGTAACACTCGTTGTATTTGCCACTACATATTCAATAATTTCCGGCAAATAACCGCCGAATTTTGTCTTTACCACTACATTTCACCAAACCCGTGCTTTAGACGCAGTCAGCAACTGACAGGCGGCATCGTAGGCCGCTACAATTACCGACTTTGTCGCAACGCTTGGAGCTCAACCTTCCGTGCCCGTTCTGCGTCTACCGCTTCTCCCTGCCGCGGCAGGTAAACAGCACTGGGGCAATCTGCCCGGTGCCGCCCTGAGCCTGGCCATCGCCGAGGCCGCCAGCGCTGCCAAGCGCTTTACCCTGCTGCTGACCGCCGACAGCCAAAGTGCCGAACGGCTGGAACAGGAGCTGGGTTTCTTCGCCCCGGATTTGCCCGTACTGCACTTTCCTGACTGGGAAACCCTGCCCTACGACCTGTTTTCACCGCATCAGGACATCATTTCCCAGCGCATCGCCAGCCTGTACCGGTTGCCGGAGCTGAGCCATGGCGTACTGGTGGTGCCGATCACAACCGCCCTGCATCGCCTGGCACCGACCAAATTCCTGCTCGGCAGCAGCCTGGTGCTGGACATCGGCCAGAAACTCGACGTCGAGCAAATGCGCACCCGGCTTGAAGCCACGGGTTATCGCTACGTCGATACGGTGTATGAACACGGCGAGTTCACCGTTCGCGGCTCGTTGATCGACCTGTTCCCGATGGGCAGCAAGTTGCCGTATCGCATCGACCTGTTCGACGACGAAATCGAAACCCTGCGCACCTTCGACCCGGAGAACCAGCGCTCCATCGATAAAGTTGACTCGGTCAAGCTGTTGCCGGCCAAGGAATTCCCGCTGCAAAAAGAAGCGGTCACCCGTTTCAAGGCGCGCTTCCGTGAGCGTTTTGACGTCGACTTCCGCCGTTGCCCGATCTTCCAGGATTTGAGCAGCGGGATTACCCCGGCCGGCATCGAGTACTACCTGCCGCTGTTCTTCGAGGAAACCTCGACGCTGTTCGATTACCTGCCCCAGGACACGCAAGTGTTTTCCCTGCCGGGCATCGAGCAAGCCGCGGAAAACTTCTGGAACGACGTGCGCAATCGCTATGAAGAACGCCGCGTCGACCCGTCCCGTCCTTTATTGCCACCCGCCGAACTGTTCCTGCCGGTGGAAGATTGCTTCGCACGCCTGAAGAACTGGCCGCGTGTGGTGGCCAGTCAACAGGATGTGGAAAGCGGTGGTGGTCGCGAGCGCTTCCCGGCCCGCGAGTTGCCGAACCTGGCCATCGAAGCCAAGGCTACCCAGCCGTTGGCGGCATTGGCGGACTTCCTCGACCAGTTCCCCGGTCGCGTGCTGTTCACCGCCGAATCCGCAGGCCGCCGCGAAGTGCTGCTGGAGCTGCTGGAGCGTCTGAAGCTGCGACCGAAAACCGTCGACAGCTGGCCAGACTTCGTCGCCAGCAAAGAACGCCTGGCGATCACCATCGCACCGCTCGACGAAGGCCTGGTGCTGGACGATCCAGCCCTGGCCCTGGTCGCCGAAAGCCCGCTGTTCGGCCAGCGCGTGATGCAGCGCCGTCGCCGCGAAAAGCGCGCCGATGCCAACAACGACGCCGTCATCAAGAACCTCACCGAGCTGCGCGAAGGGGCGCCGGTGGTGCACATCGACCACGGTGTCGGCCGCTACCTGGGCCTGGCCACCCTGGAAATCGACAACCAGACCGCCGAATTCCTTGCCCTGGAATATGCCGAAGGCGCTAAGCTCTACGTGCCGGTGGCCAACCTGCACCTGATCGCCCGCTACACCGGCAGCGACGATGCCCTGGCCCCGCTGCACCGCCTCGGTTCCGAGACCTGGCAGAAAGCCAAGCGCAAAGCCGCCGAACAGGTCCGCGACGTGGCTGCCGAGTTGCTCGACATCTATGCACGCCGCGCCGCCCGTGAAGGCTACGCCTTCGCCGACCCGAAAGCCGACTACGCCACCTTCAGCGCCGGCTTCCCGTTCGAAGAAACCCCGGACCAGCAAACCACCATCGAAGCGGTGCGCGAAGACATGCTCGCGCCCAAGCCAATGGATCGCCTGGTGTGCGGCGACGTCGGCTTCGGCAAGACCGAAGTGGCGATGCGCGCCGCGTTCATCGCGGTGCACGGTGGTCGCCAGGTGGCGATCCTGGTGCCGACCACCCTGCTCGCCCAGCAGCATTACAACAGCTTCCGCGACCGCTTCGCCGACTGGCCGGTGACCGTGGAAGTGATGAGCCGCTTCAAGTCGGCCAAGGAAGTGAATGCCGCCGTCGCCGATCTGGCCGAAGGCAAGATCGACATCGTCATCGGCACGCACAAGCTGCTGCAGGACGACGTGAAGATCAAAAACCTGGGCCTGGTGATCATCGACGAGGAACACCGTTTCGGCGTGCGCCAGAAAGAACAGCTCAAGGCGCTGCGCAGCGAAGTCGACATCCTCACCCTGACCGCCACGCCGATTCCGCGCACGCTGAACATGGCGGTGTCGGGCATGCGTGACCTGTCGATCATCGCCACCCCGCCGGCCCGCCGCCTGTCGGTACGCACCTTCGTCATGGAGCAGAACAAGAGCACGGTCAAAGAGGCCTTGCTGCGTGAGCTGCTGCGTGGCGGCCAGGTCTATTACCTGCACAACGACGTGAAGACCATCGAGAAATGCGCCGCCGACCTCGCCGAGCTGGTACCGGAAGCACGGATCGGCATCGGTCACGGACAGATGCGCGAGCGCGAACTCGAACAGGTGATGAGCGACTTCTACCACAAGCGCTTCAACGTGCTGATCGCCTCGACCATCATCGAGACCGGCATCGACGTACCGAGCGCCAACACCATCATCATCGAGCGTGCCGACAAGTTCGGCCTGGCCCAGTTGCACCAGCTGCGCGGCCGAGTCGGACGCAGTCACCACCAGGCCTACGCCTACCTGCTGACGCCACCGCGCCAGCAAATCACGCCGGACGCGGAAAAGCGCCTGGAAGCGATCGCCAACACCCAGGACCTCGGCGCGGGCTTCGTGCTCGCCACCAACGACCTGGAAATCCGTGGTGCCGGCGAACTGCTCGGTGACGGTCAGAGCGGGCAGATCCAGGCGGTCGGCTTCACGCTGTACATGGAAATGCTCGAACGCGCGGTGAAGTCGATCCGCAAGGGCGAGCAGCCGAACCTCGATCAACCGCTCGGCGGTGGTCCTGAAGTCAATTTGCGGGTACCGGCGCTGATTCCGGAAGACTACCTGCCGGATGTCCACGCCCGCCTGATTCTCTACAAGCGCATTGCCTCGGCCACCGATGAGGACGGCCTCAAGGATTTGCAGGTGGAGATGATCGATCGTTTCGGCCTGTTGCCGGAACCAACCAAGAACCTGATCCGCATCACTGCATTGAAGCTGCAGGCCGAGCAACTGGGCATCAAGAAAGTCGATGGCGGCCCGCAAGGCGGTCGCGTCGAGTTCGCTGCGCAGACGCCGGTCGACCCGCTGACCCTGATCAAGCTGATCCAGAGCCAGCCAAAACGCTACAAATTCGAAGGGGCCACGATGTTCAAGTTCATGGTTCCGATGGAGCGCCCGGAAGAGCGCTTTAATACTGTAGAGGCGCTGTTCGAGCGCCTCGTTCCGAAAACTGCTTGAAGGACGCCGCATGCGCCTGTTCCGCTCACTGACCCTGCTGACCCTTTTGATGCCAGCGCTGGCCGCCCCCACGGCATCTGCCGATGACCTGTATCAGGTCGAAATGATTCTGGTCCGGCAAAACGCCGTGCCGGCGATTGTCAGCCGCGCCGCACCGGAAGACTGGGCTGCTGGCGCCCAACCCGTCAGCCCCGACAGCCTGCGTACGCCAAGCCTCAATGGCGAGGTGGAAAAACTCACCAGCAGCGCCGACTACACGGTGTTGCTGCACAAGGCCTGGCAACAGACGCTCGGCGAAAACGCCAGCAAAGTGGCGATCAGCGACGGCAAGGAACAATATGGTCAGTTCCCGATCGAGGGCACGCTGAGCATGAAACTGGGACGATTTACCGACGTCGACGCCGACTTCTGGGTCAATCAGATCGATGCCAATGGCATGGTGACTGCCAGCGAGCGCTTGAAACAGGAAAGCCACACCAAGAACGGCCAGTTGAACTTCCTCGACAACGGCCACCTCGGCCTGCTGATCAAGATCACTTCGCTGACCGCCCCCGCCCCCCGAGCAGCTCCCGAAGAAATTCCGGACTGATTCCCTATGTCCGCGACCCTGAGCAAACCCCTGGCACCATCCTGGGTCAGCCGATTCAAGGAACAGAGCCTGGAGCGTGGTCGCCGTTACGCGCTGGAGAATCGTGTCAGGATCGTCGAGGCCGGCGACGCAACCATCGTCGCCGCGTGCGAAGGCTCGGGCGGTAACGTTTACCGTCAGACCATTCGCCTGCGCGAGTCAGCCAAAGGCACGCTGCTGATGGTCGATGCCATCTGCTCCTGCCCGGTCCACAACAACTGCAAACATTGCGCAGCGGTGCTGCTGCAAGTGCAGGAAACCCTCGACTACCCCGCTGCCGCCAAAGACGCCGAACTCCTGGAAAAACTCCAGGCCGTCCTGGAAAACCGCAGCCCGAAAGCCCCGCCGCAAGTGCTGGTGGACAATGTGCAGCCGGTACCGCGCCTGTGGCTGGCCAGCATCGAGTTCAGCGCCTTCGAACCGCGCAACGGCCGAATGCAGCGTTACATCCAGCATCGTGCGGCGCTGTCCTTCAGCTATCTGGACGAATACGTTAGCGGACAGAAGAATTCCGACATCCTGATTCGTCAGGAAACCCAGACACTGCGGATAAAACGCCACCCGGACGTGGAACAGTCCTACCGGGAACAGTTGCGAATCCTCGGCTTCAAAGTCGCCACCCGACAAAGCAAGGCCTTGCCGGAAAGCGCTGGCGAGCTGTTCGAAATGGTCAATGACAGCGCCTGGCTGACCTTTACCCTCAATGAACTGCCAAAGTTGCGCACCCAGGGCTGGGAATTGCAGATCGACGAGGACTTCGGTTTCGACCTGACGGCGGTAGACGACTGGTACGCCACGGTCGAACAGGCACCGGAGCGCGACTGGTTCGACCTGGAACTGGGGATCATCGTCAACGGCGAGCGCTTGAGCCTGCTGCCGATCCTGCTCAACCTGATGCGCTCCCACACCGAAATCCTCAACCCGGAGCGCCTTGCCCGACGCCGCGACGACGAGTTGATCCTGGTCAACATCCCCCATCGCCCGAACTCCGAGCACGGCCCGCTGCAAGTCGCCCTGCCCTTCGGCCGCTTGAAACCGGTGCTGGCCACCCTCGGCGAGTTCTACCTGCAGGAACCCGGTGACACCACGCTGCGCCTGAGCAAGGCCGATGCCACGCGCCTGAACCCGCTGGAAGACATGCCACTGCTCTGGGAGGGTGGCGAACAGATCCGCACCTTTGCCCAGCGCCTGCGTGACATCAAGGACCACACGGCCGCCGCCCCGCAAGGCTTGAATGCGACGCTGCGCCCGTATCAGCTTGAGGGCTTGAGCTGGATGCAATCGCTGCGGCAGCTGGAAGTGGGCGGCATTCTCGCCGACGACATGGGCCTGGGCAAAACCCTGCAGACACTGGCGCACGTGCTGAGCGAGAAAAACGCCGGCCGTCTCGACCGGCCGTGCATGGTGGTGATGCCGACCAGCCTGATTCCCAACTGGCTCGACGAAGCAGCGCACTTTACGCCGCAGCTCAAGGTACTGGCGCTGTACGGTGCCAGCCGCAAAAAACACTTCGACAAGCTGGCTGACTACGACCTGATCCTGACCACCTATGCGCTACTGCCCAAGGATGTCGAACGCCTGGCGGCGCAGCCCTTGCACATCCTGGTGCTGGATGAAGCGCAGTACATCAAGAATCCGACCAGCAAGGCCGCCCAGGCTGCCCGCGAGCTCAATGCCCGGCAGCGCCTGTGCCTGAGCGGCACACCGCTGGAAAACCACCTCGGCGAACTCTGGTCACTGTTTCACTTCCTCTTGCCCGGCTGGCTCGGTGACGTCAAAAGCTTCAACCGCGATTACCGCGTACCGATTGAAAAACGCACCAGCGAGGTCAGGCTTCAGCACCTCAACGGCCGGATCAAACCCTTCCTGCTGCGCCGCACCAAGGAACAGGTGGCCACCGAGTTGCCGCCGAAAACCGAGATCATCCACTGGGTCGAACTCAACGAGGCCCAGCGTGACGTTTACGAAACCATGCGCCTGGCCATGGACAAGAAAGTCCGCGACGAGATCACCCGCAAAGGCGTAGCCCGCAGCCAGATCATCATTCTCGAAGCGCTGCTCAAGCTGCGTCAGGTGTGCTGCGATTTGCGCCTGGTCAACGAGGCGACCCTGCCAAGCCGTGGCAGCACCTCGGGCAAACTCGACAGCCTGATGGAAATGCTCGAGGAATTGTTCGAGGAAGGTCGGCGGATCCTGCTGTTCTCGCAGTTCACGTCAATGTTGTCGCTGATTGAGGATGAGCTGAACAAGCGTGGAATCGCCTACGCCCTGCTGACAGGCCAGACCCGCGACCGCCGCACTCCGGTGAAGGAATTCCAGAGTGGCAAGCGTCAGATATTTCTGATCAGCCTGAAGGCGGGTGGCGTTGGCCTGAACCTGACTGAAGCGGACACGGTGATTCATTACGATCCGTGGTGGAACCCGGCGACTGAAAACCAGGCGACCGACCGGGCGTATCGCATTGGCCAGGAGAAGCCGGTATTTGTTTACAAACTGATAGCGCGCGGCACGGTGGAAGAGAAGATCCAGCACCTGCAGAAGGAAAAGTCCGACCTCGCGGCCGGCGTGCTGGATGGGCGCAAGGCCGGGGACTGGAAACTGCAGAATGATGATATCGAGGCGCTGTTTGCGCCGTTGCCGGAAAATCTCGGAAAGCGCTGAGATTTTTGGCGCTTGAACCGGCCTCTTCGCGAGCAAGCCCGCTCCCACAGGTAGAGTTTGTGTTCGACGCGGTCACTGTGGGAGCGGGCTTGCCCGCGAAGGGAGCGACTCGGTATACCGCCAGACTCAGCCCTTGAGCACCCGCGCCAACGTCGATTTCACCTTGCCCATGCCGTCATGCAACGCCTGCTCGATCTCGGCCATGGTAATCACCGCCGTCGACTTGCCCGCCGCCGGGTTCACCACCAGTGCCAGACAGGCGTAATCCAGTTCCAGCTCGCGGGCCAGGGCCGCTTCCGGCATACCGGTCATGCCGACGATGTCGCAGCCGTCGCGCTCCAGCCGGGCGATTTCAGCCACCGTCTCCAGGCGCGGCCCTTGAGTGCAGGCATACACGCCATGACTGCTGTAGCCCACACCCTCCGCCGCCAGCGCCGCGATCAATTGCTGGCGCAACGGCTCGCTATAGGGGTAGCTGAAGTCGATATGGGTGACGTGTTCCAGGTCATCGGCAAAGTAGGTGTGCTCGCGACCGCTGGTGTAGTCGATCAACTGATGCGGCACGCAAAAGTGCCCGGTGCCCATGGCCGCATGGATGCCGCCCACGGCATTGACGGCCAGAATGGCTTCGGCACCGGCCTGCTTCAGCGCCCAGAGATTGGCGCGATAGTTGACCTGATGCGGCGGGAAACGATGGGGATGGCCGTGACGCGCGAGGAACAGCACTTCCTTGCCGGCATACTCGCCGATTTGCACGTCGGCCGAAGGTGCACCGTAAGGCGTGTCCACCGCCAGTGACTGGCGAATGCTCAGGCCTTCGAGTTGAGTCAGGCCGGTGCCACCGATAATCGCGTAAACCGTCATAACGAACAGTCCTTAATCAATCAATTGAGCTTCTTTGAGCGCGCCGACAGCGGCCAGCCAACGCGGGTCTTGACGGTATTCGGTGCTGGCAAACGACTGGCCGCGCATCCGCGCAATGCGCTCGGAAGGCTTGACCTTCAGACGCTGGGCAGCGCTCAAAGCGAGTTCGGCGGCCGCACGGTCGTTGCACACCAGGCCCATCTCGCAACCGGCCGTCAGCGCTGCTTCGATACGGCTGGCGGCATCGCCGACCACGTGGGCGCCTGCCATGGACAGGTCGTCACTGAAGATCACGCCATCGAACTGCAACTCGCCGCGCAGGATGTCCTGCAACCAGCGGCGGGAGAAGCCTGCGGGCTGGGAATCGACCTGTGGATAAATAACGTGGGCCGGCATGACCGCGGCCAGTTGCTTGCTCAATTTGGCAAACGGCACCAGGTCGTTGGCGCGGATCTCGTCGAGACTGCGCTCATCATTCGGGATCGCGACATGGGAATCAGCCTCGGCCCAGCCGTGACCCGGAAAATGCTTGCCGGTAGCGGCCATCCCGGCGCTGTTCATGCCACGGATGAATGCACCCGCGAGCAAGGCAGCGCGCTCGGGATCACCTTCGAACGAACGGGTGCCGACAACGGCGCTGCGCTGGTAATCGAGGTCGAGCACAGGGGCGAAACTCAGGTCCAGGCCAACGGCCAGCACTTCGGTCGCCATGATCCAGCCACACTGCTCGGCCAGGTATTCGGCGTTCGGGTTGTCGGCAATGGCGCGCATGGCGGGCAGGCGCACGAACCCCTGGCGCAGGCGCTGCACGCGGCCGCCCTCTTGATCCACCGCCAACAGCAGATCGGGGCGAATGGCGCGAATCGCTGCACTCAGCTCGCGCACTTGACGCGGATGTTCAATGTTACGGGCAAAAATGATCAGGCCGCCCACTTCGGGCTGGCGCAACAATTGGCGATCTTCAGCCGTCAGCCAGGTACCGGCGACGTCCACCATCAACGAGCCTTGCAAGCCAGCAGTCATAAAAATTCCTTGATAACAGAAAACCCTGCCCACACGAATTCGCCGCCAGGGGCAAGGCCTGGCAGATTGGCGAGTTCGATGGAAAACGGGTTCAGAACGAGAGTCGGCATGGGCGGCTAGCTTAGCGGATGTCAGCTGCCGCGCCCACCCGTGCGCGGTTAAACCTTGGCGGCAACCGGTGTCGATTTGCTGCGTGGACGCAACTGGGCAGTGGCCATGGCGGTATCGGTCACACCGGACTCGGCACGCATGCCGGCAGCCAGGAACGGCACCATCAGGCGCATGACCTGCTCGATCGAGGTGTTCACGCCGAAGTCGGTTTCGGCAATCGCACGCAAGGCCTTGATACCGGACATGCTGAACGCCGCCGCACCCAGCATGAAGTGCACCCGCCAGAACAGTTCGATGGGCGGAATACGCGGCGCCGCTTCGTTGACCAGCATCATGTAGCGGCGGAATACCTTGCCGTACATGTCCTCCAGATAACGACGCAAGTGCCCCTGGCTCTGACTGAACGCCAGCCCCAGCAAACGCATGAAGATGGACAGGTCGTTGCCGCTGCGCGGCTGCACCACCAGGGCCTGCTCGACGAGGATTTCCAGCAACTCTTCGAGGGTCGGCTTGATTTCAGGCTTGGCCTGACGCCGCTCCAGCTCTTTGTCGAGGCTGATGCAGAACGGCCCGAGGAACCGCGAGAAAACCGCCTGGATCAACGCCTTCTTTGAACCGAAGTGATAGTTCACCGCCGCCAGGTTGACACCGGCCTTGCTGGTGATCAGGCGCAACGAGGTTTCGGCGAAACCTTTTTCCGCGAACAACTGCTCGGCTGCATCAAGAATGCGTTCAACGGTTTCCGACTGGGCCATGGCTACTCCGCCTGACAAACACTTGTTTGAAACATACGTTTCAGCCTGTGCCTTGTCAAGTCTGGCAGTTCGTTTCGGGAATGGTCGGTCAGATATTTAACCACACAACGGCGAAGCTTGAATCCACTGACTGATTGACCGTCTGGCGGCGACTGAAAAATGGAGCATTGCCAAGACCGCCTTACTGTATATAATCCCAGTCACTGTATAAAAAAACAGAGCGATCAATATGCTAAAGCTGACGCCACGACAAGCAGAGATTCTGGCTTTCATCAAACGCTGCCTGGAAGACAACGGATACCCCCCCACCCGTGCGGAAATCGCTCAGGAACTGGGTTTCAAGTCACCCAATGCGGCGGAAGAGCACCTCAAGGCGCTGGCCCGCAAAGGTGCCATCGAGATGACGCCTGGCGCCTCCCGTGGCATTCGCATCCCCGGCTTCGAAGCCAAGGCCGATGATTCCACCCTGCCGATCATTGGCCGGGTCGCAGCCGGTGCCCCGATTCTAGCGCAGCAACACATCGAAGAGTCCTGCAACATCAATCCTGCCTTCTTCCACCCGCGCGCCGACTACCTGCTGCGCGTCCACGGGATGAGCATGAAGGATGTCGGCATTTTCGACGGCGACCTGCTGGCCGTCCACACCACCCGCGAAGCCCGTAACGGTCAGATCGTGGTTGCACGAATCGGCGACGAAGTGACCGTCAAGCGCTTCAAGCGTGATGGCAGCAAAGTCTGGCTGATCGCCGAGAACCCCGAGTTCGCCCCTATCGAAGTGAACCTTCAAGATCAGGAACTGGTGATCGAAGGCTTGAGTGTCGGCGTGATTCGCCGCTAAAGGAGGCTCCATGCAGTTCCCACAGCCATCACCACAGCAAACCCAACTGCCGTTGTTCGAAGCGTTCATGGCACAGCCATTGGCGCCGATCCTGAAAGACGTAGTCGAGTCCCCCTGGAGCGCCGAACCTGACGTTTTCAGCGAGCTGTCACTGCGTGGTGCAGCCGGGAACTGCCTGAGCCTTCTGGCACCGATCCTCAGGGAATTGAGCCAGGACCAGGACGCACGCTGGCTGACACTGATCGCGCCGCCCGCCAGCCTGACTCAAGCCTGGCTGCGAGATGCCGGCCTCAACCGCGAGCGCATTCTGTTGCTTCACCCCCGAGGCACCCAAAGTGCTCAGCAACTGACCTGCGAAGCCCTGCGTCTTGGGCGCAGCCATACGGTTGTCAGCTGGCTCAACCCGTTGAGCAGCCAATCCCGGCAACAGCTGATCAGCGCCGCCCGGACCGGGGACGCTCAGAGCCTGAATATTCGTTTGGGATAACTGACAGCCGGGGCGCGAGCTTCACCGCGCGAGGCTTCTCCAGGGAGAGAGAAGCCGATGTATAGCGACATCAAGAAAACCGACGGACGGGGATCAATGAAGAACCCGTGACCCCTCGTCCTTGTCGAATTCGCCTTCAACCAGGCGACCTGCCATCTGGACTCCCACGCTCAACATCGCCTTGGCGACTTCCACGTGTTGCCCTTGCAGGAACGCTTTGGCGTCCTCGGAGAAATCCAAAGTAACCAGAGAACCCTCGTCCTCGGCCCTGCGTAGCTCGATACGGCCGTCTGGTAACTCGACAATTTCTAGAAAGGACGTTGGCATAAAGGACTGTTCTCCACGAAAGGCGGGGATTATATAGGCATCGGCCAGGCTTCGCTCGGGATCTTGACCAGATGCCACCCCAAAACTGTTTCTGTCAGCACTCGTTCAGGCCTTCGCGAAAGCGGATCGCCAATCCTTTCAGATTCTGGCGCCAGCTCTCCAGCTCTTCCCGACTCAGTTCCTCTGGCTCATCCGCTTCATCCAGATTGACCGCCTGAATCAGTGGCTGGGTCACGTCCCCTTTTGGCTTGCGGGGCGCGCGCGGCGGCTGAAACAACGCAGCATGGGCAGCCAACAACCTGGCCAGCCAGGTCTGCGGGTTATTGGCCAGCTCCACCAGCTCGGCCATTTCCGGAATGGCGATGGTTTCCAGCACTTCGCGGGTCAGCAGCAGCTCCGCACGGGGTGCATTGGCCTGAGGCAGGCGATAGAAGCCGGCGATTTCGTGGCACAGGCCCAACAGCGCGCCGTACAGGTGAAACAGCGCCGATTCGCGTCCGGCCTGGATCAGCGCCAGCGAATTCATCGCCCGCCCCTCTTCAGTGCGCGCCAGTGCTTCCAGCGACAAGCCGGCGAAATAAATCTTCTGATTGGTGCGGGTATAAAGTTCGTGGGCCATGACGGCAGCCTCCACAACGAAATAATTGCTTCACGCAGGTCCTGTAGGAGCGAGCTTGCTCCGGGCGGCGTTCCGACGATGGACCTGAGAGCAACGCGGACATCCTGAAGGCCCGCGTCATCGTTGACGACCATCGCGAGCAAGCTCGCTCCTACAAGGGTCTTGCGATTCTACGCCTTCGCAGTTCCCATGCGCCTTTTGTAGGAGCGAGCCTGCTCGCGATGGACTTGAGAGCAACGCGGGCATCCTGAAGGCCCGCGTCATCGTTGACGACCATCGCGAGCAAGCTCGCTCCCACAGGGGTCTTGCGATTCTACGCCTTCGCAGCCGGGCGCTTGTCTTCAACCGTCCACTTGCCGCCGTCGTAGAACGCTTTCCAGCCAGTCGGCTTACCGTCAACTTCGGTCTGCACGTACTGTTCCTTGGTCTTGCGGCTGTAACGAATCACAGCCGGGAGGCCATCGGGATCTTTCTTCGGCGCTTCGCAGAGGAAGTGATACTTCGGATCGATCTCATCCTTGTGCGGCACGATCTCGATAACCAGCGGAGCACGCGTCTCACGGTTTTTCGGGAACTGGCTGGCCGCCAGGAACAGGCCGGATGCACCGTCGCGCAGGATATAGGTGTCGTTGACCTTTTCGCATTTCAGCTCAGGCATCTTCACCGGGTCCATCTTCGGCGGCGCCGCATCACCGCTTTTCAGCAGCTTGCGGGTGTTCTTGCAGGTCGCGTTGGTGCAGCCGAAGAACTTGCCGAAACGGCCGGTCTTGAGCTGCATCTCGCTGCCGCACTTGTCGCATTCCAGGCTCGGACCTTCATAGCCCTTGATGCGATAGGTGCCCTCTTCGATTTCGTAGCCGTCGCAATCCGGGTTGTTACCGCAGATGTGCAGCTTGCGCTTCTCGTCCAGCAGGTAGGCATCCATCGCCGTGCTGCAGATCGGGCAGCGGTGCTTGCCACGCAATACCAGCGACTCCGACTCACCTTCGTCGTCCGCGGCGATTTCGTCGCCCGGCACCAGGTTGACGGTGGCCTTGCAGCGCTCTTTCGGCGGCAGGCTGTAGCCCGAGCAACCAAGGAACACGCCGGTCGACGCGGTGCGGATCTGCATCGGACGACCGCAGGTCGTGCACGGAATGTCAGTCATCACCGGCTGGTTGGCACGCATGCCGTTTTCCGGGCTTTCGGCTACTTCGAGCTTTTTCTTGAAGTCGCCGTAGAACTCGTCGAGTACGTTTTTCCAGTCGCGTTCGCCCTGGGCCACGTCATCGAGATGCTCTTCCATGCCGGCGGTGAAACCGTAGTCCATCAGGTTCGAGAAGCTCTCGGCCAGGCGTTCGGTGACGATGTCGCCCATCTTTTCCGAGTAGAAGCGACGGTTGTGCAACGCCACGTAGCCACGGTCCTGAATAGTCGAAATGATCGCTGCGTAGGTCGAAGGACGACCGATGCCGCGTTTTTCCATTTCCTTGACCAGGCTGGCTTCCGAGTAACGCGCCGGCGGCTTGGTGAAGTGCTGGGTCGGATCAAGCTTGATCAGCTTCATCGCGTCGCCCTGGGCCATGTCCGGCAGCACATCGTCGTCGCCTGGCTTGGCGATTTGCGGCATGACACGGGTGTAACCGTCGAACTTCAGGATGCGGCCCTTGGCACGCAGCTCGAAGTCGCCAGCGCCCACAGTGACGGTCGTCGACAGGTATTGCGCCGGCAGCATCTGGCAAGCCAGGAACTGGCGCCAGATCAGCTCGTAGAGGCGCTCAGCGTCACGCTCCATACCCGACAGCTTGCTTGGCTCGGTGTTGGCGTCGGAGGGACGAATCGCTTCGTGAGCCTCTTGTGCGCCTTCCTTGCTGCTGTAGACGTTCGGGGTTTCCGGCAGGTACTTCTTGCCGAACTCGCCTTCAATATAAGTACGCGCCATCGCCACGGCATCAACCGAGAGGTTGGTCGAATCGGTACGCATGTAAGTGATGTAGCCGGCTTCGTACAGACGCTGGGCCATCATCATGGTTTTCTTCACCCCGAAGCCCAGGCGGTTGCTTGCGGCCTGTTGCAGGGTGGAGGTGATGAACGGCGCCGACGGCTTGCTGCTGGTCGGTTTGTCTTCGCGCTTGACGATGCTGTAGCTGGAAGCCTTGAGCTTCTCCAGCGCGGCCATGGCCTGGGCTTCGTTGAGCGGCTTGAAGGCTTCGCCTTTTTCGCGGGCCACGTCGAAACGCACGGTCGCGCCTTTTGCGGTGCCGAGGTCGGCGTGCACTTCCCAGTACTCTTCCGGGATGAACGCGCGGATTTCACGTTCGCGCTCGACCACCAGCTTCACGGCAACCGACTGCACGCGACCGGCGGACAGGCCGCGAGCGATCTTGGCCCACAGCAGCGGCGAAACCATGTAGCCCACGACGCGGTCGAGGAAACGACGGGCCTGCTGGGCGTTGACGCGGTCGATATCCAGCTCGCCCGGCTGGGAGAAGGCTTCCTGGATCGCCTTCTTGGTGATTTCGTTGAACACCACGCGCTTGTAGCGGCTGTCGTCACCACCGATGGCTTCGCGCAGGTGCCAGGCAATGGCTTCCCCCTCGCGGTCCAAGTCGGTTGCGAGATAGATGGTGTCAGCATCCTTGGCGAGCCGGCGCAGCTCTTCGATGACTTTTTCCTTGCCCGGGAGGATCTCGTACTTGGCTTTCCAGCCATGGTCCGGATCGACCCCCATGCGCGCGACCAGCTGCTTGCGCGCTTTTTCTTTAGGCGACAGTGCCGGCACTTCACCCGCAACAGCCTTGCCGCGCTTGGCGGCCGGCTCTTTGCTGGCGCTAGCCGAACCGCTGGTGGGCAGGTCTCGGATATGGCCGATACTCGACTTCACCACGTATTCGTTGCCCAAATACTTGTTGATGGTCTTGGCCTTAGCCGGGGATTCCACAATGACCAGCGATTTGCCCATGGATCAGAAAATTCCTGAATTCGAGAAGTGAAAGGCGGTTGGCGCCTGACGCGGCACCGCTATATATAGTGGCTACAAGGTGAGGTCAAGCGCAGGGTATTGCGCGCACTCAGCTTATGGCTTGGTAAAAAGGCTTTCCTCGGCCTGCACCAAAGCAAAGCGTGGCACCTGTTCGCCGTCAACTTCGACGGACTCCAGGAACATGCTCAAGGGACGCACCCAAAAGCCGTAATCGCCATACAGGGCTTGATAGAAGACCACTTCTTCTTCGGTTTCCGAATGCCGCGCAACACTGAATACGCGGTACTGCGGACCTTTGTAATGTTGGTAGAGCCCAGGTTGTATCGGCATGCTTTGGCCCTCACTCAAATTTTTTCAAAATAAAAACAAAATAAATCCGGAAAAACAAAAACCGGGGCACTTGGCCCCGGCTTCCATCAACGAAACGCTTAAACGCGTTCGAAGACGGTGGAGATGCCTTGGCCGAGACCAATGCACATGGTGGCTACCCCGAAGGTACCGCCATTCTGCTTCATCACATTGAGCAAAGTGCCGGAGATACGCGCACCGGAGCAACCGAACGGGTGGCCCAGGGCGATCGCGCCGCCGTGCAGGTTAACCTTCTCGTTCATCTTGTCGAGCACTTTCAGATCTTTCAGCACTGGCAGGGCCTGTGCGGCGAAAGCTTCGTTGAGCTCGAAGAAGTCGATGTCGGAGATGCCAAGACCCGCGCGCTTCAGTGCTTTTTGTGTGGCCGGTACTGGACCATAGCCCATGATTGCCGGATCCACACCTGCTACCGCCATCGAGCGAATCACCGCCATAGGCTGGATGCCCAGGTCCTGTGCGCGCTGCGCCGACATCACGATCATGCACGAAGCACCATCGGTGATCTGCGACGAAGTACCTGCTGTCACGGTGCCGCCCTTCGGATTGAACGCTGGCTTGAGAGCCGCCAGGCTTTCCAGGGTGGTTTCCGGACGAATGGTTTCGTCGTAGTCGAAGGTTTTCAGGAAACCGTTCTCGTCGTAGCCCTGCATCGGGATGATTTCGTCTTTGAACTTGCCTTCCACGGTCGCCTTGTGGGCGAGTTGGTGGGAGCGCATGCCGAAAGCATCTTGCTGCTCGCGGGTAATGCCGTGCATTTTGCCCAGCATTTCCGCGGTCAGGCCCATCATGCCCGAGGCTTTCGCCGCGTACAGCGACATGTGCGGGTTCGGATCGACACCGTGCATCATGCTCACGTGACCCATATGCTCGACGCCACCAACGACGAACACGTCACCATTGCCAGTCATGATCGCTTGCGCAGCAGTGTGCAAGGCGCTCATGGACGAGCCACACAGACGGCTGACGGTCTGGCCGGCCGAGGTGTGCGGGATCTGGGTCATCAGCGACGCCATGCGCGCGATGTTCCAGCCCTGCTCCAGGGTCTGGTTCACACAGCCCCAGATCACGTCTTCGACTTCGTTCGGGTCGACCTTGACGTTGCGTTCCAGCAATTTGCTGATCAGGTGCGCCGACATGTCTTCGGCGCGGGTGTTGCGGTGCATGCCGCCCTTGGAGCGGCCCATCGGAGTACGACCGAAGTCGACAATCACGACGTCTCTAGGATTCAAGCTCATAAGTTCACTCTCACTCTAGTTGGGGGCGCTTAACCGAAGAAGCTCTGGCCGTTCTTGGCCATTTCGCGCAGCTTCGCGGTCGGGTGGTACAGCGCGCCCAAATCAGCGTACTGGTCAGCCAGGGCAACGAACTCTGCCACACCGATCGAATCGATGTAACGCAGCGCACCGCCACGGAATGGAGGGAAACCAATGCCGTAGACCAGACCCATGTCGGCTTCGGCAGCGGTTTCGACGATGCCGTCTTCCAGGCAACGCACGGTTTCCAGGCACAGCGGGATCATCATCCAGTTGATGATGTCTTCGTCAGTGACTTCGCGCTGTTCAAAGACGATTGGCTTGAGCACTTCCAGCACCGAAGGATCGGCGACTTTCTTCTGCTTGCCCTTCTTGTCGGTCTCGTAGGCGTAGAAGCCCTTGCCGTTCTTCTGGCCCAGGCGCTTGGCTTCGTAGAGCACGTCAACGGCCGAGCGACGGTCGTCCTTCATGCGGTCCGGGAAGCCTTCAGCCATCACGTCACGGCCGTGGTGGCCGGTGTCGATGCCGACCACGTCCATCAGGTAGGCCGGGCCCATAGGCCAGCCGAATTTTTCCATGATCTTGTCGATACGGACGAAGTCCACACCGGCGCTGACCAGCTTGGCGAAACCGCCGAAGTACGGGAACAGTACGCGGTTGACCAGGAAGCCCGGGCAGTCGTTGACGACGATCGGGTTCTTGCCCATTTTCTTGGCGTAGGCAACGGTGGTGGCAACGGCCAGCTCGCTGGACTTCTCGCCACGGATCACTTCCACCAGCGGCATCATGTGCACCGGGTTGAAGAAGTGCATGCCGACGAAGTTTTCCGGACGCTTGAGGGCCTTGGCCAGCAAGGTGATGGAAATGGTCGAGGTGTTGGACGCGAGGATGGTGTCCTCTTTGACCTGGTCTTCAACTTCAGCCAGTACGGCCTGCTTGACCTTCGGGTTCTCGACGACTGCTTCCACCACCAGGTCCACGTGACCGAAATCACCGTAGGACAAGGTCGGACGAATGCCGTTGAGCACTTCAGCCATTTTCGCGGCGGTCATGCGGCCTTTATCAACGCGGCCAACCAGCAGTTTGGCGGCTTCGGCCAGACCCTGCTCGATACCGTGCTCGTTGATGTCCTTCATCAGGATCGGCGTGCCTTTGGAGGCCGACTGATAGGCGATACCGCCACCCATGATGCCGGCGCCCAGTACGGCGGCCTGCTTCACGTCCTTGGCGATTTCGTCGTAGGCCTTGGCCTTTTTCTTCAGTTCCTGGTCGTTCAGGAACAGACCGATCAAGCTCTGCGCGGCAGAAGTCTTGGCCAGTTTGACGAAACCTGCGGCTTCAATTTCCAGGGCCTTGTCGCGACCGAAGTTCGCGGCTTTCTGGATGGTCTTGATCGCCTCAACCGGCGCCGGGTAGTTCGGGCCAGCCTGACCGGCCACGAAACCCTTGGCCGTTTCGAAAGCCATCATTTGCTCGATAGCGTTCAGCTTCAGCTTTTCCAGCTTCGGCTGGCGCTTGGCCTTGTAGTCGAACTCGCCGCCGATGGCGCGCTTGATCAGTTCCAGCGCGGCCTCTTGCAGCTTCTCTGGAGCAACCACTGCATCGACAGCGCCAACTTTGAGCGCGTCTTCAGGACGGTTTTCCTTGCCGGCGGCAATCCACTCGATGGCGTTGTCGGCACCGATCAGACGCGGCAGACGAACGGTACCGCCGAAGCCCGGGTAGATGCCCAGCTTGACTTCCGGCAGGCCGATCTTGGCCTTGGTGGACATGACGCGGTAGTCCGCCGCCAGGCACATTTCCAGACCACCACCCAGCGCGATGCCATTGATCGCGACAACGGTCGGAACGTTGAGGTCTTCGAAATCGCTGAAAATCTTGTTGGCTTCGAGGTTGCCAGCAACAAGCTCTGCATCCGGCAGCTTGAAGTTGTCGACAAATTCGGTGATGTCGGCGCCGACGATGAACACGTCCTTGCCACTGCTGACGATCACGCCCTTGATCGAAGCATCTGCCTTGATGGTGTCTACGGCCTGACGCAGTTCGTTCAGGGTTAGACGGTTGAACTTGTTGACGGACTCACCCTTGAGGTCGAACTTCAGTTCGACGATGCCACTTTCAAGAGCCTTAACCGTGATGGCTTTACCTTCGTAAATCATCAACTGATCTCCACGATATGGAAGCTGAACAGTACACGTCGGACGCAGGCGAATGGCTTGGCAGGGACGTTGATCGTCAATGCTACGCCCATTCCCCCGGCACACCCGCCAACGCGATAGTCGGGATTCTGTAGGAGCGGTCTGAAATACAAACGCTCAATTCATACGCCCGTTTGATTTGGGTACGTCACCTTCACGGAATTTCCGACAATTGTCAATCGCCTGAAACACGGGTTGAAACGCGACTTTCCGGTCATATCCGTACTGTGAAGACCTTAAACACGCCGAAGCATGCAGGGTCATTCATAGAATCAATTGTTAGAAAATGCGCCCTAATTCGCTGCAGCCCGTGTTTAACAAGCTACGCTGGCGGAACCAAGGGGAAATTGTGAACGCTTTTGGCGAATGCCCAGCGTAAGATCAGCCCACACCGTTTTACCGGCCTGCCTGGCCAACTCCAGCCCGATGATGAATGTCGGGCTTTTTATTGCCTGCGAAAAAACGGCAAATGCGCTCCTCTGTACTCTGTAGGAGCGAGCTTGCTCGCGATGAACCTGAGAGCGCCACGGGGTGTCAGGTTTCAAGCATCATCGTTCACGCCCATCGCGAGCGAGCTCGCTCCTACAGGGGATCGGGGTTCAGGCAAGGGCTTTCAGCGTGGCATCGATCTGTTGCAAAACGTCGGCCTCGCCCTTCTCGCCCCAATACAAGGCAATCATTTGCTTGTCGGCCTCGACCTTGTAGACATTACCCGGCAATTTTTCGAAATGATTGAGCAGCGCCTGGTCTTCACAGGTTTCCTGCCATTGATTGACCCAGACACCCGGTGATTTTTGCCAGTAACTCCAGCACGCCGCCTGACTGCCACGTCGCGGACGATGGTACTGGGCGCACGGGCTCGGCGGCTCCTGGCTCAGCCAGTGTGGCCACTCCTGGGGCGCCAGCTGCATGGCCAGCCCAATGCGCCGGGCCTCCATGCGCAGGGCGATGCGCCCACTCTGGGCACGCGACGGGCGCAACCATGCCAGTGGGCTGAGTACCACCAACAGGATTGACACCACTATCCACACCGTCATATCTGTACTCCCGATTCTTGATGAGCCCATTGTGTCACTTTGGAACCAATGCGCTTGAAACCAGCCATACTTACCAATATTGCAATCCTCAGGAGGAGCACCTCATGCCCTACAACCATATTCTGGTCGCTGTAGATCTGACCGAAGAGTGCGACCCTGTGATCCACCGCGCTCGCGAGCTGTCGGTGAGCAACGGCGCGAAATTGTCACTGGTGCACATTGTCGAGCCGATGGCGATGGCCTTCGGCGGCGACGTGCCGATGGACCTGTCACAACTGCAACAGCAGCAGTTCGATCAGGCCAAGGAGCGCCTTGACCGCCTGAAGCACAAATACTCAGAGCTTGAGAGCTCCAATTGCCACCTCACCTACGGCCAGCCACGCCAGGAAATCCATCACTTCGCCAAGGAGCAAACCTGCGACCTGATCGTGGTGGGCAGCCATGGCCGGCATGGCCTGGCACTGCTGCTGGGCTCCACCGCCAACGACGTGCTGCATGGCGCGCCTTGTGATGTGCTTGCGGTGCGCCTGCAAACCAAAAGCTGATAACACCAGCCCCTCTGTAGGAGCGAGCTTGCTCGCGATGGTCGTCAACGATGACGCTGGAAACCTGATGCCCCGCGGCGCTCTCAGGTTCATCGCGAGCGAGCTCGCTCCTACAGGGAACTGCGTTGCATATGAAAAGCCCGGCGTTCATCTCTGAGCGCCGGGCTTTTTATTGCAGGATCAATCAGGCATCCAGTTCGGCCCAGCGCTCGACCATCACGTCGAGTTCAGCCTGCAACTGCGCCAGCTGAGCGATCACTGCAGCCGTCTCGGCAGCCGGGCGCAGGTAAAAACCCGCGTCGGCCATTTGCGCTTCAACGGCAGCGATCTGCTGCTCCATGGCTTCGATCTCGCCGGGCAACGCTTCCAGCTCACGCTGCAATTTGTAGCTGAGCTTCTTCTTCGCCACTGGCGCTTCGACTGCCGCCGCAACCGGTGCCGGCTCGGCCTTCACCACTGCAGAGTTCAGGTCAGCCTTGCCGGACTTGCTCTCGGTCACACCCAGCAGGCGCGGCGAACCGCCCTGACGCAGCCAGTCCTGATAACCGCCAACGTATTCGCGAACCTTGCCTTCACCTTCGAAGACCAGGGTGCTGGTCACCACGTTGTCGAGGAATGCCCGGTCGTGACTGACCATCAAAACGGTGCCGTTGAAGGTCAGCAGGACCTCTTCGAGCAATTCGAGGGTTTCGACGTCGAGGTCGTTGGTCGGTTCGTCGAGTACCAGCAGGTTGGCCGGCTTGCTGAACAGCTTGGCCAGCAACAGACGGGCACGTTCACCGCCGGACAGCGCCTTGACCGGCGTGCGGGCACGCTGCGGGCTGAACAGGAAGTCGCCGAGGTAGCTCAGCACGTGGCGGCTCTGGCCGTCGATATCGATAAAGTCGCGACCTTCGGCGACGTTGTCGATCACGGTCTTTTCCAGATCCAGCTGATGGCGCAACTGGTCGAAGTAGGCCACATCGATCCTGGTGCCCTCTTCCACCTTGCCGCTGGTTGGCTGCAAGCCGCTGAGCATCAGCTTCAGCAGCGTGGTCTTGCCGGTACCGTTGGCGCCGAGCAGACCGATACGGTCGCCGCGCTGCAGCACCATGGAGAAGTCCTTGATCAGGAACGGACCGTCCGGGTGAGCAAAGCTCACGTTATCGAGGACCATGACCTGCTTGCCGGACTTGTCGGCGGTTTCCAGCTGGATGTTGGCCTTGCCGGTCCGCTCGCGACGTTCGCTGCGCTCGACGCGCAAGGCTTTGAGCGCGCGTACGCGGCCTTCGTTACGGGTGCGGCGGGCCTTGATGCCCTGGCGAATCCACACTTCTTCCTGGGCCAGGCGCTTGTCGAACAGCGCGTTGGCGGTTTCTTCGGCCGCCAGCGCGGCTTCCTTGTGCACGAGGAAACTGGCGTAGTCGCCGTTCCAGTCGATCAGGCCACCACGATCCAGTTCGAGGATGCGGGTTGCCAGGTTCTGCAGGAAGGAACGGTCGTGCGTGATGAACAGCACGGCGCCCTGGAAATCCTTCAGCGCCTCTTCAAGCCAGGCGATGGCACCGATGTCCAGGTGGTTGGTCGGCTCGTCGAGCAGCAGCAGGTCCGGCTCGGACACCAGGGCCTGGGCCAGCAGGACGCGACGACGCCAGCCGCCGGACAACTCGGCGAGGGTCTTGTCGGCCGGCAGTTGCAGGCGACTCAGGGTGCTGTCGACCAGCGTCTGCAAGCGCCAGCCATCGCGGGCTTCGAGGTCGTGCTGGACGTGCATCAGCTTGTCCAGATCGGCATCGGTGACGATGTTCTGGCTCAGGTGGTGATACTCGGCGAGCAACGCACCGACACCGTCCAGGCCTTCGGCCACCACGTCGAACACTGTCCGCTCGTCGGCCACCGGCAATTCTTGCGGCAATTCGCCGATCTTGAGACCGGGTGCGCGCCAAACGGAGCCGTCATCGGGCTTCTGGTCGCCCTTGACGAGCTTCATCATGCTGGACTTGCCAGTGCCGTTGCGGCCGATGATGCACACCCGCTCACCACGGGCGATCTGCCAGGACACCTTGTCCAACAACGGCATAGCGCCGAAAGCAAGGGACACATCGCTGAATTTGAGCAGGGTCATGAGCTTCTCCAAAAACCGGGCGCGCATTCTACCTGACTTGAGGCTTCAGAAGGCCGGCAATTTCACTCTCGTAGCACTCTGAACGACAAATGTTGCGAACTGATGCGGGAAGACCCGCAAAGCTTTCGCCGGCTGCTGGCAAAAGGCTAAGCTACAGACAATTCAGTGCGGGCCTGACCCGCACTTGTCATGTTTTCTCTGCCTGGACGTCTCATGCGCAGTCGCCTTTTCAATCTTTTGTCGTGTTTTTTACTTTCAGCCGCAGCGCTTCAATCCGCCCAGGCGGTGGACCTGTCCACCCAACGCCAATATTACGATGAAGCCAAGCGCGCCCTGGCCAAGGGTGATACCGGCCCGTATTTCCGTTACAGCCAGGCCCTCGCCGATTATCCGCTGGAACCGTACCTGGCCTACGACGAACTGACCGCGCGCCTGAAAACCGCGAGCAACGCCGAAATCGAGAAATTCCTCGCCGAACACGGCGACCTGCCCCAGGCCAACTGGATGAAACTGCGCTGGTTGCGCTGGCTGGCGGAGCGGGGCGACTGGGCGACTTTCGTCAAGTATTACGACCCGAAAATGAACTTCACCGAACTGGACTGCCTGAATGCGCAGTACCAGATCAGCCACAACCTCAAGGCCGAAGGTTACGCCAACACCGAAAAGCTCTGGCTGACTGGCAAATCCCAGCCCGAAGCCTGCGATACCCTGTTCGGCATGTGGGCCGCCGAAGGCCAGTTGACCGAGCAAAAACGCTGGGAACGCGCCAAACTCGCCGCCCAGGCGCGCAACTACCCGCTGGCCAACAGCCTGGTCAACGGCTTGACCACCCTCGCCCCGCGCGGTCGCTTGCTGGTGGACGTCGCGCAGAAACCGGAACTGCTCAACCAGCCGTCACGCTTCACCCCGGCCGATGAAGCCATGTCCGACGTGGTCAGCCTCGGCCTGCGCCGCCTGGCTCGCCAGGACCCGGACAGGGCCATGAACCTGCTCGACGGCTACGCCAGCAGCATGCACTTCTCCCGGGATGAAAAAGTCGCAATCGCCCGGGAAATCGGCTTGACCCTCGCCAAACGTTTCGACGGCCGAGCCCTGGACGTCATGACCAAATACGATCCGGAACTGCGCGACAACACGGTTTCCGAATGGCGCCTGCGCCTGCTCCTGCGTCTGGCGCGCTGGGACGATGCCTACCAGTTGACCCGCCGCCTGCCCCAGGACCTGGCCACCACCAACCGCTGGCGCTACTGGCAGGCCCGCAGCCTGGAACTGGCGCAACCGCAAAACCCGGAAGTGCAGACGCTCTATAAAAACCTGGCCCGCGAACGCGACTTCTATGGTTTCCTCGCTGCCGATCGCTCGCAGTCACCCTATTCGCTGAACAACAAGCCGCTGGTGATGAGTCAGGCGCTGATCAACAAAGTGCGTAATACCCCCGGCATACGTCGCGCCCTGGAGTTCCACGCTCGCGGGCAAATCGTCGACGGTCGCCGCGAGTGGTACCACGTCAGCCGCCACTTCAGCCGTGACGAGATGGTTGCCCAGGCCAAACTGGCCTACGACCTGAAATGGTACTTCCCGGCCATTCGCACCATCAGCCAGGCGCAGTATTGGGACGATCTGGATATCCGCTTCCCGATGGCCCACCGCAACACGCTGGTGCGTGAAGCGAAGAATCGCGGCCTGCATCCGAGCTGGGCGTTCGCCATTACTCGCCAGGAAAGCGCCTTCATGGAAGATGCCCGCTCCGGGGTCGGCGCCTCGGGTCTGATGCAACTGATGCCCGCCACCGCCAAGGAAACCGCACGCAAGTTCAGCATTCCCTATAGCTCGCCACAGCAACTGTTCAACCCGGACAAGAACATCCAGCTCGGCGCCGCTTACCTGAGCCAGGTGCACAGCCAGTTCAACGGCAACCGCGTCCTTGCCTCCGCCGCCTACAACGCCGGCCCGGGTCGCGTGCGCCAATGGCTGCGCGGTGCCGACCACCTGAGTTTCGATGTGTGGGTAGAAAGCATCCCGTTCGACGAAACCCGCCAGTACGTGCAAAACGTGTTGTCGTACTCGGTGATCTACGGCCAGAAGCTCAACTCGCCACAGCCGATCGTGGATTGGCATGAGCGGTTTTTCGACGATCAATAAGTGGAACAGCGGCAAGCTTTAAGCGACAAGCCGCAAGCTGTTCTGGTTAACCGCAATAAAAAAACCGCATTGAAAGATGCGGTTTTTTTATTGCGCTTTTCTTAGCCGGTTATTGGGTCGGAAACGGCATTCTGCCCATCACTGAACTGCAACGCCGCCAACCGGGCATACAGGGCATTGCTGGCAATCAGCTCCTGATGCGTCCCTACCGCCACCAGCTTCCCCTGATCCATCACCGCGATCCGGTCGGCGTTTTTAACCGTGGCCAGGCGATGGGCGATCACCAGAGTGGTTCGGTTCTTCATCAGGCTCGGCAGCGCCTGCTGGATCAGGTGCTCACTCTGGGCATCGAGGGCGCTGGTGGCTTCGTCGAGGAGCAGGATCGGGGCGTCCACCAGCAACGCGCGGGCGATGGCCAGGCGTTGGCGCTGGCCGCCGGACAGGCCGAGACCGCCATCCCCCAGATGAGTCTGGTAACCGCTGGGCATGGCTTCGATAAAGTCATGGGCGTAAGCGATCTTTGCCGCTTCCTGTACCTCGGCCAGCGTCGCCTGCGGATTGCCGTAGCGAATGTTGTCTTCAATGCTGCCGAAAAACAGCGCCGGGGTCTGTGACACCAGGGCGAAGCAGCGGCGCAAATCCAGCGGATCGAGCTGAGTCAACGGCACGCCATCGAGCAGGATGCGCCCCTCGGCCGGGTCGTAGAAACGCAGCAGCAAGTCATACACCGTCGACTTTCCGGCCCCGGAGGGCCCAACCAGCGCCAGCGTCTCACCGGCATTGACTGTCAGGCTCAAGCCGTCGACAGCGTAACTTTCCGGCCGCGACGGGTAGGAAAAACGCACATTTTGCAGCTGCAGGTGGCCGTCGACCCGTTCCGGCAGCGTCACCGCGCCTGCGACTGGTGGCAGGATGATGTTTTCCGAACGCAGCAACTCGGCAATCCGCTCGGCCGCGCCGGCCGCCCGCTGCAATTCCCCGATCACCTCGCTCAAGGTGCCGAACGCACTGCCGACGATCAGGCTGTAGAACACGAACGCCGCCAGCTCGCCGGCGGAAATTCGCCCGGCGATGACGTCCATCCCGCCAACCCAGAGCATCACCCCGACCGCGCCCAGGACCAGCACGATCACCAGGGTAATCAGCCACGCCCGCTGGAAGATGCGCTTGCGTGCGGTGTTGAACGCCTCCTCCACGGTCACGGCAAACCGTTGCTCGTCCTGGACCTGATGGTTGTAGGCCTGCACGGTCTTGATCTGCCCCAGGGTTTCGGAAACATAACTGCCGATATCGGCAATCCGGTCCTGGCTCAGGCGCGAGAGGTTACGCACCCGGCGACCGAAAATCAGGATCGGCGCGATCACCAGGGGCAAGGCCACCACTACGATACTGGTGAGCTTGGGGTTGGTGATGAACAACAGGACGATCCCGCCGATCACCATCAACAGATTGCGCAGGAACAACGACAGCGAAGACCCGATGACCGATTGCAGCAGCGTGGTGTCGGCGGTCAGGCGAGACTGGATTTCTGAGCTGCGATTGTCTTCGTAAAAACCCGGGTGCAGGTAAATCAGGTGATTGAACACGTCACGCCGGATATCGGCGACGCAGCGCTCGCCGATCCACGACACCAGATAAAACCGTACAAAGGTGCCGATCGCCAGCCCCACGACCAGCAACATGAACAGGCCAATGGACTGATTGAGCAGGTGTGGCGACTGGGTCATGAACCCCTTGTCCACCAGCAGGCGGATGCCCTGCCCCATGGACAAGGTGATGCCGGCAGTGACGATCAACGCCAGCAAGGCGCCGAAGGCCTGCCAGCGATACGGCGCAATGAAACGACTGGCCAGGCGAACAGCACGGCGGTGACGGGCAGAGAGCATCGCAAACATCCGGGACAAGACAATCATTAGGGTCAGCCTACACCGCTCAATGGGGTGGCTCGCTGCAAATCACAATGAGTCAGGTTAATTATGTCCACCAACACTAGAGGCTAGACGCTATTGGTCTAAAGTTCGGCTAGCCACGCGAAGGCATTTCTGCTGCACTGGTTCTGTCCCCCCGGAAAGATCGCAGGGAGTTGTCATAGCCCGGTCACCTGGCGGTTCTACAGTAAGCACACTACCTGATGAGGAGACAGGCCATGTCCTTGCAACACAGCAGCGATGACAAGATTCAAGTGATCCGCACGCAACCAGACCAGTCTCTGGGCTGCTCGATTATCGACGAGCAAGGCCGCGAAGTACCGATCACTGAAGAAATGATCCAGAAAGCTTGCAGCGAACTGGAAAAGCGATTGGTCAAACCTGCCGAACAAGAGTGATATAGCCACCGTCTTCTTGACCCGGCCCATTGTTGGCCGGGTTTTTTATGGGTGCCTGTCTGGACATTGTGGGGTGCCCTTCGCGAGCAAGCCCGCTCCCACATTGGATCTTCATGCACCACAAATCCCCTGTGGGAGCGGGCTTGCTCGCGAAGGGGCCGCCACGGTCTATCAGATTGCCGCCGCCCCCAACGCCGCCACAATCCGCCGCAACTCAGGCGCATCCCCCTCGATCCGCACCTGCAAGCCGTCGATCTCTCGGCGCGAAGGATAATTCTTGCGCAGCACATCGAACGCCGCGCGCTGCTCGCTGACACTGCCGACAAGGCTGCGACGGAAATCCGCATCGTCACGACGCGGGTCATACACGCCACGGCACAGCATCGCCAAGGCCCAGGCCGGGTCGCTTTGCGCATTCAGGGTCACGTGCGACAACCAGGGTGCCGGCAGCAAATCCCTCAGGCTGACGCGGGCCGGTTGCCCGAGGAAATCACAATAGGCCTGATAGATCTGCGCGGTGCCCCGCTGCTTGCCGTCGAGGCTGTAACCGGCAATGTGCGGCGTTGCCAGCACGCACAGCTCGGCCAGCGCCACGTCGACTTCAGGCTCGCCTTCCCAGACATCGAGCACTGCTTGCAGGTCTTCACGCTCCAACAGCACATCGCGCAGTGCCGCGTTGTTGACCACCGGTCCGCGGCTGGCATTGATCAGCCAGGTACCGGGTCTGAGCTGGTTGAGGCGTTTTTCATCGAACAGATGCCAGGTCGATTGAGGCCCCTGCTTGGTCAGCGGCGTGTGCAGGCTGATGACGTCGCACTCGTCGATGATCCGCTCAAGGCTGACGTAGTCACCGCCTTCGTTCGCCTGCCGTGGTGGATCGCACACCAGCACCTTCCAGCCCAGGCCCTGCAGGACCTTGACCAGTCGACCGCCCACCTCGCCGGCGCCGACCACGCCGTAGGTACGCCGGGTCAGGTCGGCCCCTTCGATTTCGGCCAGGGTCAGCAAGCTGCCGAGCACATAGTCGACCACACCGCGGGCATTGCAGCCCGGTGCACTGGACCAGGTGATGCCGGCCTGCTGAAAGTAATCCAGGTCCAGATGATCGGTGCCGATGGTGCACGTACCGACAAAGCGCACTTTGCTGCCTTCGAGCAGCGCGCGGTTGACGTTGGTCACCGAACGCACCAACAGCACATCGGCCTGCTCGACCGTGGCACGGTCGATGGCGCGACCCGGCACCCGGCGGATTTCACCGAAGCCTTCAAAGAAGGCATCGAGCAGGGGGATATTTTCGTCGGCAACAATCAGCATGGCAGGCTCCTTTGGCGGATCGGCAGTGTAGGCGTAGATGACGCATCGCGCCTAGACGCATCTCTCTGTAGGAGCGAGCTTGCTCGCGAAGGACGCAAGGATGCCACGTTCATTCAGGCATCCCGCGCCATCGTTGACGCTCATCGCGAGCAAGCTCGCTCCTACAGAGGGTTGATTACAAATCCATAACACGGGCCTTTTCCTGACTGCCGCGTCAACGCGTAGAATGCGCGGCTGTGCATCAAAACCTCCTGGACGTTTCGCTATTGAATCCTGTTATTGAAAGTACCGTCGCCACTGCGCCTTCGCGGACGACCCCCGTTCGCCTGGAACTCAAGGGCCTGCTCGGCCTGGCCCTGCCCATCATGATCGCGCAACTGGCCACCACGGCCATGGGCTTCGTCGATGCAGTGATGGCCGGCCGCGTCAGCCCGCGAGACCTGGCCTCGGTGGCCCTGGGCAACTCGATCTGGATTCCGGTCTACCTGTTGATGTCCGGCGTTCTGCTGGCAACCACACCCAAGGTCGCGCAACGCTTTGGCGCCGCGCAGTTCGACGAGATCGGCCCGCTGGTACGCCAGGCGCTGTGGCTGGCATTGTGTGTCGGCTTGATCGGCAGCGGCCTGCTGCTTTGCGCCGAGCCGATCCTGCACTGGATGAAAGTCGATCCGCAATTGATCGAGCCGAGCATGGGTTACCTGCACGGGATCGCTTTCGGGTTTCCCGGCATGGCGTTCTATTACGTATTGCGCTGCTACAGCGATGGCATGGGGCGTACCCGCCCGAGCATGGTCATCGGCTTGTGCGGCCTGCTGCTGAACATCCCGCTGAACTATGCGTTGATCTACGGCCATTTCGGCGCACCGGCCCTGGGCGGCGTCGGTTGCGGCTGGGCCAGCGGCATCGTGATGTGGTTCATGGCGTTGAGCATGGCCGGCTGGACCTTCTGGGCCCCCTTCTATGCCCGCACCCGGGTACTGGTGCGCTTCGACCGCCCGCAATGGGCCGTGATCAAGCGCCTGGTCGGCATTGGCCTGCCGATTGGCATCGCCGTCTTCGCCGAGTCCAGCATCTTCGCGGTCATCGCGCTGTTGATCGGCAGTCTCGGCTCGACCGTGGTGGCCGGGCATCAGATCGCCCTCAATATCAGCTCGTTGCTGTTCATGATTCCTTATTCACTGGGCATGGCGGTGACCGTGCGCGTCGGTCAGGCACTGGGGGCCGGCAATCCCTGGCAGGCGCGCTTCGCGGCGAAGGTCGGGCTCGGCGCGGCACTGGTGTTCGCAGCGTTCTCGGCGAGCCTGATCCTGCTGCTGCGCGAACCTATCGCCTCGATCTACACGCCTGACAAGGCCGTGATCCAGATTGCGTCGATGTTGATTGTCTATGCCGCGCTGTACCAGTTTTCCGATGCCATCCAGGTGATTTGCGCGGGCGCGTTGCGTGGCTACCAGGACACCCGGGCAACCATGATCCTGACCTTGTTCGCCTATTGGGGCATCGGTCTGCCGGTCGGCTACGTGTTGGGACTGACCGACTGGTTCGGTCCGGCCAGCGGCCCGAGCGGGCTGTGGGAAGGGTTGATTGCCGGCTTGAGCTGTGCGGCGCTGATGTTGTCGATCCGCCTGACGCTCAGTGCGCGCAAACGGATTCGTAACAGCCGCTCGGCCGGCTGATTGCACAAATTGTAGGAGCGAGCTTCTTCCGGGCGGCGTTCCGACGAAGGTCGTGAACGGTAACGCGTAAAACCAGATGCCCAACGGCGCCTTCGTTTTTTTCGCGAGCAAGCTCGCTCCTACAGTTGCGTCATGATGCGAACCTAAACGGACTTCTTGCGAATCCAGTAGAGGTAGGTGCCCTCCTCCTCGTGCTGCGCCACCAGTTCGTGGTCGAGAAACACACAGAACTTGGGAATGTCACGACGGGTCGACGGGTCGGTGGCGATGACCTTGAGCAGGCCGCCGGGCACCAGGTCACGGATGTGCTGGTGCAGCATCATCACCGGCTCGGGGCAGTTGAGGCCGGTGGCATCGAGGGTGCCGTCTACCGGCGTATCAAGCATTTCACTCATGATTCACTCCTGAAACTGGCCGGCATTGTCGCGCATTGCCGGGTTTGTGGCGAGGGAGCTTGCTCCCGCTCGGCGGCGAAGCCGACGCAAAACCTGTATATGTGGTGTGTCAGACACAACCAATAGCTAATAGATGACTTTAGGGCTGCTTCGCAGCCCAGCGGGAGCAAGCTCCCTCGCCACAAAAGCCCTTGCCAAAATCAGCGGGACTTGGGTTTCTTCACGTCCAGCCGGCGTAAATGGCAAGTCACTTCCTCGCGGTCGTGGTACAGCTGCTTGCAGCCGATCTCGACCTTGATGCCCCGCGCCTTGAAACCATCGGCAATGCGCTCGAGCAGACGCTTCACCTCGGCATAGCGCTGCTTCATCGGCAGCTTGAGGTTGACCACTGCCTCGCGGCAATGGCCGTCACCGATCCACTCTTCCAGCATCGCCGCATTACGCGCCGGCTTCTCGACGATGTCGCAGACCATCCAGTCCACCGGCTGCTTGGGCTTGAAGGTGAAACCGTCGGCCATCAGGTGTTGCACCAGCCCCGTGTCCATCAGGCTTGCGGCCATCGGGCCGTTGTCGATGGCGGTCACCAGCATGCCGCGGTTGACCAGTTGCCAGGTCCAGCCACCGGGAGCGGCCCCGAGGTCGACCCCGGTCATGTCACTGTGCAGGCGCTCGTCCCACTGGTCGCGCGGGATGAAGTGGTGCCAGGCCTCCTCCAGCTTCAGGGTCGAGCGGCTCGGCGCCTCCCGAGGAAACTTCAAGCGGGGAATGCCCATCGGCCACATCGCCGAGTTGTTCGACTCGGCCAGCCCCATGAACACCTCACGGCCGCTTTTGAAGGTCAGCAACAGCCGCGGCTTGTGAGCGTCTTCCACCAGTTTGCCGGCGGCCATCAGCGCCTTGCGCAGGTGCACTTCGAACTTTTTGCAGAAGTTCGACAGTTCCTTGCCATCATTGGTGTCGACCATTTCCAGCCACAGGCTGCCGCACAGCGGAAAGTCCGCCATATGATCGAGGATCACGCTGATGCGGTCGGTTTCCGGCAGATCGATGAAAATCCCCCGGGCCCATTGGCGCGGGAAGATCAGCTCGGCGAAACGCTGCCCGCGCATCAGGCGCTCGGCGCCGTCTTCTTCGGTGCAGACGAATTCGGCGCAAGCGGTGGCGGCTTTGGCCTTGGCGTAGCCGGCCACGTTCAAGCGCGCGGCGAGGTCGGAAATCTCGGAACAGACTTCACCTTCGAAGCCCGGCCGGCAATGCATGAATAGGGTGTTCATTCTTACTCCTGGACCCTGTGGGAGCGAGCGTGCTCGCGATGGACTCAAGGACGGCGCATTTATTCAGGAAACACGCGTTATCGTTAACGTCCATCGCGAGCAGGCTCGCTCCCACAAAGAGAGACCGCTTGCGTTGAAGCAAAGCCTGTCACGAAAACCGGCGCATGATAGCCGAGATCGGAACCTGGGTCTGTCCATAGAGTCCAGTTATTAGCCAGCTACCGAAAACAGGGCTAGGTTTAAGGCTCTGTCCGTCCCCTCAGTCCGTAGCCGTGCGGACTTCAAGGAGTGATCGCAATGCCGTCCCTCGATAGCCTGAAGACGTTGAAAACCCTGCAGGTCGGCAACAAGACCTACCACTACTTCAGCCTGTCCGACGCCGCCAGGAGCCTGGGCGAGCTGGACAAGTTGCCGATGTCGTTGAAAGTCCTGCTGGAAAACCTGCTGCGCTGGGAGGACGAGAAAACCGTCACCGGCGCCGACCTCAAGGCACTGGCCGCGTGGCTCAAGGAGCGCCGCTCCGACCGGGAAATCCAGTACCGCCCGGCGCGGGTGCTGATGCAGGATTTCACTGGCGTACCGGCGGTGGTCGACCTGGCCGCCATGCGCGCGGCGATGGCCAGGGCCGGCGGCGATCCACAGCGCATCAACCCGCTGTCGCCGGTGGACCTGGTGATCGACCATTCGGTGATGGTCGACAAGTTCGCCAGCAGCAGCGCTTTCGAGCAGAACGTCGACATTGAAATGCAGCGCAATGGCGAGCGTTATGCGTTCCTGCGCTGGGGCCAGAGCGCCTTCGACAACTTCAGTGTGGTGCCGCCGGGCACCGGGATCTGCCACCAGGTGAATCTTGAATA
Source organism: Pseudomonas sp. FW305-70 (assembly GCF_058783925.1). Lineage (NCBI taxonomy): Bacteria > Pseudomonadati > Pseudomonadota > Gammaproteobacteria > Pseudomonadales > Pseudomonadaceae > Pseudomonas > Pseudomonas sp. FW305-70. The sequence continues at coordinate 314,866 of NZ_JBYSYZ010000001.1, forward strand.
CCTCGGTCGCACGGTCTGGACCAAGGACGAGGACGGCCGCACCTATGCCTTCCCCGACACCCTGGTCGGCACCGACTCCCACACCACCATGATCAACGGCCTCGGCGTGCTCGGCTGGGGCGTCGGTGGCATCGAGGCGGAAGCGGCGATGCTCGGGCAACCGGTGTCGATGCTGATTCCCGAAGTCATCGGTTTCAAACTGACCGGCAAGCTCAGGGAAGGCATCACCGCCACCGACCTGGTGCTGACCGTCACCCAGATGCTGCGCAAGAAAGGCGTGGTGGGCAAATTCGTCGAATTCTACGGCGACGGCCTTGCCGACCTGCCGCTGGCCGACCGGGCGACCATCGCCAACATGGCGCCGGAATACGGCGCCACCTGCGGTTTCTTCCCGGTGGACGACGTCACGCTGGAGTACCTGCGCCTGTCCGGCCGCCCCCTTGAAACAGTGCAATTGGTCGAGGCCTACAGCAAGGCCCAGGGTCTGTGGCGCCTGCCCGGCCAGGAGCCGGTGTTCACCGACACCCTGGCGCTGGACATGGGCAGCGTCGAAGCCAGCCTCGCGGGACCAAAACGCCCGCAGGACCGGGTGTCGCTGCCGAATGTCGCGCAAGCCTTCAGCGACTTCGTCGACCTGCAATTCAAACCCACCAGCAAGGAAGAAGGTCGCCTCGAAAGTGAAGGGGGTGGTGGCGTCGCCGTCGGCAATGCCGATATGGCCGGTGAAGCGGACTACGATTACGAAGGCCAGACCTATCGCCTGAAAAACGGCGCCGTGGTCATTGCCGCCATCACCTCCTGCACCAACACCTCCAACCCGAGCGTGATGATGGCGGCCGGGCTGGTGGCGAAGAAGGCCGTGGAAAAAGGCCTGAAACGCAAACCCTGGGTGAAGAGCTCGCTGGCCCCCGGCTCGAAAGTGGTCACCGACTACTACAAGGCGGCCGGCCTGACCCGCTACCTCGATGAATTGGGCTTTGCCCTGGTCGGCTACGGCTGCACCACCTGCATCGGCAACTCCGGACCGCTGCCGGAACCCATCGAGAAAGCCATCCAGCAAGCCGACCTCACCGTGGCATCGGTACTCTCGGGCAATCGCAACTTCGAAGGCCGGGTGCACCCCCTGGTGAAAACCAACTGGCTGGCCTCCCCGCCACTGGTGGTCGCCTATGCGTTGGCAGGCACGGTACGCACCGACCTCAGCCGCGAACCGCTGGGGGAAGACAAGGACGGTAAACCGGTATACCTGCGGGACATCTGGCCCGACAGCAAAGAAATCGCCGACGCGGTGAGCCAGGTCAACACCGCCATGTTCCACAAGGAATACGCCGAAGTGTTTGCCGGAGACGAACAATGGCAGGCGATCGAGGTGCCGCAAGCGGCGACCTATGTCTGGCAGGACGACTCGACCTACATCCAGCACCCGCCCTTCTTCGACGACATCGGCGGTCCGCCGCCCGTGGTCAAGGATGTCAGCGCAGCGAACATTCTCGCCCTGCTCGGCGACTCGGTGACCACTGATCACATCTCCCCCGCCGGCAACATCAAGGCGGAAAGCCCGGCAGGGCAGTACCTGCGCGACAAAGGCGTGGAACCGCGGGACTTCAACTCCTACGGTTCGCGGCGCGGCAACCATGAAGTGATGATGCGCGGCACTTTCGCCAACATCCGCATACGCAACGAAATGCTCGGCGGCGAGGAAGGCGGCAACACCCGCTACATTCCCACCGGGGAAAAAATGCCGATCTACGACGCCGCCATGCGCTATCAGGCGTCGGGTACCCCGCTGGTAGTGATTGCCGGCCAGGAATACGGCACCGGATCGAGCCGCGACTGGGCGGCCAAAGGCACCAATCTGCTGGGGGTCAAAGCGGTCATCGCCGAAAGCTTCGAACGCATCCACCGCTCCAACCTGGTGGGCATGGGCGTGCTGCCGTTGCAGTTCAAGCTGGATCAGAACCGCAAGAGCCTGAACCTCAACGGCAGTGAAACCCTGGACATCCTCGGCTTGACCGGTGTCGAGCTGACACCACGGATGAACCTGACACTGGTCATCACTCGCGAAGACGGCAGCCGCGAGAAAATCGAGGTGCTGTGCCGCATCGATACGCTCAATGAGGTGGAGTACTTCAAGTCCGGAGGGATTCTGCATTACGTGTTGCGGCAGTTGATTGCCTCCTAGCCATGCGCTGATACAAACACCGCCTTCGGGCGGTGTTTTTTGTCTGGGAGCCCGCCAGTACAATCGCTCGCCTTATGCCCCCCTTTCATGCCTGACACATGAGCAAATGTGGGAGCGGGCTTGCTCGCGAAGACGGTGGATCAGTCGACACACGTGTTGAATGTCATGGCCTCTTCGCGAGCAAGCCCGCTCCCACAGAACATCAGGGGCGTTCGCAAGACTTCGACTCAAGGACTTCACATGGTCGCCATGCAATGGACTTTTCTGATCCTCCTCTCCATCGGCTACTACATGGCACTGTGTTTCAGCAGTATGAGTTGGCCAGCGATGATTTCCGTCGCTTTACTACTGGTCTGCGGTTTTGCCGTTCGCCAGCAAACGCTTAAGTTCGGTCGCTACCTCGGCCACGGCCTGTTCATCGTCCTGGCGCTGGCCCTGGCATTGCACTGGCTACCGGGCTTCCATAACGGTCGCGGCATTGCGCTGCAGCGTTTCAGCGAAAACGCCATCCCGTTTTCCATGTTCCTGAACCTGGACAAACCCCTGATCGGCTTCTGGCTGCTGTTGGTCTGCCCATGGATTGTCGGTCGTTGCCCGTTGCGCTCCTTTCTATATGCCACCGCACTGGCACTGACCTTGAGCACCGTGCTGGCACTGGGCGGCGCGCTGCTGATGGGCATCATCGCCTGGGCGCCGAAATGGCCGGACCAGGCCTGGCTATGGATGCTCAACAATCTGCTGCTGGTAACCCTGGTCGAGGAAGCGTTGTTTCGCGGCTATATCCAGGGCGGCCTGAGCCGGATCATGAAAAACCTGCCCCAGGGTGAAAACCTCGCCCTGCTGCTGGCGTCTCTGATTTTCGGCCTGGCCCACGCGGGGGCCGGCTGGCAATGGGTGGTACTGGCGAGTCTGGCCGGGATCGGTTACGGCGTTGCCTACCGTTTCGGTGGATTGGGCGCTGCCATCCTCAGCCACTTCGGCTTGAACCTGATGCACTTCGCACTGTTCACCTACCCGATGGCGGGATAATCACCGCAACGAACCAAACAACCGTATGACAGAAAGTAACAGCCGAGCCTTGACCCTCCCCCCCCTTCGTCACTAGAGTGCACGCTTTTAAAATGGCCCCGATAGCAGTGAGCCATCGGAGATAGCCGTACAGTTGCGCTGGAATGGAATCCACACCCCCCCTTTCCTTCCTCCTGCCTGTGCGGTTTTCACACTTGATATCGCAACTTGCGCAGCCCCTATGTTCAATAAAATCCTGGTCGTTTGCATCGGCAACATCTGCCGAAGCCCCACCGTCGAGGCCCTGCTTAAAAGCAGACTGGCCGAGCGCGGCATTGATGTAAGTTCAGCAGGCATCCACGCCCTGGTGGACAAACCCATGGACAGCACCGCGCTGGAAGTCTTGCGCGAACACAATGGCGACCACCCGGACCACAAAGGCCGGCAACTGACCCGCGAACTGCTGCAACAGGCTGACCTGATCCTCACCATGGAAACAGGCCACGTCAAACGCATCGTGCAAATGGCGCCGGAAGCACAGGGCAAAACGTTCCTGCTGGGCAAGTGGCAGAACAACCAGGAAATCCCCGACCCCTATCGCCAACAGAAGGTCGCCTTCGAACACGTCTATCAACTGATGACGCAAGGCGTCGACAGCTGGTCGCAAAAACTATAATCACCTCTTGCAAAAGTACCCCGCATGCAAAGCCCAAACAGCCTCCCCATCCAGGAACACCGCGACGACGATGACGACATCGATCTGCTCGCACTCTTCGGCACCTTGATCGACAGCAAGTGGATCATTGTTGGCATCACTGCGTTCTTTTGCGCGGTGGGTGTTGCGTATGCCGTGCTGTCGACGCCGATTTACCAGGCGAATGCACTGGTGCAGGTTGAAGAGAAAAAAGGCGGCATGGCCGCGCTGGGCGGCATGGGGGAAATGAGTGAGATGTTCGGCGGCACCTCCCCGGCGGTGACCGAGATTGAGCTGCTCAAATCCCGCGCGGTTCTGGGCAAGGCTGTGGAGAACCTGAAGCTCGATATTATTGTTGAGCCGAACTACTTCCCGCTGGTTGGCCAATTCTTGAGCCGGCGCTTTAAGCCTTTGAGTGAAAACCAGGTGGCCTCGCCACTGCTCGGCCTCAACGGCTTCACTTGGGGTGGAGAAAAACTCGATATCTTCCAACTGGAAGTACCGGATGCTTACCTCGGCAAGGGGCTGACACTTCGCGCGGAAGGCAATGGCACCTTCACCCTGCTGAATGACGATGAAGAAGTCCTCCTCCAGGGTCAGGTGGGTGAAAAACTGGAGCAAAATGGCTTCAAGCTACAAGTTGCCAACCTGAACGCCAATGTTGGAGCTCTGTTCTCTGTCACCAAACAGCGTCGTCTCAACACTATTCTGCAATACCAGGATGATGTGCTTGCCGCTGAACGTGGCAAGGAATCCGGCATCATCGCACTGTCGCTGGAAAGCCAAGATCCCGATCTGGCCAACAAGGTGCTGGATGAGATCAACCGTCTCTACGTACTGCAGAACGTCCAGCGTAACTCCGCTGAAGCCGCACAAAGCCTGGAGTTTCTGCGCACCCAGTTACCGGATGTACGCAAGCAACTTGAGAAGGCCGAAGGTCAGTTGAATGCCTACCAGAGCAGTGCTCGCTCCGTAGACATCACTATCGAAACCAAAGCTGTACTCGATCAGATCGTAGCCTTGGAGACCCTGATTTCCGAGTTGAAGCTCAAGCAAGCCGAGATGGAACACCGCTTCACCCGTGAGCATCCATCCTACCAGGCACTGATGACCCAAATGGGTCAGCTCGATCAACAGAAACGCGGGCTGGAAAAGAAGGTCAAGAACCTGCCAGAAACCCAGCAGGAACTGCTGCGCCTGACCCGTGACATGCAAGTCACCACCGACATCTACACGCAACTGCTGAACAAAACCCAGGAGCTGGATATTGTCCGAGCCGGTACGGTAGGTAACGTCCGCGTGATCGACTCGGCGGATGCGAACATCGAAAAACCGGTCAAACCGAAAAAAACGCTGGTCGTTTTGATCGCAACGCTGCTCGGCGGCCTGATTGCCGTGGCCTACGTATTGGTTCGTAAAGCGATGAATCGTGGCGTCGAAGACCCGGAGGTCATCGAGCAACTCGGCATCCCGGTTTACGCGTCGATCCCTCTCAGCAAGGGCCAGTCCCAGATTGAAGGTACGTTGAAAGGCAACAACCGCGCCTCTACCGGCTCCCTGTTGCTAGCCGTGAACAACCCAGCAGACCTCGCCGTGGAGTCGTTGCGCAGCCTGCGTACCAGCCTGCACTTCGCAACCCTTGAAGCAAAGAACAACATCCTGATGATTTCCGGCCCAAGCCCGGCCGTGGGTAAATCCTTCGTATCGTGCAACCTGGCCGCGATCATTGCCCAGACCGGGCAAAAGGTACTGCTGGTCGACGCCGACATGCGTAAAGGCTACCTGAACAAAATGTTCCGTATGGACGTGAGCAACGGTTTGTCCGATCTGCTCGCCGGCAAGATTGATCTGAACAAGGCAACCCACTCCACCGAAGTGGACAACCTGCACGTCATCACCCGCGGTCAGATCCCGCCCAACCCGTCGGAATTGCTGATGCACAGCAACTTCACCCGGTTCCTGGAGCAAGTCAGCAGCCAGTACGACCTGGTGATCATCGACACCCCGCCAATCCTCGCAGTGACCGATGCCGCCCTGGTGGGCCGTCAGGCCGGCACAAGCCTGATCGTGACCCGTTTTGGCGTCAACGCCGCCAAGGAAATCGCCGTAACCAAACGTCGCTTCGAACAGAACGGCATCGTGGTCAAGGGTGCGATCTTCAACGCCGTGGAACGCAAGGCTTCAGCCTACGGCTACGGCAGCTACAGCTACTATCAATACGAATACGCGTCGGACAAGAAGTGACACCGGACATCAGGGCAGCGCCGCTGCCCTGATTCACCCATGAGAGCCCTCAGCATGCCTCGCCCGCACCCGCCCCCACGCTGGTACCTGATCCAGTGCAAACCCCGGCAAGATGCCCGCGCCGAGGAAAACCTGATCCGCCAGAGCTTCACCTGCTACCGACCTACACAACAGGTCGAACGCATTCAACGCGGTCGCCGCAGCACCTCGGTGGAGTCTCTCTTCCCCGGCTACCTGTTTATCCAGCTCGACCAGCTCAACGACAACTGGCACCCGATCCGCTCTACCCGCGGGGTCAACCAACTGGTGACGTTCGGCAAACAACCGATTGCGGTCGCTGACGATCTGATCGAGCAATTGCAACAGCAACTCAACGAGGCACCCGCAGAGCCCGCAACATTCGAACCCGGCGACCGGGTGCGCATCAACCGCGGCTGCTACAAGGAACTGGAAGCGATTTTCCTGGCCCGCGACGGTGCCGAACGCATCGTGATCCTGCTCCAGCTCCTGCACCGCGAACACACCCTCAGCATCCCGATCAACGCCATAGAAAAGACCTGATAGCAGTCAACATCAATCCCCACTGTGGCGAGGGGGCTTGCCCCCGCTGGGCCGCGCAGCGGCCCTAAAACCAGCCACCGCGGCTCTACAGATAAAACACATTTGCCGGCTTTACGACTCCCTCTCAGCCAACCAACCCAACCATGCGCAACATCGAAACCCTCCCCCCTTCGGCACATACCCCAGAATCGATCGCATGATGGCTCGCATAGTGGCACTTCGCCCAACAAACACTGGGCTATCGGCTGCAATCGGCTTTTCACTGGTTATTGGTAATTTTGTCCGTCCGAACCCCATATGAGCCTGTTTTATACCTTCACATTTCCTAACAAAAACGTAGAATAAGCCGTCGGCTGAGGTATATTCCCATTCCGGCAGGATGCCATTGCACAAACCTCGCGTTGTGTAGAAGTCAAGGACAGACTCATTATCCTCCGAGCGCAGACTCGGCCTGCCTGATTGACCCTCTTCCCCAAAAATGCCAGCGCTCGCGCATCGGCTCATTCGTCGCACCCACGGCGCACGTTCTCAGGAAACCAACGGTCAATCCTGGGGCGGTAGCGTGCCCAAAACCTTGATATTGGCCAAGGCGAGTGCGTTCCCTGTCACGGATAAGGGAAACGCCACGACACAGACCGGTTTGTGCCAGAGGCTCAAACAGCAACCAAAGCGGCATGGAGTGAAAACTCCAGCAGCAGGCATACCCCAGGAAGGCTATGTCCAAATCGACGCAAGGGACATTATTTTGATTCGCAAGCGCAACACCAAGCTACCAGCCGGCCGCGGTCTTACGTTCTGGACCCAATGGCTTGGCGCAATCTCCGCACTCATCCTCCTGCTCTGTGCACTGGCAACCATTAAGACCGGGGAAGTCGAAGCCCACTACCGGATACTCGCCGCATTCATGCTGCTCGGCTCAGTACCCGCCTACTCCATGATGCAGGTCTACCATAAACACCATGGCTATTTGGTCGGGCTAGGCCGATTGTTGGCTGGCTGGTTGGTGCTACTTTCCGGCTTGACCATCGTGGCGTTTATCACCAAAACCAGTGAGCTTTTTTCCCGCGAAGTTATCATTAGCCTCGCCCTCGGCGGTTTCGTACTCCAGGCCTGTCTTTATGTGCCGCTGCATAACCTCTCCCGGCGTTACCAGCAAAAGCTGCAATCAGAACGCACGTCTCTGATTATCGGCACCGGCGACCTGGCCCAAGAACTCGCAGACAAATTGGTTCGCAACAGAAACGAACCACTGGTTGGCCTGGTGGCCGCGGACGACCAACCCTTGCCCAGCAATGGCCTGTACCCGGTGATTGGCAGCCTTGCCCACCTGCGGGACCTGATCGCAACCCACCGTATTCGGCGCCTCTACATCGCTTTGCCACTGACAGAAGCCGAACAGATCGAAGGTCTGTACATCGACCTGCTGGACTCCAGCGTCGACGTCATCTGGACCCCGGACCTGCAAAGCCTGATCCTGCTCAACCACTCCGTCAGTGATATCGAAGGCCTTCCCGCCATTCACCTGAACGAAAGCCCACTGACGTCCTACCCTACCGCCGCCGCCTCTAAAGCGATAATGGACCGGACCGTCGCACTCATCGCGATCATCCTCCTCAGCCCGGTATTGTTGGCCACCGCCATCGCCGTCAAATGCTCATCCCCTGGCCCGATCCTGTTCAAACAGAAACGCCACGGCTGGAACGGCAAGATCATCAAGGTCTGGAAGTTTCGCTCGATGCGTATGCACGACGACCAGGACGTCAAACAGGCCAGCCGTGACGACCCTCGCGTAACCCGCGTCGGTCAGTTCATCCGCCGCACGTCCCTCGACGAACTGCCGCAACTGTTCAATGCCCTGCAAGGCCGTATGTCACTGGTAGGTCCCCGCCCTCACGCCGTGGCGCATAACGATTACTACACCGGTAAAATCGACGCCTATATGGCTCGACACCGAATCAAACCGGGGATTACCGGGCTTGCTCAAATCAGTGGTTGTCGCGGCGAGACAGAAACCATCGACAAGATGGAAAAGCGTGTAGAGCTGGATCTCGCGTACATCAACAACTGGTCGTTGTGGCTCGATATCAAGATCTTGATCAAGACCCCCTTCACCTTGTTGTCAAAGAACATCTACTGACCCCGTCTGCTACTCCCATCTGTAGTGTGCTCCTTCGCAATGCACTCTTGACTTAAACGAACACCAAAAAAATGGCCCGTATTCAATGAAAACACTCTGCGTCTTCGGCACTCGGCCCGAAGCTATCAAGATGGCGCCCCTGGTTCTTGCCCTTGCCTCTGACGAACGCTTCGATGCGAAGGTTTGTGTGACAGGCCAGCACCGAGAAATGCTTGATCAGGTACTTGACCTGTTTGCTATAACCCCAGACTTCGACCTGAATATCATGAAGTCCGGCCAGGACCTGACCGATGTCAGCACAGCCATCCTGCAGGGCTTGAAAGGCGTATTTGCACAATTCAAACCGGATATTGTGCTGGTTCACGGTGATACCGCGACCACCTTCGCTGCCAGCCTCGCGGCCTACTACCAACAAATCCCAGTCGCGCACGTTGAAGCGGGCCTGCGTACAGGCAATCTCTATTCGCCTTGGCCTGAAGAAGGCAACCGCAAGTTGACGGGTGCGCTGGCCAGCCTGCATTTCGCCCCGACCGAAACCTCGCAATCGAACCTGCTACGCGAAGGCGTCAATCCCGAAAGCATCATCGTTACAGGGAACACCGTAATTGATGCATTGCTGGACGTAGTGGCGCGACTTGATAAGGACCAGGAACTCAATCAAAAAGCCGCCGCGCCTGGTGCATTTCTCGATCCTTCCCGGAAATTGATTCTCGTAACCGGGCATCGTCGAGAAAGCTTCGGTGACGGGTTTGAGCGAATCTGTAATGCGTTGATTGAAGTCGCCCAACAAAACCCTGAGGTTGATATCGTTTATCCGGTGCACCTCAACCCTAATGTTCGCGAACCTGTCAACCGGTTGCTTGCCGGCATCGACAATGTCCATTTGATCGAACCATTAGATTACCTTCCGTTTGTTCACATGATGACCCGCTCTCACATCATATTGACCGACTCGGGCGGTATTCAAGAGGAAGCGCCTTCACTGGGTAAACCAGTATTGGTCATGCGCGATACAACAGAGCGTCCTGAGGCAGTCTCGGCTGGCACTGTGAAACTAGTTGGCACCGAAACTAACAATATTGTCATTGAATTGAATCGCCTACTGAATGACACAGATGCATACCGAACGATGAGCTTTGCCCATAATCCATACGGTGATGGGAAAGCATGTGAAAAAATAAAAAATTCGCTCATAGAAAAACTATCTAAGTAACCGTCATATAGACTTGGCCTTGTCTCATTAAAGGCCAAGCAGCCATCAAGCGCTAAACTCCACCTCAAAGCCAAAAAATTCAATTTTAATGTCACACTTAATTTTCATGACATTCACCGTAGAGCATTTCGCTTGCGAAAACTAATGAACTTAACATTAAATCCGAATTTTCGTCGGTACCTTGGCAACAGCACCTGGATGATGACCGAGCAATTGCTTAGGCTTTTCTCTGGGGTATTTGTAGGAATTTATGTAGCTCGATATTTAGGCCCAGATCAATTTGGTGCATTGAGCTACGTCCTTACTATCTCTGCACTCTTAATTGGAGTGTCTAGAATGGGAATGGACTCAGTACTGACTAGAGACCTTGTACAAAAACCTGATCGAAAGAAAGAGTTAATGGGCACCGCTTTCTGGATCATGACTATAACAGCCGCCATATGCTACGCACTTACAGCAACAACCATTTACAACATACAAGAAGATAACGAAACAAAATTATATGCACTAATAGTCGCTGGCAGCACTTTTTTCACATCATTCCTAGTTATAGATTTTTATTTTCAATCTCAAATACAGGCAAAATACTCCTCACTATGCAAATCAACCTCATTAATAATCACTTCGAGCGTCAAAGTAGCACTCATATTTTATAAGTCAAATCTAATTTGGTTTGTTGTAATAACTGCATTAGAGCAGGCAATACTAGCAACATTTCTCATAATTGTTTTCTCCCGAACAAATTTATTAACGTTCTTTTTCAAGTTCAACACGCAAGATGCAAAGGAAATGCTTACCAGTTGCTGGCCCATGGTCATATCCTCAGTAGCAATATTAATCTATATGCGAATAGACCAAATAATGATCAGGCACATGCTTGGATTACGAGAAGTTGGCATATATTCCGCTGCGGCAAAACTGTTTGATGCATGGTTTCTTCTGCCTTATACACTAACAATCTCTCTCCTACCTATCATTTCAAAGTTAAAACAAGAAAACTCTTCCTTTTACAAACTAAGACTCACACAATTTTTCAGCATGATCATATGGACATGCATGCTTGTTGCCATCATCACTACTTTCACAAGCGAATATATTATCAAATTATCTTTTGGCGATGAGTATAAAGAAGCAGCACTAGTATTAACTATAATGATGTGGACTGCTGTCTTTTCTGCCACAGGGTCAGTTTCCGCTCGCTATTTTAGTGCTGAGCGCATGGAGAAAAAAATTGCAACACGCACAATAGCCTCTGCGATTCTAAACATCATACTAAATTTCGTTTTAATCCCTATATACGGAATTATCGGCGCAGCCATTGCTACGCTGACATGCACCATCTTCGCCAACTACCTAATTGACTGGCTCGACAAAGATCTTAAAGACCTTCTGAAGATAAAGCACAACGCATTACTCTTCCGCCACCAACTAAAAGACTCAAAATAGGCCTACCATGTTCCGCATTTCACAAATATGTATCTCAGGTGCTTTTGGAGAGGGGAACTTTGGCGACGACTTATTATTGCTTGGGTACTTAAACCTCCTTACAAAAAACAACATACCTCAACGCGAAATAAAAATCATCTCTAAAACAAATGACAAATTAAGCCTGCAAATCCAGTCGCGCTTCCCGGACATCAAAATCATCCAGAAAGATAAATTCGGAATAATTAAAACAAAATATAATGTATTTGCAGGCGGAACACAGTTTTATACATTCGCGTTACCACCCCAAAAAAAATTTCCACTTTTAGACCGAATAGTATTTCACTTAACTCACAAGCGAATACTATCGAAAAAATCAATAATGCTGAACGTTGGGTTTGGACCTTTCGAAATCGCGCCAAGTGATAGACTTCAAAAAAAAATCTGCGACGCCTACTTTGTGTCGGTCAGAGACAAAGTCAGTCTAGAACACTGTAATAACTTTAGAGGAAAAAACTTCTATTACGGCGCAGATATTGGCTATACCCCCGAACTGTACACAAAATTAAATACCAAAAAAATAGGCGAAGAAAGATTAAGCGACACCCGCAAACTTAAAGCATTAATTATTTTGAGGGACTGGCCTGGGTTTGACTTTAACAACGTCATAAGCAACATAAAACAGACGCTAAAAAAGCGCAATATAAGCTATGCGTTTTACATCATGAGCCCAATTAAAGATTCAGCATTCCGCTCTGCACTCGATAGCTCCAACTCCGAATACTCAGAATGGGATGAAGGTAACTTAGATGAAGCACTATTACATATATCAAAATTTGATTTTTTAATTACGTCTCGATATCACGCAGTGGTGACCGCAGCTACATTTACCATTCCATCAATCTGTATAGATATCGAACCAAAACTAGCGATCGTATCAGAACAATTAAACACAAACCTTACAATCGACATGAACGTAACAACCGAGTCATTAGAAAGGGCAGTTGATACATTACAAAACTCTTACGACGATGTAAAAAAACGCCTAAACAAATCAACCGAGCGTGAACGAAAACGATTTTACGAATTTAGCAAATCCTTTAAGCCTGTTGCTGAAGAACTAGCATCCGAGACAGCCCGATGAACGAAGAAAGCATATTGATTTATATTCTAGGCGCTATTCTTTATGGCACTATTGCATTTGCTTGTATAAGAACAAAAATATCATTCATCCACCTTATTTCTTTATTCATCATTCGAATAACACTACCATTAATTTACTTGCAAGAATCATACGAATTTGAGTTTGTTGTATGGTTATTACTCTCCAGCATATCTCTAATTCTTGGCTTTATTATCACTACAATGCGGAGCAAAAAAAATACGCCCGCACTACTGGCGAGCAACCCGGCATCTCCAAACGCTATCCAGTTTGCATTATTTATCGGGTTTACATTCATTCTCTATCACTATGCTGTTGTAGGCTTACCTATTCTTAGCGACAACATCGACATGGTTAGATTTCAACAACGAGAATCAGGACTGTTCGGTATTCCAAGCCGCTTCGCCGTATACTTCCCAAGCCTAATCTTAATCACATCAGTAATTGTCTACCAATCAAAAATCATAAATAAAAAATCATTTTATTTTTGGATTGCAGTATCTCTGTTCTTTTTCGTGGCGCAAGGAAACAAAAGCTCTCTCCTAAGCTTTGTGTTTGTCCTACTTTGCACAAAACGATTTTGGAATTTTCCAGTTATCAGTCGCAAAGTCATAGCCGGCATCATCTTAACGGGCGTTGGATTTTTATATTTCACTTTTAGCAAGTACGCAACATTAGCTGACACCAACTTCGTTGATTATATGATTCAGCGTCTGACTTATATCTCATTAGACCCAATCTATACTGTATACCGCGCAGAGAGCTTTCATGTAGATGCAATAGCCTCAAGCATTATCATCAATGACTTAACATACCCAATTGCTCAAGTATTTGGCTCCGACGGCTCAACATTCAACGCACAGCTTTCCCGCCACATTTACGGCTTTAACTCAAATCAATTTTCAGTACCAGTCACTCCTTCCATATTTGCTTATTACAAGTATGAATTTGGAATGTTTGCATCCGTCATTGCATGCCTAATCACTGGGATTGTAATTGGTAAAATATTCTTAAAAAGCAACAAATGCCATAACGCTGAAAACTTATCAATATTGTTATTTTGTGAATACCAAATATATACTGGCCTCGCAAGCGGAAATCTTTTTTATATGATCCTAAACGTCGGCGTCATTATTGGCGCTTACAAAATAGCTATCTCGATGTACCGCAGAATGCCAACCAAAGGGAAAAGGACTTTGCCCTTTCCATCATTTCAGTCCAACTAGTTAATACACGTCATCACATGAAAAAGATAAAGATTCTTTACATATTACATACCGACTGGTACTGGATTAAACAACGCACTCAGTTTTTAGCCGAGTCAATAGCGGACCAAGGTTGTGACGTCGATGTCATTTACAAGTTCTCGCCTAAGAAAAATGGCAAGACAAAAAATTTCCACCACTCTGAAAGCCTGACGATTACAGGATTACCTTTTTTACCATTTAAGGCAAAACTTATCCCTGGCCTTCGATTGATAGATGAGTTTATTTGGGGTGCCTTCATATCCTTAAAATCTTACTTCTCTCGATATGATTGCATTGTAGTTACCCACCCTTTGCTCGGCGGATATGTAAAACACTTGAATCGCCCCATTGTTTATGACCTGCATGACGATAACGCGGAGTTTTACCCAGAGGGAAGACTTAAAAATTTGATCATTAATGAGAATCGTAAGTTACTTGAAAAGGCCAATCAGGCTATTTTTTCATCAAATTTTTTATTAAAAAAATTCAATGCAATAAAAGATGGCTGCGTTATTCGCAACGCTCATGGACTGCAAAGCGACAGCTATTCGAAACGTCTTTCCACCCTCAAGATAAAGTCAAATATAAAAAAGATATATTACTTCGGAACCATCTCAGAATGGTTTGACTTTGAATTAATAAAGCAAGCATTAGATTTATTTGAACGTATTGAATTTCATCTGATAGGCCCCTCCGACTGCAATACGCCACAGCACCCTCGGATTTTTTATTACGGGGCCATGGAGCATAGCGAAATGATTCGGCAATCAATGAGTGCAGATGCTTTTATTATGCCCTTCTCTATCACTCCATTAATTGAAGGGGTAGACCCAGTCAAAATATACGAATATTTGTCCTTTCCCGTACCCATTCTTGCGCCTGCTTATAACGAAATCTTTCACTTTGAAGGCATGGTGAATTATTATAGTAACGCAGGAGAGTTTAATGACCTACTAAGATCCTTAGAAACCATTGAAGTAGATACATCTAAAAGAATTTCTTTTTTAAATAAGAACTCCTGGAAATCAAGAGCCGAACAGTTGCATAAAGCGATAAACAACCATGCGTAACATTTCGTTAATTTTCTTGAATTATGGCCCTCCAAACTTATTAGAATCGGCAATCCAGAGTTTTTTATTACAGCACCCCAATACCACCCCCACCGCGCAACTTATTATCGTAGATAATTACACCTCTGACGAAAATCGAAGCGCATTAAAGTCTATTGTTAATAAGCACCCCGAAATCTCGATGCACCTGATATTTAATTCCTGCAATATTGGATATGGTGCAGGAAACAATATTGGTCTTAAATTCGCCTTCGACACATTAAAATCCGACTTAACATTTGTATTAAACACAGATATTTCTTTTGAAACATTCTCTTCAGATACTTCCTTATACCCAATAACCTCTGAACCAATGCTGTACACATTCAATGTTATCGAAAATGGGAAAAATATCAGCTATAACAGTTTTTCAAAACACACGTTTCGCTCAAAACCATCAGATATCAGAACAAATAACTCGTATCCGTCAGGGTGCTGCTGGGGTATGAATCGGTCGATGTGGGATGTTTCAAATGGTTTTGTGGAGGATTATTTTCTATACTTCGAAGAACTGGAGTTTATTTACAGATATAGAAAACAGTCAAAAAAATTCCCCCCTCTAACTAAAATTGAAAAAGTGACAATCAATCACTCCCAAGGTGGAACCACCGGAATATCAAGAGATGTCAGATCTCGCAGTTTAATTTCTGAGTTTTGGTCTGCCCGCTCAAGAATCATGTTTGCTAAAAACCACACTGCCATGCTGCTACCAACAGCAATCGCGTACAACATTCTTCTCGCAATACATCGACTCGCAAAGAAGTCACCAAGACACGCAAACACAATCCTCAAAGCAACTTTTTCGGCACTCTTCAACAAATCAACAAACGCCCCTCAAAATATTATTAATATTGAGTCGCCAATTATTCGAAACCAACCCTAACAAAATACATCACTTTTCAAGCAGCGCGTTTCCTTCTAGCCCCTCCCTTTTAATATTAGAATTAGAGACAAAATGAAAATTGGTTTTTTAAGCGTCTTTAACTAT
>NZ_JBYSYZ010000002.1:0-302387 GCF_058783925.1 Pseudomonas sp. FW305-70
GCACAAATCGAAATCAGCCCCCGCCCCTTGCCCGCCGTATCCAGCAACTTCGCCAGGTTGGCGACGATGCGCCCACCGGTGGCGGCAAACGGATGCCCTGCCGCCAGTGAACTGCCCTTGACGTTGAGCCGACTGCGGTCAATAGAGCCCAACGGCGCATCGAGCCCCAGACGGGTTTTGCAGTACTGCGGATCCTCCCACGCCTTCAATGTGCACAGCACTTGCGCGGCGAAAGCTTCGTGGATTTCGTAGTAGTCGAAGTCCTGCAAGCTCAGGCCATTGCGCGCGAGCAAACGCGGCACGGCGTAGACCGGCGCCATCAACAACCCTTCGGCACCGTTGACGAAATCCACCGCCGCCGCCTCGCCGTCACGCCAATACGCGAGAATCGGCAACCCTCGCGCCTTCGCCCATTCCTCGCTGCCCAGCAGCACCAGTGACGCCCCGTCGGTCAGCGGCGTGGAGTTGCCCGCCGTCAGGGTGCCCTTGGCGCTTTTCTCATAGGCCGGCTTGAGTGCGGCGAGCTTTTCCAAGGTCGAATCCGGGCGCAGATTGTTGTCGCGGGTGAGCCCCAGGAACGGCGTCATCAGATCGTTGTGCCAGCCTTCGGCATAGGACGCCGCGAGTTTCTGATGGCTTTCGAGCGCCAATTGATCCTGGGCTTCGCGCGGGATGTTCCAGGTCTGGGCCATCAGCTCGCAATGTTGCCCCATGGACAACCCCGTGCGCGGCTCACCGTTGCGCGGGAACTCGGGGATCAGATGTTTGGGGCGCAATTGCAGGAAGGTCTTCAGTTTGTCGCCGGTGGTTTTCGCGCGATTGGCTTGCAGGAGGATTTTGCGCAACCCTTCGCTGACGCTGATCGGAGCATCCGAGGTGGTGTCCACGCCACCGGCGATGCCGCAGTCGATCTGGCCCAGGGCAATCTTGTTCGCCACCAGCAACGCCGCTTCCAGCCCAGTGCCGCACGCCTGCTGGATGTCATAGGCCGGGGTGGCGGGCGACAACCGCGAGCCGAGCACGCACTCGCGTGTGAGGTTCATGTCCCGCGCCAACTTGAGCACGGCGCCGGCGACCACTTCGCCGATGCGCTGGCCATGCAGGTTGTAGCGCTCGATCAGACCCTCGAGGGCAGCGGTGAGCATCACCTGGTTACTGGCCGTGGCGTAGGGGCCGTTGGAGCGGGCGAAAGGAATCCGGTTACCGCCGATGATCGCGACGCGGCGCAGCTGGGTCATGAGGAACTCCTGATGAATTATCTGAACTGAACACTGCCCCTTGTGGGAGCGGGCTTGCTCGCGAAGGCGTCGTGTCAGTCGACATCAATGTTGCATGACACTCCGCTTTCGCGAGCAAGCCCGCTCCCACAGGGACTGCGTGCACCATAAATCCTGCGACAAACTAATCTGCTGTAACCAAGCGTAGGCCTTATCTCGTGGATCGAACGACTGATCGCCATTCATGGTCCACACTTTGAACCTCAGCTTTCGGAGCGCGTTCCATGTCTGACCGCTATATCGACTTCGCCAATTCGTCCATCGGCCATCGCCTGGTCGGCGCCCTGGGGTTGCCGGCACCGACTCGACTGGAGCGCTGGCAGGCAGGCCGGCTGCGGCCCGTGGAAGGTGCGCTGCTGATCGGCGGCGGGCCGTTGACGGAACACGTCAGTGCCTTCGCCAACCGCCTGACCGACGCGATCTACAGCTACGGCACCGAGCCTTCGATGGCCACGGCCTGGATTCCCGGCCACGGACCGAAACTCAAGGCCGTGGTGTTCGACGCCAGTGACCTGCTGCACACCGATCAGCTCAAGCAACTGCGTGAGTTCTTCCAGCCGTTGATGAAGAACCTCGATCACTGTGCGCACCTGGTGATTCTCGGACGCGATCCGCAAACCCTGCGTGACCCGTTCGCCGCCAGTGCCCAGCGTGCCCTGGAGGGATTCAGCCGTTCCCTGGCCAAGGAATTACGCAGCGGTGGCACCCTGCAATTGATCTACGTCGGCGAAGGGGCCGAGGCGCAACTGGAAGGCCCGCTGCGGTTTTTTCTCTCGCCCAAAAGCGCCTTCGTGTCCGGGCAGGTCATTCGCCTGAATCCGTGCTCGACGCCCGTCAGCGACTGGACGCGCCCGCTCGCCGGGCGCAAGGCACTGGTTACCGGCGCAGCACGCGGCATTGGTGCCGCCATCGCCGAGACCCTGGCCCGTGACGGTGCCGACGTCATCCTGCTCGACGTGCCCGCGGCCAAAACCGATCTCGAAGCCCTCGCCGCACGCCTCGGCGGGCGCAGCATCAGCCTCGACATCTGCGCCGAAGACGCCGCCGCGCAGTTGATCGAACAATTGCCCGACGGCCTCGACATCGTGGTGCACAACGCCGGCATCACCCGCGATAAAACCCTGGCCAACATGACCCCGGACTTCTGGGACGCCGTACTGGCCGTCAACCTCAACGCACCGCAAGTGCTGACCAAAGCCCTGCTCGACAGCGGCGCCCTGCACGACAACGCCCGGGTGATTCTGCTGGCCTCCATCAGCGGCATCGCCGGCAATCGCGGGCAAACCAACTACGCCGCGAGCAAGGCCGGGCTCATAGGCCTGGCGCAAGCCTGGGCGCCGCTGCTCACCGAACGCGGCATCAGCATCAACGCCGTGGCACCGGGATTCATCGAAACGCAAATGACCGCGCACATCCCCTTTGGCCTGCGTGAAGCCGGACGGCGCATGAGCACCCTCGGCCAGGGCGGCCTGCCACAGGACGTCGCCGAAGCCGTGGCCTGGCTCGCGCAACCGGGCACCGGCGCATACACCGGGCAAGCGTTGCGCGTATGCGGGCAAAGCGTTCTGGGGGCTTGAGGATGATCACCGACTGGCACACTCTCAACCGCGAACCCAGCCTCCCGGGGTTGTACGCACGAGCGGCGACACGGCGAAAAATCACCGGCACCACCCTGCCCGATTCGGGTTTGCGCTGCTGGGTCGACGTCGATCCCAGACGCCTGGCGGCCTATCGCAAGGTCTGTGGCTTTGCCGACAACGGCCTGCTGCCGCCGACCTATCCGCATATCCTCGGCTTTGCCTTGCAGATGCAATTGCTCACGGCCAGGGACTTCCCGTTCCCGCTGCTGGGCCTGATTCACCTGAGCAATCGGATTCGTCTGCTACGCCCCATGGGCGGGGTGAATCGGGCGCGTGTCAGCGTGCAGGTGCAGAACCTGCAACCCCACGCCAAAGGCGCGACGTTCGATTTGCTGACCACCCTCGACGATCAACTGGGGCCGTTGTGGGAGGCACAAAGCCGGATGCTCTGCCGCGGCGTCAAACTCGAGGGCGAACCACTTGAGGAGAACCTGGTAACGAGTCTGGACATGAACGAAGTCGAACACTGGAAAGCGCCCTCGGACATCGGCCGGCAATACGCCAAGGTGTCCGGCGACTACAACCCGATCCACCTGAGCGCGGCCAGCGCCCGACTCTTCGGCTTCCCGACCGCCATCGCCCATGGCCTGTGGAACAAGGCGCGCACGTTGGCGGCACTGGCCGGGCACCTGCCTGTGGCGAACGTCGAGATCGCCGTGCAGTTCAAGAAGCCGGTGCGGTTGCCCGGTGAGGTGACGCTGCTGGCCAGCGAGCCGGGGGCGAGCGGGGACTTTCAGTTGGTGGGTGTCGGAGAGCTGGAGCATATGGTCGGGCATTGGCGGCCGGTGGCCTGACAAGGCCGATGCCTGTGGCGAGGAAGCTTGTCGGGCGGGCGCTACGCACCCGAGCGGGAGGACTCCCTCGCCACAAAGCTCCGTGGTCAGTCTTGCGGATCGAGATTATCCAACGCCCGGTTCACCGCCATCTCACCCAGCATGATCACCTGCGCAATCCCCAGCAGCGTATTGCGCTGCGAGCCCTGCAGAAAACCCGCGAAATCACTCGCCATCACACTCGCCGACGCCAGTGATTCACAAGCGTGGGCCAGCAGGGTTTCGGTGTCGATGTTCGGGGCGATGACGAACATCGTGCTGGGTTTGTGCACGGCGGGTTGTTTGGGTGGATTGGGGGGTTGGTTTTATCATCGTTGCACCTCTGGGATGAAATGGAGCCACGTCCAAATTGCCGCGAAGCAAATTGGGGTGGCAGCTGTACGCGGGTTCGCGGACCGATCCCAGAGGCAGCTCGGCATACCCGAAGGTATCCCGCGCACAGTCGCCATGACACAGAACGACAGACACAAGAAAGTGTTGTCGTCAGGTGGAGCGATTATGCCTTAGGAATCGAGCCGCGACGCCCGGACGCTGAATTTTCAGCGACCGACAAAGGCTAGAGATCGCGCTTCCGACGGACAACCTGAAAAGCGTGTCAGAGGTGTCCTCGGGACTTGAGGAAAACTACACAGGATTGGTTGACTGTAAGACCGCCTTCGCGGGCAAGCCCGCTCCCACAATGGGCCGGGGTAAACCCACGCCTCTTACCACTCATCAGGCAGAGCGTTAGCTCGCCTGCAGCTCTTGATCTTGATCCAACCGCCCCCTCGGGAGGCCTCGTGAGTCGCCGTCAGGGCGAAACCATAAGCGGCCGTTACCGCAGAAACGGATATGTACACAAAATCAGTGCGCCGCAAACCACTGCCGCATCCCGGAATTACTGGGCGACAAGGCCAACGCCAACTGCGTCCGCTTATGCATATGCGTCAACCTCAACACCTGCGACACATACAACTTCACCGTGTTCTTGATAATCCCCAACTCACACGTAATCTGATAATTGGTCTGTCCCTTGCCCGCCTGCCTGAAAAGTAGACGTAGTTTCCGGCTGTGAACATATAAGGGCCGACTAGTGGAGCCAGGTGAATGTCAGCATCAGCCCCACCCGCACGAACGGTGCAAATGACTGTTTCTTTGACATTTCAGGCGCCATATAAAAAAGCAGGTTCTAAGCCCCTGACTCACAGGAGCCAGACTCTTGACGCTAGCAGCAGCCAGAAAACACTGGCCAATCCAGCACCCGTAAACGTGCCGGGCACGTGCATACCGTCCGTCGCAAGACCCGGGGCGGCCATGAGTTTAAAGCGCTGCACTCGGTAAAAACCTCCGTTTTGGCGGAATGATTCTATGCTGACATTACTCAGTGATATCAGGGTAGACGCACTCATGAAAGCCAGACTCCCCCACAAACAAAAAGGTGCCGCCGCGATAGAGTTCGCCCTGGGATTGCTGACCGTCGCCATTCATTACCCCGCCAATAAAATCAGCGCCGTCATTCCGTTCCTGAACCTGCCCGGCATCGGTCGGGTACCCAATCTGCCGGCGACCCTCACGGCCAGTGCGAGCCTGCAATTTTGAGTGCCGGGGATAAATTGTTCGGGCGCCTGCTCCACCGCCACCCGCCGCCCCCACCGGAGCCGCCGGAAACACTGCGGGTGCACAGCTTCGGATTGCAGATGCAGCTCAATGCCGATGGGCGTGTCGTTCAATTGAGCGGTCCGCTGCGGCACTTGCTGGCCCAGCATCCCCCCGGCACACAGGAACCACACCTGCTCGACTTCCTGTTGCCCCACAGCGGCCTCGTCATCGAAGGCGCGCCGGCGCACTGGCAGGGACAAACCCTGGACCTGGACTTCTACAGTCTCAATGGTCCGCCCCTGCATTTGCGCGGCTGGGTGCAACCCTTGGCCGATGCCTGGCTGTTGCAGATGCTCGACATCGGCGACTTGTTGCTCGAGCGCCGGCAATCGCGCAACCGCAAGCAATGCCAGGTGCTGGTGCTGCAAATCGCCGAACAGTTGCGCCTGTGCAGCCTGACACGTCTGCCCGAGATGCTGGGCGAACAACTGCAAAGCCTGGCCCAGCGTTTTCAGATCCCCTGCATTGCCCTGGCCTTGCTCGATGAGCAGGAGCAGGGTTGGCAGATTCACCAGCACTACACGGCTTTCGATGCACCGCAGCTATGGCAAAACGACCAGCGCCTGGGCACGGGGCTGGACAGTTTGAGCGGCTCGGCACCCCAGTACCTGATCCCGCGCGAACACCCGCGCCTGCAAGGCACGTTCGGCAATAACGATGGCTTCGCCGTGCCCTACCACGATGCGCAAGGGGTGGTCGCCTGGTTGCTGTGCGGTTTCTACACGCCGCAACAACGCGCCCCCGATGTCACCGAACGCGATTGGCTGCAAATCACCGCCGCGCTCGCCAGCCCCTTGCTTGAACGCTTGCGCGAGCACCGACATCACCTGCAACTGGAACGCCTGGAGTCGCTGCAAGCGTTGCTGGGCACAGGCTGGTGGGAAGTTTTCAGCGACAGCGAAGAGGTGCAGTTGGCACCTTCGCTGGCGACGAACCTGAACCTTGGAACATCGCGTTTATCGGTACAGGACTGGCTCGACCAGGTGTATCCCGCCGACCGCGAAGAGCTGCGCATCCGTCTGCAGGACTTGCAGGTGTCGGGCATGCCACTGCTGTTGTGCGTGCGCCTGTATCGCCCCGACGATGCACTCGAACCCGTCTGGTATCGCCTGCAAGGCCAAGCGCTGGGCGTGGGCAAAAACCGTCGGCTGGTGGGTTTCATGCACGACATCAGCGACATCAAGAATCAGCAGCAGAGCGCCGCCGCTGCCCATGCACGCCTGGACAATCTGATCGCCAGTTCACCGGCGGTGATTTATGTACAGCGCTATGACGAAGGCGCTCTGCAACCGGTGTTCTTTAGCGACAGCCTGCTCCCGTTGCTCGGCTGGACCCTGGCCGACTGCGCACCCGGGGCGCTGGTGGAGCGGGTACACCCCGACGACCGCCTGCAGTATTTCGAGCGCACGCGACGGCTGCTGCGTGAAGGCTCGGTGCGCGCCCGCTATCGGCTGCGCGACAGTCAGGGTGACTATCACTGGCTGCTGGATGAAGCGAAATTGTTGCGCGACGACCTCGGCTTGCCGGTGGAAGCCGTGGGCTTGTGGCTGGACGTCACCGAAGCGACCCTGGCGGCCGAGCAGGTCAGGCAGAGTGAGGAACGCTACCGAATTCTGGTGGAAGACTCGCCGGCGATGATCTGCCGCTACCAGCCGGACCTGACCCTGACCTTCGGCAACCGCCCGCTGGCCACCTATCTGGAATTGGCGCCCGAGCAATTGCCGGGGGTGAATCTGGGCAACTGGATGTCCGGGGAACAGCGCGAGGCATTCACCCGGCGGCTGAACCAGTTGAGCCCGGAGTTTCCGGTCAGCACCGCCGAGATCAACCTGCAACTGCCCGGGCGCGAACACGCCTGGTGGGTCTGGTCCGATCGCGGGGTATTCGACGAACAGGGACGCTTGCTCGAGGTCCAGGCCGTAGGACGCGACAACACCGAGGTACGACGCTCGCAGCAGCAGCTCACACAAAGCGCGAAAATGGCCACCCTCGGTGAAATGGCCACCGGCCTGGCCCATGAGCTCAACCAGCCGTTGAACGTGATACGCATGGCCATCGTCAATGTCCTCAAGCGCCTCAGCAACGGCGACGTACAGGTCGACTACCTGATCGACAAGCTCACCCGCATCGACAGCCAGGTGCAACGCGCCGCGCGGGTGGTGGACCACATGCGGGTGTTCGGCCGCCGCTCGGAAATCGAGCAGCAACCGTTCAACCCGGCCCAGGCCATCGAAGGCACACTGGCGCTGTTGTCCGAAGGGATGCGCGGCAAAGGTGTCGACCTGCGCATCAGCGAGACCGGTTTTGATGTGCTGGTGCGCGGCTACGTCGATCAGCTTGAGCAAGTGCTGATCAACCTGATGGTCAACGCCCGGGATGCATTGCTCGGCAAGCGCGAGGCCAACCCCGATTTCAAACCGTGGATTTCGGTGTACGCCGAACGGGATACACACGCGGTACGCCTGTGGGTCGAGGACAACGGCGGCGGTATCGACCCGCGTTTGCTGGAGCGGATTTTCGAGCCGTTCTTTACCACCAAACCGGTGGGTGTCGGCACCGGTCTGGGGCTGTCGGTGAGCTATGGCATTGTCGAGAACATGGGCGGCAAGCTGAGCGTCAGGAACTCCGCCGAGGGCGCGCGTTTCTGCATCGAACTGCCGATTGTGCTGACGGACTAGATCACCTGGGCTGGGCGTCCCGTGTGACAACCGAGGTTGGCACCCACCTCGACCTGGTTCAGGTCGATCCCCAGGCTCGCAAGTGTCGAGCATAAAAACCCCTGTGGGAACACAGGGGTTGAGAGACTGGCTGATTCTAAGTGGCGTGCGGTGGATAGTTGGCCAATATCCGCGTGACTGTTTCCAGGATGGCATCACGACGATCCGACGGGTTCGGTGTGCGGCTGAGTATCTGTTCGTCACTGCCACGCCACACCAGTTTGCCGTCCTTGCCATCGAGCAGGTCGATCTGGATGGTCGCTACCTTGTAGCTGACATTACGGGTTTCGTTATACATGGGCGCGCCGTAGTAGCCATACCACGGGTACCCCCACCCGCCGCCGTAGTTGGTGGTCACCTGCTGTTGCCGCTCTTCGACAATCAGGTAGGTCTGCACATTCAAGTCACCCTTGGCACCCGCGGCGGCCGGGCGCAGACCGCGCTGGTCCAGTTGATCGGCTACCGCCTGACGGATGCGCTGTTCGGTCAGGTCGCTCTTGATCCGTGGATCATCGGGACGGTATTGCAGGGCGGGTTCTTTCCACGTCCAGCTGCGATAGGCAGCAAAGTCGCGGCTGGCGTCGAAGTCATGATTGACCTGGTTGGCGGCGCAGGCACTGAGCAGCGCGACCATGGCCAGTAGTATGAAACGGCGGAACATGATGGTTCTCCTGCGAAATGCTTCTTATCTACAGAAGCTAACTGGGAGGATACGCCGACATCGCCTTTTCCACAGCCTCCCGTATGGCATCGACGCGCTCGCTTTCGCTGCCCCGGTTGCCGGTTTCAGCGCTGGAGCTCCATATCGGCTGACCGCTTTTGGCGTCAAACATGTCCACCTGAACCACCACGACCTGTTCCGAATAGGTGCGTACGATCGGCACGCTGCCGTACATGCCGTACCCCGGTCCGTAGCCACCGTAACCGCCGTAGTAACCGTAATCGTCCTGAACCTGGCGCAAGCGGGTTTCCAGGCGCAGGTCGGCGCTGACAAACAGGTCGGCCGGACGATTGTCGTGCAACGGGCGCAAGCCGCGTTGGTCCAGCGCATTGCTGACTGCTTCGGCAACCTGCGCCGAGTCCGCCCAGGCCGTGCCCGGTGGCAGGTGCCCGTCGAGCCAGGCCCAACTGCGGTAGCGCCCATAGTCACGGGGTGCTGCCGGATAAGCGCTACGGTCGAAAGTCTTGGCGGCCTGGGGCGGTGCCGGAGGCAAAGGGTTGGACGTGGCGACATAAGGGTTGCTGCCCTGACAGGCGGCCAGCCCCAGGCAGAACAGCAGTACACCTGAATGACTTTTCATTGCGTGCTCCGATCAGACAGGCCGACAGATCCAGTGCAAGTAACGTCCAAGCCCGGCATAGGCTGGATGACGGCGGTGGGCCAGTTCCATTTCCAGCAGGTCCACCAACTCGGCGCGAGCCTGGAATTCCACCGGCATGTAATCGTGAAAAACCCGCACGCCACTCTGGGTTTCGACCCGCCATAGACCTTCAAGTTGCGCCGCCAGTTCACGCGGATCAAGGGGCTGCTGCGGGGTCAGGCTCTGTTTTTCACCGGCCATGTCGTTCTTGCGCATCTTGCGGAAATGGCCCTTGAGCAAGTTGCGGTAGATCAGCGCATCGCGGTTGTAGAACGCCAGGGACAGCCAACCATCGGCCTTGGTCAATTGATGCAACACCGGCAGGATGGCGTGGGGTTCGGCCAGCCATTCCAGCACGGCGTGGCACAGCACCAGGTCGTAGGGTTCGGTGAGCTGCCCGAGCAGTTCCTGCCAGGGTGCCTGAATGAAGGTGGCGCTCTGTCCGGCATCGGCGAAGCGTTGGCGGGCGCCTTCGAGCATCGGTTCGGCAGGTTCGGCGAGGGTCACCTGATGGCCACGCTGGGCCAGCCACAACGACATGTGGCCAAGGCCCGCGCCGATGTCCAGCACACGCAGCGGGCGATCGGGCAAGGCTTCGGCCAGATCGGCCTGCAACACCGCCAGACGGATCGCACCTTTGGCACCGCCGTAGATTTTTTCGGCGAAACGGGTCGCCAGTTGATCGAAATGACGGTCGCTCATCAGCTGAACCTCCGCTCGCTGTCCGCCAGTTTGCTGCGCACCACGGCCTCCATGTCCAGGCCCAGCTCGCTGCACAGCAGCAACAGATAAAGCACGATGTCACCGACTTCCTGCCCGGCATGGGCGAGTTTGTCCGCCGGCAACTGGCGTGACTGGTCTTCGGTCAACCACTGGAAAATCTCCACCAGCTCGGACATTTCCACGCTCGCGGCCATGGCCAGGTTTTTCGGACTGTGAAATTGCCGCCAGTCATTGCGGTCACGGATGGCGTGCAGGCGTTCGGTCAGTTCAACAAGGTTCATCGGGCTCTCCTGAAGGCGTATAGCTTCGGGGGGATGACCGAGGATGGCAAGTGACAACGGCTCAGTGTTCCGTTTGTTTTTTGTGGGAGCGGGCTTGCTCGCGAAAGCGGTTGTCCAGTTAATAATGATTCGACTGACACGCCGCCTTCGCGAGCAAGCCCGCTCCCACAGTTACGGCGCAACCCTCTATGCTGGTGGGAACTCGGCAGCATGATCGACAGCCCAAGGCTCAATTCTCTTTAATCAGGACGTTCACTCCATGCAGGTAGAAGGTTTTTCCGAATGGCTCGGCCAGGTACTCGGCTCGATCATCCGCTTCATCGTTGATGGCCTCAGTGGGCTGTTCAATCTGTTGAGCAACGCCAGCAGCAATTTTGTCGAAGGCTTGTCCCAGGCGCTGGGCATGGAGACTTCGGTCGTCAGCATCGTGACCTTGATCCTCGGTCTGATCCTGCTGTGGACGGCGATCCGCGCCTTTCTCAATGCATCCTTCATCATGGGGATCATCTGGTTGATGCTGGGACTTTGGCTGCTCAGCTGGATCATCCACTGACCCCACCGGAGACTGTGGGAGCGGGCTTGCTCGCGAAGAGGGAGTGTCAGTCGAATCAATATTGACTGGACGACCGCTTTCGCGAGCAAGTCGGATCGCCGCACCGCCGCTCCCACAATTGAATACACGGCATGCTCTGAATCTGCCGCTACAATGCCCGCTCCCCCAAGGAGCCTGCATGTCCGACCTGACCGCCGACTGGCGCGACCGCCCTACCCATCGCCGGGTCTGGGCACTCGCCGCGCCGATGATTCTTTCGAACATTTCCGTACCGCTGGTGGCACTGGTCGACAGCACCGTCATCGGTCACCTGCCCCACGCCCATCAACTCGGCGCCGTCGCGGTCGGGGCCAGTCTGTATACCTTCCTTGCCTGGGCCATGGGTTTTCTGCGCATGGGCTCCACCGGGTTCGCCGCCCAGGCGGCCGGACGCGGGGATGGTGCGGCCTTGCGGCAGATTCTGTTGCAAGGCCTGTTGCTCGCCTTCGGCCTGGCCCTGGTCCTGGGTGCTGTGGGCGTGCCGTTGAGCACAGCGGCGCTGCACTTCATGCAACCGTCGGCGGAGCTCGATCAGCTGACCCGCGAGTTTTTCCACACCCGCCTGTTCGGACTGCCCGCCGCGCTGGCCAGTTATGCACTGGTCGGCTGGTTTCTCGGCACCCAGAATGCCCGGGCGCCGCTGGCGATTTTGCTGAGTACCAACCTGGTCAATATCGCCCTGAACCTGTGGTTCGTCCTTGGCCTCGAATGGGGCGTGGTCGGTGCCGCCCGGGCCTCGGTGATTGCCGAATGGACGGGGGCGCTGATCGGCTTGCTGATGACCCGCAAGGCCCTGCGTGCCTATCCCGGGCATATCGTCTGGGCGGCATTGGCGCTGTGGCAGAGTTGGCGGCCATTGCTGGCGGTCAACCGCGACATCTTCATCCGCAGCCTGGCGCTGCAATCGGTGTTTTTTCTGATCACGGTGCAGGGCGCGCGGCTGGGCGACGCCACGGTCGCGGCCAATGCCCTGCTGCTCAACGGTTTGCTGCTGACCGCCCATGCCCTTGATGGCTTGGCCCACGCCGTGGAAGCGCTGTGCGGGCACGCCCTCGGCGCCCGCGACCGCGATGCCCTGCGCCGATCATTGGTGGTGGCGGGCGGCTGGTCGTTGCTCGCGAGCCTGGGCTTTGCCGCGCTGTTTCTGCTCGCCGGGCATTTGTTCATCGAAATGCAGACCGACATTCAGAGTGTGCGCGACACCGCGTTCATCTACCTGCCCTACCTCGCCGTACTGCCGCTGATTGCCGTCTGGAGCTACCTGCTCGACGGCCTTTTCATCGGCGCCACCCGCGCCAGGGAAATGCGTAACGGCATGCTGCTGACTGTGGTGCTGGTGCTGCCTTTCGGCTGGGCACTGCAAGGCTGGGGCAACCATGGCCTGTGGATAACCTTTTTGCTGTTCATGCTGCTGCGCAGCCTGACCCTCGGCGTGATCGCCTGGCGCCTGCGCCGTCACGATGGCTGGTTTGCCGGCAGCACTCACTGAGTGGCTCGAGTTCATGGCCAGGGTTGGTCGTTCTGCCACCGGTGGCGCAGGCTATCGAGGCGCTCCTGCTGAGTCCTGCCCGGCAATGGCTGCACGGGCACGGCGTCGGGATACTGCAAACGTAGCCATATCCAGCCATCCAGTACCGGGCGCTCGCTGAAACCCAGCGCCAGTCCCTCCTGCACACGGGCCCACAGGCGGGAGAAATCGGCCCCGGTGGATCGGTTCCAGCGCCAGGCATGTTGTTCGAGCAGGCAGGTTTGCAGTTTTTCCTGTTGCCCGGCACTGAGGCTCTCCTCGACGGCCAACGGGCTGACCGCCAGCCCGGGGTTGGATAAACGCTGCCACCCCTCGCATCCCGTTGCGCGATCGGCCCAACTGCCGCCGAACCAACGCAACTGCTGGATGGGCCCTAGCCAGCGACTCAGTTCAGCGGCATCGCAAGCATCGAAAAAATAGCTGGCCGTGATCGGGTTGTAATAGTTCAAAAGGGCCCGGTGCAAGCCAAGCGTAACCGTAAGCATGCGCCGTAAATGCGCGAGCAACGGCGCAGCGCCGGCCTCGCTGACCATCAGCAATCCGGGCCAGCGTTGGCCGTCGACGATGCACAGATCGGCCAGTGCCGGGCAGGTGCGCAGATCGACCAGGACCGGCCCCTGCGCTCGCAGCGCATGCCACTCCGTCCTTTCGAACAACCCATACCACCGGGCTTGTGCAAACATCTGCCGAAGCGTGACACCCGCCTGCGGCGTGCCCGGCACATCCAGCAACAACCACTGCGGGGGCGCCTCGGGCGTGCGTGCGACGATCATGCTCCAGAGCTCTGGCCAAGCTGCGTCGCCAGACGACAGGTGCACAACGCCTGTGCGCAATGATTGAAACTGCCACCGCCGGGCAGCAGGCACAGCATCAGCAGCGGTTCTGCCGAGTGCAACCATTGCTCCAGGCCCTCATCAGGGGTACAGATGACCTGGGGAGTGTCCGCGCTCATCTCCTCGATCGTTGCCGGCGCATGCAACACCCCGGTTATCTGCGGCTGATCGGGATCACCTTCGACAAAACTCACGACCAGCTCGGTTCCTTCGCGCAATGGCGAGTACGTCTCGGCCTGCAACGGCCCGGCCAATGGCAGCCAACAGTGACTGGGCGCTGCCCCTTCGCCCTGGTAAAGCCAGTCGAATTGCACCGGTACCGGCCTTGCCGGGTCGGGGCCTTGCTCATCGACCTCGACGACCCACGCCCGCTGCAGGCTGTGCATCTGGGGTTTGCTCGTCGCGCAGGGCAGCTCGAAGCGGGCCGGCCATTGCAGGGCACGGGCCTGGTTGTAGTAGGGCGTCGCCGTATCCTGGCTGCCCCAATGTTCAACGTGGGTCACCAGCCAGAGCCGATTGCAATCGGCAACCGGATGACCGGACAGCGGCATCACCCGACCGCTGCGCAAGGTCGCCAGGTCTGTCCGGCACTCGACACATTGCGCCGCTGTCGCAGCGCTACGCTGGCGTTTGAGCTGCCGCACTGCCGGCCGATCACCCTCGCTGCGCATTACCGCCGGCTCACCGGTTCGAAAATGTTGCTGATCGTCGCTGAACACCACGCAGTGCCCCCCGACCCGGTTTTCGAAGTGGTAATGCAGCCCTTCCTGGGCGCACAGTCGCTGGAGAAATTGCAGGTCCGACTCTCGATATTGCGTGCAGAAATCCCGGGGCGGGTGGTCGCCGCTCAGCGCCAGGCGTCGATCTTTACCGGTAATGCCGTGCTCCTTGAGCACCTGATCGAGGATTTGCGGCACCGAACGGGCACTGAAGATTCGTTGGCTGAAGCGCTGGGCCAGGCAAGCCAGTCCTGGCCCCAGGCGCACCTGACAGAGTCGCGGCCCCGAGGCATGATCACGCTGGACGAGTTCATGCAATTGTCCATGCACATGGTTTCCGGCTGGCCCGAAATGCAAGGAGGCCGGGCGGTACAGCAAACTGGCAAGGTCAAGCACCGGGTCATCGATCAGCAGCTCCAGGTCGAACACGAACGGCTCGCTGATGGCTTCTCTACCGGTAAAGGCCAGGACCTCAAGGGAGTCGGGCAAACCTGCAACATCCAGACGAAATAACGGTTCGCTGACTGGATTGAACATCGGCGTTTCTCTACGGGAGGGGCGGCCGGGGATTCTCGCTGAGAGACATGGCCGAGTAGAGTGCCGAAATACAACTTAGGAAATAACCTACGCGAAAAGAAGACCAAATGCGCTAAGTAGTCGAAACGCAGGTAATTTCCCATGGAATCGGAGAATTGCCGCACCAGGTCATCTGAAATTTCCGAGGCAGAAGGAAAATTTTCAGACAACCTGATGAGCGTGGAACTTACCTCAGGAAGACAGGTAAGACGAACGGGTCAGACCCAGACGCAAGGCATCGAGGAACTGCGTGCGCTCGGTTGCGCTGATGCGGGCACTGGCGCACTTGTCGCGGTAGTGAGTCATCAACTCCTCCGGCGACAAGTGCACGTAACGCAGCATGTCTTCGATGGTGTCGTGGGTTTCGATACCGGCGTGGTACACGCTGCCGTCGGCGTTCTGGTAGATATTCACCGAGTCGGTGTCACCGAACAGGTTGTGCATGTCGCCAAGAATTTCCTGGTAGGCACCGACCAGGAACACACCCAGCAAGTAGTCCTCACCTTCCTTCAGCGCGTGCACCGGCAAACTGGTTTCGATGCTTTGCTCGTCGACGTACTGGTTGATCTTGCCGTCGGAGTCACAGGTCAGGTCTTGCAGCACCGCACGACGCAACGGCTCTTCGTCGAGGCGGTGCAGCGGGATGATCGGCAGGACCTGATCGATGGCCCAAGTGTCCGGCAGGCTCTGGAACACCGAGAAGTTGCAGATGTACTTGTCGGCCAGTTTGTCGTTGAGTTCGTCCAGCACCTGACGGTGGGAACGCTGGCGCGCCTTCAGCGAGTTGTGCAGGCGACGGCACACGGCGAAGTAGCATTGCTCGGCCAGGGCTTTCTCGGCCAGGGTCAGCTTGCCGTCGGCGTACTGGGAGGCAACATCGCTCATGTAGTGCGTGGCGCGCCAGTAGGTTTCGGTGACCATCTCGATGTCGGTCGGACCCAGAAGGTCCACCAGCCACTGTACGGTTTCCGGCAGCGCTTCCTTGTTCTCGATCTGTGGCACGTCGTCGTTGTGTTTCTCGACGTCGGTCACCTGGATCACCAGCATGGCGTGGTGCGCGGTCAGGGAACGGCCGCTTTCGGAGAAGATGTTCGGGTGCGGCAGGCTCTGCGCATCGCAGAACTCCTTGAGCATCCCGACCACGACACCGGCGTAATCGTCCATGTCGTAGTTGATCGAACTGGCGTTACGCGAGTGCGTGCCATCGTAGTCCACGCCCAGGCCGCCACCGACATCGATGTGGTCCACCGGCAGGCCGAGGTTGCGCAATTCGCCGTAGTAACGGATCGCTTCCTTGAAGCCGTGCTGGTAGTCCGCCAGGTTGGCGATCTGCGAGCCCATGTGGAAGTGCAGCAGGCGAATGCCCTGGTCCAGGCCGGCCGCGCGGAAACGCTCGACCACCGAAAGCAGTTGCGCCGCCGACAGGCCGAACTTGGATTTCTCGCCGCCAGTGTCTGCCCACTTGCTCGACGCCAGGGACGACAGGCGCACGCGCAGGCCGACCTGAGGCTTGACCTTGAGCGAGGCCGCTTCTTCGATCACCAGGCCGACTTCGGATTCTTTCTCGATCACGATGAACACGTTGTGGCCGAGCTTCTGGCCCATCAGCGCCAGGCGGATGAACTCACGGTCCTTGTAACCGTTGCAGACGATGGTGCCGCCCTTCGGCGCCAGTGCCAGCACCGCCAGCAGCTCAGGCTTGGACCCGGCTTCCAGACCGATGGAAACGTTCTGGGTGGCGATGATGTTTTCGATCACCGCTTCCTGCTGGTTCACCTTGATCGGGTACAGCGCGGTGTACTTGCTCTGGTATTCCAGACGCTCGATGTTGGCGTCGAATGCGCCCGTCAGCTGACGCACGCGGTCTTGCAGGATGTCCGGAAAACGGACCAGCAACGGCAAGGACAGGCCGCTTTTGCGCAGCTGGTCGACTTGCTCGAACAGGTCGATAGGCGAGCTGCTCGGACCGTTCGGACGAACTTCGACGCGACCGGCGTCATTGATCGCGAAATACCCGGCCCCCCAATGGCGAATCCCGTAAACACTGCGGCTGTCCGCAACTGTCCATTGGCTGCCATCGTCTTTGCGTGTGCGTCGTACGGACATCGAAGTCCCCTATAAAGAAGTCATAGTGCGTCGCCTGGATTCAGGCCGGCGCAGTCTAAAGAATGAAAATGACGGTTCGTCAACGAGGCAATAGACCCCGCCGACCGCAGTGAGTTTAGAAACCGGTCATGAACAGGCTCTGTGAAAACCATGTGGACGGCGCCAGGCCTGAATGCCATCAGGACCGGATCAAGCCGAGGGTGGTTTTCACAGAGGCTGCTAGCCGCCGGATTTCTTCGCCTTGAAACCGAGCTTGATCAGTTCTGCCAAGAGTAGCTCGACATGATCGCCCTGGATTTCGATGACACCGTCTTTCAACGCCCCACCGGTTCCGCAACGCTTCTTCAACGTCGTGGCCAGTTCCTTGAGCGCATCTTCAGCCAACGGTACACCGGTAATGGTGGTCACCGTCTTGCCGCCACGGCCCTTGCTTTCGCGACGCACGCGCGCAATGCCGTCGCCGGCCGGGATAACGGTCTGTTTGCAGATGCAGGCGTCCACCGGTTTACTGCATTCCGGGCAATGACGACCTGCGTCGGTGGAAAATACCAGGCCGCCCAAGGCGGCGAAGGATGCGGCTTTTTTGGCCACCGGCAATCCTCTTCGGAGGACAAAGACTGGTCGCAGCACTTGGGAAGGCTATCGACCGCGAAGCCCCACTCAGGCAGGGGCAGCGCTACTGAAACGGCAGAGCTTTTTCGAAACACGCTAACGTCCATCGGACAAAACGCGTCTTCTCTGTAGGAGCGAGCTTGCTCGCGATGAACTCAAGGACGACGCGTTCATTCTGGATGCCCGCGTTATCGTTGACGTCCATCGCGAGCAAGCTCGCTCCTACAGTTACAGCGATACCGTTACAGTTTAAAAAGGTCGCGCAGTGTAACGGCAAAAACGCCGATTGCTAAGAGCCAATCGGCGCCAATTTATAGCTGTTTTGCGACGTTGCTTTGTTGAGCCTTCAGATAGCGCTTCAACGCCGCCAGAGAGTCCGGGCAGTAAGGCTTTTCCGCGATCTCCAGCATGACCTGATCGATGGGGATAAAGCGCGCTTCCAGCACCTCTTCCGGTTGCAGGGTCAACGGGCCGTCCCACACCGCCGAGAACGCCGAGCACCACAGGCGATTGCCGGTGTCCTCGAAGAAGAAATGGTCATGGGCGGTCAGCTCCACGCCACTCACGCCCAGCTCTTCTTCCAGCTCCCGGGCCGCCGATTCGGCGTAGGTTTCACTGGCGAGCACCATGCCCCCCGCTGCCACGTCCCAGTAACCGGGATAGATCGCCTTGCTCAGGGTGCGGCGATGCACGCACAGCTCGCCAGCGGAGTTGAACAACATAATGTAGGTGCCGCGCCCGATCAGCCCGCGCTCGCGCAAGTCGGAACGGACCAGGGCGCCGAGCAGGTTGTCCTGCTCATCGACCCAGGCGATCTGTTCGGCATCGGAAGCCGCACGGTGCGCGGCCTCTCGCATTCCATCGACAGAGTTATCAACCATGACTCAGCCCTGATTGAGCAATTGACGCAAATCGATCACCGCGGCGTTGGCCCGGGAAATGTAGTTGGCCATGACCAGCGAGTGGTTGGCCAGCACGCCGAAGCCGCTGCCATTGAGGATCATCGGGCTCCACACCGGCTCCTGCGACGCTTCCAGTTCACGAATGATCTGGCGCACGCTGACCGTGGCGTTTTTCTTGGCCAGCACATCGGCGAAGTCGACTTCGATGGCGCGCAGCAAGTGCGACAAGGCCCAGGCCTGACCGCGGGCTTCATAGAACACGTTGTCGATCTGCAGCCATGGCGTTTCGACGATTTCTTCATCGACTTGCGGCGCCACACCCGGTGTCACGACCTCGGTCTTCAGCGCAGTGTTGAGCTTGACCCGACCCACACTGGCCGACAGCCGTTGCGACAGCGAACCCAGGCGGGTACCGACATCACCCAGCCAGTTGTTCAGGTTGTCGGCACGGGCATAGAACAGCGCGCTCTTCTGGTTCGGATCGGACAGGCGCGCCTGATAGCGGCTCAGGGAGTTGATGCCTTCCTGGTACTCGGACTCACTGGACGGCAGCACCCAGCTCTTGTTGTCGAAGTTGAAACGCGGCTCGGCCTTGGCCAGGTCGGCGTCTTCGGCGGACTGCGACTGCGAACGGGCGAAATCTTTGCGCAACGCCCGGCTCAGGTCGCGGACCTGCACCAGCACGCCATATTCCCAGCTCGGCATGTTGTCCATCCACAGGCCTGGCGGGAAACGGTCGTTGGATATATAGCCGCCTGGCTTGGTCAGCAAGGTGCCGGCGACGGTCTTGAGGGTTTCCACCGTGGTGTAGCCGACGACCATCTGCTTGCCTTCTTTCTCGGCCGCCAGTTGTGCGGTCTGCTGGACCGGGAAGAGCGCCGGCTCCTGGCTCCAGTACCAGCCCAGGACACTCGCCACCAACAGGTAGATGCCCAGCAGAGTGGCCAGCGCCCGGCTGAACAACAGACCGCCCAGGTAACTGCGGGTCTCCGACTTCGGTTCAGCAGTACGTTCAGGCGCACTGCCTGTGCGGTTCTTCCAGTCCAGCATGGCGATATCCTTTCAATCTCTTGAGTTCAACGGTTCGACCACAACCATACAACAACGTGCCTTGGCCCGGCACCCGCCATTGCACCGATGCGGAAAATTACCAGGCTTGTGGATGAAAAATGTTCCTGGCCTCCCGACGACGCTACGACCTTCAAAATCCGGCTAATGCCCTGAACTACCGCCTAAGGGAATCCCCTACCCCCCGAAACCGAAAAAAAGGGCCACTGCGCAGAGGCTGGAAAATCATGAATCTCCAAATGCAGGTCACACTTCAATTGCCGCCCCACGCCCACCAAGTGCCCTGAATAAAGCGCTTCACACCCGCACACCGCGACTTTAAAGGCCAAAACCAGACTGATCGGTCACAAACTGAATGAGGTTGCATTGCAGATTATTGACGTACAGCACTCATGTAACGGAAAAGTGATGCTAGCATAGAGCCACCAGTCGACCTCAGTGTGCACCCTAACTAGTAGTCAGGATATGACCGAGCCAGAAGACCCCAGCCGCGAGCGCCTCAAGCACCACTTTGCCCAGCGGGTAATTCATCAGGCTCGTCAGATTCTTGAGATATGGCAGCGCCTGCAACGCAGCGAGTGGTCCACCGCCGACCTGTCGGAACTGAGCGAGGCCAATCTGCGCCTGCTGCGTTTCGCCGAGCGCTTCGAACAACCGGAACACACGCAACTGGCGCGTCATATCGGTCAATCCCTGGAGGCGGTCGACGCCAACCGCGGACGCCTGAGCAGCGGTCTGATCACCGACCTCAACCGCTTGATGCAGCGCCTGTCACGCACCGGCCTGCGCCATGGCGACCAACTCGATCAAACCTTCCTGCCGCCACTGCGCAAGCCCATCTATGTGATGCTGCAGGATCACGACCGCGCCGAGCGCCTGGCCAAACAACTGGAATTCTTCGGGCTCAGCGCCCAGTCCCTGGACAGCGTAGACGCGTTTCGTTCGTCGATGGTCGAGCGCTTGCCCGCGGCGATTGTCATGGACGTGGACTTCAGCGGCCCCGGCGTCGGCCTGAAGCTGGCCGCCGAAGCCCAGGAAGGCCTGGACCATCGCTTGCCGCTGCTGTTCTTCAGCCTGCACGAAACCGACACACCGACCCGCCTCGCCGCCGTGCGCGCCGGAGGCCAGGAGTTCCTCACCGGCACCCTCGAAGCGTCGAGCCTGCTGGAGAAAATCGAAGTCCTGACCTGCGTCGCCCAGTACGAACCTTATAAAGTGTTGATCATTGACGACTCCCGCGCCCAGGCCCTGCACACCGAGCGCCTGCTCAACAGTGCCGGGATCGTCACCCGGACGTTGATCGAGCCGATCCAGGCCATGGCCGAACTGGCGGACTTCCAGCCGGACCTGATCATCCTCGACATGTACATGCCGGCCTGCACCGGTACGGAACTGGCCAAGGTGATCCGTCACAACGACCGTTATGTCAGCGTGCCGATCATTTACCTGTCGGCCGAAGACGACCTGGACAAGCAACTCGACGCCATGAGCGAGGGCGGCGATGACTTCCTGACCAAACCGATCAAGCCCCGGCACCTGATCACCACCGTGCGCAACCGCGCAGCAAGGGCCCGCAACCTCAAGGCACGGATGGTCCGCGACAGTCTCACCGGCCTGTACAACCACACGCACATCCTGCAATTGCTCGAAGACTGCTCGTTCCGCGCCCGTCGCGAGAACAAGCCACTGAGCTTTGCCATGCTCGACATCGACCATTTCAAACGGGTCAACGACAGCCACGGCCACCCCATGGGCGACCGGGTGATCAAGAGCCTGGCGCTGTTTCTCAAGCAACGCCTGCGCAAAACCGACTTCATCGGCCGCTACGGTGGCGAAGAATTCGCCATCGTCATGCCGGACACCGATATCGAAGCGGCCTACAACGTGCTCGATGAAATCCGCCAGCGTTTTGCCGAGATTCATTACCCAGCCCAACCCAAGGACCTGTGGTGCACCTTCAGTGCCGGGGTGGTGGAGTTCTGCGAAAGCTCCGACAGCCTGATGATGGCCAGCCTGGCAGACGAGGCGCTGTACCGTGCCAAGGGCGGCGGACGCAATCGCGTACAGGCCGCCCGCACATCAAAGCAAAGTGCCACTTTTTCATCGGAATCGACCGATTCGGTCATAACCCTGTAACAGAAACGCAATAACTTCAGGCGCTTACCATTTCTGCCGTTGGTAGTCCTTAATGCGCCTGAAGCTGCTGACCAATCTCAATACCCTCCTTTTGGTGGCCGTGTGCGTGGCCCTCGGCGCTACGCTGTGGTGGTCGCAAAAAGCCCTTGAGCGTCCGTATCTATTAATGGAGCGCTACCTGGGCCTGTCGCAGCAGTTTCAGAATGAAGTCGCCCGCAGCGTCGAGGATTACCTTGGCAGCGGCGATGCCCTGCGCCTGAACAGTGCCGCCCAAGGCATCGACAGCCTGCAAAAACAACTCGGCGAATTGCCACCCGCCCTGGCCGAGGCCTTGCGCCCGAGCCTGTCGACCCTTGAAGAATTCAGCAAAACCGACCTGCTGGCCGCCGGCAAACTGGCCGGCGATCCGCAGGCCCTGCTGCTGCAGGCCGAACGGGAACTGGGTGCCAGTCTCGATCAGCTCAGCCAGTACGCCAGTGGCAATGCCGCCTATCTGACGCCGCTGCTCATCGCATCGCAGCACCTGGGCAAGTTGTCCCTGGCGCGGGACAAACTGGTCAGTAGCGGCCGCAGCGAGCTGGCCGCCGACGTCGAACGTGAAGTGACCAACATCCGCACCCAGGCAGAAAAGCTCGATGCCCTGCCCTTGCTGGGGGTGACCTCCAGCAGCGAATCGAACGCCGATGATTTCGCCGCGATGATGGGTCTTGAGCACCAGGAAAAAACCGTCGCCGAAGATGCCGGCGTCGGCCTCAAGCGAGAGCTCAACAGCCTGCTCACCCGCTACCCGGCCGAGCTCGCGCGCACCCGCGATCAAATCGGCAAACGCGCTGACCTGAGCAGCGCGACTCACCTGAAAATCGCCGACGTGCAACAGGCCATCGCCGGACTGGAACCGGTGATACGCGCCCAGCACGGGCAGATCCAGGGTGAAGTACGGCTGATGCAAGGCGTGATGATCGGCTTGATTCTGTTGATCGCGCTGCTGATCGACACCTTGCAGCGCAAACTGGCCCGGACCCTGACCAACCTCGCCCCGGCCCTGTCGACCTGGGCCGAAGGTGACTTCAGCCGCGACATTCAACTGGGCAACACCAACCGCGAACTGCATGACATTGAAGCCTCGCTCAACCGCCTGCGCGCTTATCTGGTGGACCTGGTAGGGACCATCCGCCTCAATGCACAGCAAGTGGCCGGCAGCAGCCGCACCCTGGCGGACCTGAGCAATGATTTGCATGACGGTGCGCAACATCAGGCCGGCGACACGGCGCTGATCCGCGACTCTCTGAGCGAACTGGAAGCGACCATTCAGCAAGTCGCCGGTGACGCCAGCCAGGCCGCCGACGCCAGCCGCCACGCCGGCCTGGCCGTGGAGCACGGACAGAAAGTCATCGGCCTGAGCCTTACCGGCCTGCATGCGCTGGTGGATGAAGTGCAAGGCAATGCGCAAATGATCGAACACCTGGCCGAGGAGTCGGCCACCATCGGCGGCGTGTTGACGGTGATCCGCTCGATCGCCGACCAGACCAACCTGCTGGCCTTGAACGCTGCCATCGAGGCGGCCCGGGCCGGGGAAATGGGCCGCGGCTTTGCCGTAGTGGCGGAAGAGGTGCGCTCACTGGCGCAACGTACCGCCGGGGCCACGGCAGAAATCCAGACGCTGATCGCCGGGCTGCAAACCGCCGCGCGGCAGTCGGTGGAAGGCATGCGTGCCCAGGTCGAACACGCCGAAGCCACGGCCAGCCAGGCCCAGGCCGCCGATGGCGCGCTGGATAAAATCGTCGGGGCGATCCAGACCATTTCCGACACGGCGGTGCGCATCGCCGATGTCACCGCCCAGCAAAGCGGCGCGGTCAGCGAGATTCGTGATCACAGCGAGCGGATTCATCAGTTGGGCGGGGATAACTTGCTGCGCATTGGCGAAGGTCGTGAGCAAGGGGAGAACCTGCTGGTGCTGGGTGGGCGATTGCACACCGCCGTTCAAGCCTTCCGCGTCTGACCGACCGCCTTCGCGAGCAAGCCCGCTCCCACATTTAACCGCACCTCCATGAAAGAACGCGGTCACCTGTGGGAGCGGGCTTGCTCGCGAAAGCGTCAGAAAACCCACCGCAAAACTCCCCCTGTACACCGGCCCACTGTCCGCTATCATCCCCCCATTCCGATACGCGAGATCGTCATGCGCCGTTTGCTCTGCCTGCTGCTTTTAGTGTTCGCCCTGCCGGCCAGCGCCACCGGCTTGCTGGAAAATCGTCCCAATTCGACCCTGGGCTCGATCAACAACAGCGCCGACTTCCTGCCCGTGCGCGAAGCCTTCCAGTTGAGCCTGGTAGAAAGCACGCCGCAATCGATCAAGCTGCGCTTCGTCGCCACTGAAGGCTATTACCTCTACCGTCACCGCTTCCAGTTTCGCGCCGATCCGGCCGAAGTCGTGCTCGGTGCGGCGAAACTGCCCGATGGCCAGAAAAAGCACGATGAGTACTTCGGCGACGTCGAGGTGTACCACGGCATTCTCGACGTCGAACTACCGCGCACCGATCAGCGGGCCTTCACCCTGGCCGTGACGTATCAGGGTTGCGCCGACAAAGGCCTGTGCTATCCGCCGGAGACCGAGCGCCTGAGCATCGACGGCAGCGGCGCGGCGACGACGACGACGACGGCATCTCAATGGAGCTGGCGCGAACTGGCATTGTTTTTCCTCGCGGGCCTGGGCCTGACGTTCACACCCTGCGTGCTGCCCATGCTGCCGATCCTGTCCGGGGTGGTGCTGCGCGGCCAGGTCGGTGGCTGGCGCGGTTTCAATCTGTCACTGGCCTATGTCCTGCCGATGGCCGCGTGCTTTGCCCTGCTCGGCGCGCTGATGGGCCTGTTCGGTGCCCAGCTCAATCTGCAGGCGCGGCTGCAATCGGCCTGGGTGCTGGTGCCTTTTGCGATGTTTTTTGCGCTGTTCGCGCTGGCGATGTTCGGCGTCTTCGAACTTAAGCTGCCGCACGCCATCAGCAGTCGCCTGGACCGCATCGCCGGTCGCACCGAAGGCGGGTCACTGTGGGGCGCCGCGGTGTTGGGCGTGGTCTCCAGCTTGCTGGTTTCCCCCTGCGTTTCGGCACCACTGGCCGGCGCGTTGCTGTACATCAGCGCCAGTGGCGATGCGCTGGGCGGCGGCCTGAAACTGTTCATGCTCGGCCTCGGCATGGGGGCACCGCTGTTGCTGGTGGCCACCGGTGGCGCAGCCTGGTTGCCAAAAAGCGGTCCGTGGCTGGTCTACGTGAAAAACGCGATTGGCGTGTTGTTGCTCGGGTTGGCCGTCGGCCTGCTCAGTCGCGTCCTGCCGGGCCAGGTCACCTTGCTGCTGATCGGTTTGCTGGCCGGCGGTGTCGGCCTGTTCATGGGGGCGCTGGAGTTCGTCTATAAACCACCACGCAAACGTCTCGGACAGCTGCTCGGCATGTTCCTGGTGTTTTACGGGCTGGCCTGCTGGTACGGCGCGTTCAGCGGCCAGACCGACCCGTTCAACCCGATAGGCCAGCCTCGCATCGTCGACAACCGCGGCCAGGAGCAAACCACCAGCGCCTGGCAAACCGTCAGCACGCCAGCCGATCTGGACCGCGCACTCGCCGACGCACGCTCCTCCGGCACACCGCTGCTGCTCGACTGGTATGCCGACTGGTGCATCAGTTGCAAAGTCATCGAGCGTGAGGTGCTGGACGACCCTGTCGTCATCGAACGCCTCAAGGGTTACCGGCTGATCCGCTTCGACATCACCGCCAGCAACGCCGAGCAACGCGCCTTGCTCGACCGCTACCAGTTGTTCGGCCCCCCGGCCCTGATGTTTTTCGGCAAGGACGGCGTCGAACGCGTCGATGTGCGGGTGATCGGCGAGATCAACGCCAGGGACTTCGCCGAACGTGTTACCAGGGCGAATGACCGCATTTAATCAAGCAGTCATATATTTCGCGCAAACATCGGTCATCGTGCTGCCTATTG
Source organism: Pseudomonas sp. FW305-70 (assembly GCF_058783925.1). Classification (NCBI taxonomy): domain Bacteria; kingdom Pseudomonadati; phylum Pseudomonadota; class Gammaproteobacteria; order Pseudomonadales; family Pseudomonadaceae; genus Pseudomonas; species Pseudomonas sp. FW305-70. The sequence continues at coordinate 25,524 of NZ_JBYSYZ010000002.1, forward strand.
CAGAGAACTGGACAGTCACAAAGGCTTTGCGGCATAGTCGCCGGGTTCTGACAATTGCTCACAGAAAATAAAGGAACAGCCGATGGCGACCCTACTGGTTCTGCACGGACCCAACCTGAACTTGCTCGGCACTCGTGAACCGGGCACCTACGGCGCCACGACGCTGGCGCAGATCAACCAGGACCTGGAACGCCGTGCCCGCGAAGCCGGTCACCATTTGCTGCACCTGCAAAGCAATGCCGAGTACGAATTGATCGACCGTATTCACGCTGCCCGCAGCGAAGGCGTGGACTTCATTTTGATCAACCCGGCAGCTTTTACACATACAAGTGTCGCATTACGTGACGCGCTGCTGGCGGTGAGCATCCCATTCATCGAAGTGCATTTGTCCAACGTGCACAAACGCGAACCTTTCCGCCATCACTCTTACTTCTCCGACGTAGCGGTGGGAGTGATCTGCGGCCTTGGCGCCAGCGGTTATCGACTGGCCCTGGAGGCCGCCCTGGAACAGCTTGAACAACAAGTTAACCGCCCCTGACCGACCCTTGGGAGTTGATGATTCATGGATATCCGTAAAGTTAAGAAACTGATCGAATTGCTGGAAGAGTCCGGCATCGACGAGCTCGAGATCAAGGAAGGCGAAGAGTCCGTACGCATCAGCCGTCATAGCAAGACCCCGGCTCAACAGTACTACGCGCCGGCTCCAATGCATGCTCCGGCTGCTGCGCCTGTCGCTGCCGCCGCTCCGGCTGCCGCTGCCGCACCTGCTGCTGCCGCCGCACCAGCGCTGAACGGCACCGTTGCCCGTTCGCCGATGGTCGGTACGTTCTACCGCAAGTCTTCGCCAACCTCGCCGTCCTTCGTTGAAGTCGGCCAGACCGTGAAGAAAGGCGACACCCTGTGCATCGTTGAAGCCATGAAGATGATGAACCACATCGAAGCTGAAACCAGCGGTGTGATCGAATCCATCCTCGTCGAAGACGGCCAGCCGGTTGAGTACGACCAACCGCTGTTCACCATCGTTTGAACCGCGGAGAGCCTTTGATGACTGCGAAGTTGGAAAAAGTTCTGATCGCCAACCGCGGTGAGATCGCCCTGCGGATCCTGCGCGCCTGCAAAGAAATGGGCATCAAGACCGTCGCCGTTTACTCCAAGGCTGACAAGGAACTGATGCACCTGGGACTGGCAGACGAATCCGTCTGCATCGGTCCGGCATCGGCCGCCCACTCCTACCTGCACATTCCGGCAATCATTGCCGCAGCCGAAGTGACTGGCGCCACCGCCATTCACCCGGGCTACGGCTTCCTTGCGGAAAACGCCGACTTCGCCGAACAGGTCGAGAAATCCGGCTTCGCGTTCATTGGCCCGAAAGCCGAAACCATTCGCCTGATGGGCGACAAGGTATCGGCCAAGCACGCCATGATCGCAGCTGGCGTACCGACCGTTCCGGGTTCTGACGGCCCGCTGCCGGAAGACGAAGAAACCGCTCTGCGCATTGGTCGCGAAGTGGGTTACCCGGTGATCATCAAGGCCGCTGGCGGCGGCGGTGGTCGCGGCATGCGCGTTGTGCACAAGGAAGAAGACCTGATTTCCTCGGCGAAACTGACCCGCTCCGAAGCAGGCGCGGCGTTCGGCAACCCGATGGTCTATCTGGAAAAATTCCTGACCAACCCACGCCACGTGGAAGTCCAGGTTCTTTCCGATGGCCAGGGCCAGGCTATCCATCTGGGCGACCGCGATTGCTCGCTGCAACGTCGTCACCAGAAGGTTCTTGAAGAAGCGCCGGCACCGGGCATTGACGAGAACGCACGTCAGGAAGTCCTCGCACGCTGCGTCAAGGCGTGCATCGACATCGGCTACCGTGGAGCAGGCACTTTCGAGTTCCTGTACGAAAACGGTCGTTTCTACTTCATCGAGATGAACACTCGTGTCCAGGTAGAGCACCCGGTTTCGGAAATGGTCACCGGCATCGACATCGTCAAGGAGATGCTCAGCATCGCCGCCGGCAACAAGCTGTCGTTCACCCAGGATGACGTGGTCATCCGCGGTCACGCGCTGGAATGCCGGATCAACGCCGAAGACCCGAAAACCTTCATGCCGAGCCCTGGCACGGTCAAGCATTTCCACGCTCCAGGCGGCAACGGCGTTCGCGTCGACTCGCACCTGTACAGTGGCTATGCCGTTCCGCCGAACTACGATTCGTTGATCGGCAAGCTGATCACCTACGGCGCAACCCGTGACGAAGCCATGGCGCGCATGCGCAATGCGCTGGACGAGATCGTGGTTGACGGGATCAAGACCAACATCCCGTTGCACCGCGACCTGACCCGCGATGAAGGCTTCTGCAAAGGGGGCGTGAACATTCACTACCTCGAGCACAAGCTGGCTGGCGAGAAGCACTAAGCTTTAGCTGGCACATGACAAAGCCGCCTCCGGGCGGCTTTGTTGTATCTGGACATTTCATCAGATAGGTGGCTTTGCACAATCCCTGTGGGAGCGGGCTTGCCCGCGAAGACGTCGGCACATCCAACATCAATGCGACAGACAGTACGCATTCGCGAGCAAGCCCGCTCCCACAGGCACAGCGGACTCCCACAAAACCCCCGCTCTCGCGTAAACTTGCGTCCTTCTCGCAGCCCGCCTGGCTGCAATCAACATTTTTCAAAGGTGCCCGCCATGCCTTGGCTGCAAGTACGTCTCGCCATCAGCCCAGAACAAGCCGAAACCTATGAAGACGCTTTCCTTGAAGTGGGCGCCGTGTCGGTGACCTTCATGGACGCCGAAGACCAGCCGATCTTCGAGCCGGAACTCAATACCACGCCGCTGTGGTCGCACACGCACCTGCTGGCCCTGTTCGAAGGTGGCACCGAGCCCGGCCCGGTACTGGCCCACCTGGAGCTGCTGACCGGCAGCCCGCTGCCTGAACACCACAGCGAAGTCATCGAAGACCAGGATTGGGAACGCAGCTGGATGGACGGATTCCAGCCAATGCGTTTCGGCCAGCGCCTGTGGATCGTGCCGAGCTGGCACGCCGCGCCGGAACCTGACGCAGTGAACCTGTTGCTTGATCCGGGCCTGGCGTTCGGCACCGGCACCCACCCGACCACCGCACTGTGCCTGGAATGGCTCGACGGTCAGGACCTGAAAGACTGCAACGTGCTGGACTTCGGCTGCGGTTCGGGGATCCTGGCGATCGCCGCGCTGTTGCTGGGCGCCAGGGAAGCCGTGGGCACCGACATCGACGTGCAGGCGCTGGAAGCGTCCCGCGACAACGCCGGGCGCAATAACATCGCTGATGAGTTGTTCCCACTGTATCTGCCGGAAGATTTGCCGCAGGTTCAGGCCGATGTGCTGGTGGCCAACATTCTCGCCGGCCCGCTGGTTTCCCTGGCGCCGCAGCTGTCCGGCCTGGTCAAGTCGGGCGGTCGCCTGGCGCTGTCGGGCATCCTCGCCGAACAGGGTGACGAAGTCGCTGCCGCCTACGCCAAGGACTTCGACCTGGATCCGATCGCCAATCGCGATGGCTGGGTGCGCATCACTGGCCGTCGGCGCTAGAATGTCCGCCTGCATAATCCGGAATGCCGCATGACCGATAGCTTCGTCACTCAGTGCCCGCATTGCCAAACCAGCTTCCGCGTCAGCCATGCCCAATTGAGCATGGCTCGCGGCGTGGTTCGCTGCGGCTCCTGCCTGCAGGTGTTCAATGCCGCCAGGCAATTGCTTGAGCAGGCCGGCAAGGAACCACCGGTAGCGGCGCCGCTACCGCCTGTGCAGCCTGCCGAACCGCTCGAGCCATCGGCACCGCGCGTCATCAGCCAAAAGCAATGGAGCGTGACTGAACTGGACCTGGACAGTCTCGACCTCGACGAAGAACTCGCCCGGCTCGAACAGCGGGAAATCCAGCCGGCCACCGAGCTCGGCCGCCATCGCGACGACTCGCTGAGCGCCCGTCGCGACAGCACCGGGCAGGATGACGAGGAGCCCTGGTCCGACAGCCTGTTCAGTGAGTCGGCGGCCGATCGCGCGCAAGTCGACGAACCGTTAGACCACCCTGAATTGCCAGAGCCGACGGCTGAACCGGGCAAAGTCTCGCGCACCGAACCTTCGCTGTCCCTGGAACCGGTCGATCTCGACGACGAACTGCAGCCACCCCAGTTGCGCTTGCATGACCCACTCGATGCGCCACTGCACCACGAACGCCTGTCGGCCGCCGACGAGAACGAAATCGACGACAACCTGCCCTCGATCGAACCGTTGCGCAAGCGACGCGAACGCAGCGAGGCAGGCCCGCGTGCCGAAGTGCTGCAAGACCTGACCGACGACCCGCTGCAACTGGACTGGCAAAAACGCCGCTCGCCCTGGGGCCGACGGCTGTTGTGGTTGCTGCTGGTGCTGATTGCCGCTGGCGCGCTCGCCGGCCAGTACATCGCCTACCATTTCGACGAACTGGCGAGACAGGATCAATATCGCCCGTGGTTCCAGCAACTGTGCCCGCAAATCGGCTGCACGGTGCCCTCCAAAGTCGACATTGCAAAAATCAAAAGCAGCAACCTGGTGGTGCGCAGCCATCCTGAATTCAATGGCGCGCTGGTGGTCGATGCGATCATCTATAACCGTGCAACCTTTTCCCAGCCCTTCCCGCTGCTGGAACTGCGCTTCGCCGACCTCAATGGCCACCTGATCGCCAGTCGCCGCTTCAAACCCGGCGAGTACCTCAATGGCGATCTCGAAGGCATGGCGGAAATGCCTCCGCAGACGCCGATCCACATCGCCCTGGACATTCTCGACCCCGGCGCCAAGGCCGTGAACTACAGTCTGAGCTTCCACTCTCCGGAGTGAAACGCTTCATCGCTCCCCGATTGAAGTCGGCTTTCTGACTCCCCCTGGCCAACCAAACCACGGGTAATAACAGAATAACTGTTCAGATTTTGTTCAATTCAGCCTTTATCCAGTCATCGAGAGCGGGTATCATGCCCACCCTTTTTCGAACTCTCATGATCCGGCCCCACAACAGGGAAGTCCTATGTCGGCGGTACGCATCGGCCCATATACATTGCATAACAGCTTGATTCTCGCCCCCATGGCGGGTGTCACCGACCAGCCCTTTCGTCAGCTGTGCAAGCGCTTGGGCGCGGGACTGGTCGTCTCGGAAATGGTCACCAGCGACATGAGTTTGTGGAACACCCGCAAATCGCGCATGCGCATGATCCACACGGGTGATCCCGAGCCACGCTCGGTACAGATCGCCGGTGGGGACGCGCAGATGCTGGCGGACGCTGCCCGTGCCAACGTTGAAATGGGCGCACAGATTATTGATATCAACATGGGCTGCCCGGCCAAGAAAGTCTGCAACAAGGCTGCCGGCTCTGCACTGCTGAAGGATGAAACCCTGGTAACCGAGATCCTGCAGGCCGTCGTGGCTGCGGTCGATGTGCCGGTTACCCTGAAGATCCGGACCGGCTGGGACCGGGACAACAAGAACGGCCTGACGGTGGCGAAGATCGCCGAGCAGGCAGGCATTACGGCGCTGGCAGTGCATGGCCGCACCCGTGCCGACCTGTACACCGGTGTTGCCGAGTACGACACCATTGCCGCGATCAAGCAGGCGGTGTCGATTCCGGTCTTCGCCAACGGCGATATCGATTCGCCGGAAAAAGCCCGGTACGTGCTCGACGCGACCGGTGCCGATGGTTTGTTGATTGGCCGGGCTGCCCAGGGGCGGCCATGGATTTTTCGCGAGATCGACCACTTCCTGCGTACCGGCGAGAAACTCCCGGCGCTGGAACTGATCGAGGTGGAACGCATCCTGCTAGAGCATCTGGCTGCCCTGCACGCCTTCTATGGCGATGTCATGGGTGTACGCATTGCTCGAAAGCATGTGGGCTGGTATCTCGCAACCCTGCCGGGCGCCAGGGAGTTTCGCGCCCACTTCAATCGTTTGGATGGTACGGATACACAATGCGCCAACGTTCGGGCGTTTTTCGCCGAGCGTTACAAGAGCCTGACAGGGGACGGAGAGTGGGTGGCCGCATGACGATGATGACCGAGACTTTAGTGAGTGGAACAACACCCGTGAGCGACAACGTGAATTTGAAACAGCACCTCAATACACCGAGCGAAGAGGGCCAGACCCTTCGCGGGAGTGTCGAGAAGGCGCTGCACAATTATTTCGCCCACCTTGAGGGCGCTGCCGTCACTGATGTGTACAACCTGGTGCTCTCCGAAGTCGAGGCTCCCCTGCTCGAATGCGTGATGAACTACGTCAAGGGCAACCAGACCAAGGCCAGCGAGATGCTCGGACTGAACCGGGGCACGCTGCGCAAGAAACTCAAGCAGTACGATTTGCTGTAAGCATTCAATCAAACCAGAAAGGCGCCCGCGTAAAACCGGTCGCCTTTTTTGCTGACTTCCTTTGCTTTTGATGGAAATTGAGATGACCGACCAGACTACCCGCCTGCCGATCCGCCGCGCCTTGATCAGCGTTTCCGACAAGACCGGGATCCTCGAATTCGCCAAGGAGCTTGAAGCCCTGGGCGTCGAGATCCTCTCCACCGGCGGGACGTTCAAGCTGCTGCAGGACAACGGCGTTGCCGCAGTGGAAGTCGCGGATTACACCGGTTTCGCCGAAATGATGGACGGCCGGGTGAAAACCCTGCACCCGAAAATCCACGGTGGGATCCTCGGTCGTCGCGGTATTGACGACGCAATCATGAACGAGCACGGCATCAAGCCGATCGACCTGGTCGCGGTCAACCTGTACCCGTTCGAAGCCACCATCAACAAGCCAGGCTGCGACCTGCCGACCGCCATCGAGAACATCGACATCGGCGGCCCGACCATGGTTCGTTCGGCCGCGAAAAACCATAAAGACGTAGCGATCGTGGTCAATGCCAGCGATTACGCCAGCGTCCTCGAGAACCTCAAGGCCGGCGGCCTGACCTACGCTCAGCGCTTCGACCTGATGCTCAAGGCGTTCGAACACACCGCCGCCTACGACGGCATGATCGCCAACTACATGGGCACCGTGAACCAGGCGGCCGACACCCTGAGCACAGAAGGCCGCAGCGAATTCCCGCGCACCTTCAACAGCCAGTTCATCAAGGCCCAGGAAATGCGCTACGGCGAGAACCCGCACCAGAGCGCGGCGTTCTACGTGGAAGCCAAGCCTGCCGAAGTCGGCATCGCCACCGCGACCCAGCTGCAAGGCAAGGAGCTGTCGTACAACAACGTGGCCGACACCGACGCTGCACTGGAATGCGTGAAGAGCTTCGTCAAGCCGGCTTGCGTGATCGTCAAGCACGCCAACCCCTGCGGCGTGGCTGTCAGCCCTGACGCCGAAGGCGGCATCCGCAAGGCCTACGACCTGGCCTACGCCACCGACACCGAATCGGCTTTCGGCGGCATCATCGCCTTCAACCGCGAACTGGACGCCGAGACCGCCAAGGCCATCGTCGAGCGCCAGTTCGTCGAAGTGATCATTGCCCCTAGCGTCAGCGAAGAAGCCCGCGCCATTGTCGCCGCCAAAGCCAACGTACGCCTGCTGGCCTGTGGCGAGTGGTCGGCTGACCGCGCCGCTGCCTGGGACTACAAACGCGTCAACGGCGGCCTGCTGGTGCAGAGCCGCGACATCGGCATGATCGGCGCCGACGACCTGAAAGTGGTGACCAAGCGCGCACCGACCGAACAGGAAATCAACGACCTGATCTTCGCCTGGAAAGTCGCCAAGTACGTGAAGTCCAACGCCATCGTCTACGCCAAGAATCGCCAGACCATCGGTGTCGGCGCCGGCCAGATGAGCCGCGTGAACTCGGCGCGCATTGCTGCCATCAAGGCAGAACATGCCGGCTTGCAGGTAGCCGGTTCGGTGATGGCTTCCGACGCATTCTTCCCGTTCCGCGACGGTCTGGACAATGCGGCCAAGGCGGGCGTGACTGCCGTGATCCAGCCAGGCGGCTCGATGCGTGATGCTGAAGTGATTGCAGCGGCCGACGAAGCCGGCATCGCGATGGTGTTCACCGGCATGCGCCACTTCCGCCACTGATACGACGATCAACTGTGGGAGCGGGCTTGCTCGCGAAGACGGCGGCACATTCAATATTGATGTGACTGAAACACCGCTTTCGCGAGCAAGTCGAATCGTCGCACCGCCGCTCCCACATAAGAGCATCCCAGCGGTGCTATCAAGAATTAGCGTCATCCGAGGTTTTTGAAATGAATGTTTTGATCATTGGCAGCGGCGGCCGTGAACACGCCCTGGCCTGGAAAGTGGCTCAGGATCCGCGCGTGCAGAAGGTGTTCGTGGCGCCGGGCAACGCCGGTACCGCCATCGAAGCCAAGTGCGAGAACGTTGCCATCGACGTACTGGCGCTTGAGCAACTGGCAGACTTTGCCGAGAAAAACGTTTCCCTGACCATCGTCGGCCCTGAAGTGCCGCTGGTTGCCGGTGTTGTGGACCTGTTCCGCAGCCGCGGCCTCGACTGCTTCGGCCCGACCGCTGGCGCTGCGCAGCTGGAAGGTTCGAAAGCCTTCACCAAGGACTTCCTGGCTCGCCACAAGATCCCGACTGCCGACTACCAGAACTTCACCGAAATCGAGCCAGCCCTCGCCTACCTGCGTGAAAAAGGCGCCCCGATCGTGATCAAGGCCGACGGCCTGGCCGCTGGCAAAGGCGTGATCGTCGCCATGACCCTGGCCGAAGCCGAAGACGCCGTGCGCGACATGCTGGCGGGCAATGCCTTTGGCGATGCCGGTTCGCGCGTGGTCATCGAAGAGTTCCTGGACGGCGAAGAAGCCAGCTTCATCGTCATGGTCGACGGCAAGAACGTGCTGCCGATGGCCACCAGCCAGGACCACAAACGCGTCGGCGACGGCGACACCGGTCCGAACACCGGCGGCATGGGTGCTTACTCCCCGGCGCCAGTGGTCACCGCCGACGTGCACAAGCGCGTCATGGACCTGGTGATCTGGCCGACCGTGCGCGGCATGGCCGAAGAAGGCAACGTCTACACTGGTTTCCTGTATGCAGGCCTGATGATCGACAAGGCTGGTAACCCAAAAGTCATCGAATTCAACTGCCGTTTCGGCGACCCTGAAACCCAACCGGTGATGCTGCGCCTGCAGTCGAGCCTGGTGTTGCTGGTCGAAGCCGCCCTGGCCCAGGCGCTGGATAAAGTGGAAGCGCAATGGGATCCACGTCCGAGCGTCGGCATCGTTCTGGCCGCTGGTGGCTATCCTGGTGACTACGCCAAGGGCACAGCCATCAAGGGGCTGGATGCAGCCGCCGCACTGGAAGGCAAGGTTTTCCACGCCGGTACGGCGCTCAAGGACGGTCAGGTAGTGACCGCCGGTGGTCGTGTGTTGTGCGCCACAGCCATGGGTGCCAGCGTCGACGCTGCACAGCAGCAGGCCTACAAGCTGGCGGCAACGATTGACTGGGAAGGCTGTTTCTATCGCAAGGACATTGGCTACCGCGCCATTGCCCGCGAGCGCGGCGAAAGCCAGGAATAAGGTAGACACCGCACCAGGCAATGAACACGGTTCATTGCCTGGCTATTCCGGCGCCGCGCATCGTTATATTCTGGCATCAACCTATCGAAGGGATTTCGCCGTGCGCTGGCTCAGGATTGCCATAAGCTTAACCGTCACATTGCTGACCCTGCTCTGCATGCTACCGGCCCAAGCCGCGCAAGGCAGTGGCTGGGCGGTATTGCTCGACGAACAGGGCGACCTGCAACTGAGCGACATCCGTTCCGCACGCTACACCAATCAATTCAGCCCCATCGAACTCGATCGCATTACCGCGGCTGAACCCGATGGGGCGCTATGGTTGCGATTCAAGCTTGCACCGGGCAAGCACGAACAGGTGCTGCGATTGTTCGCGCCTGACCTGCGCCAGTTCAACATGTACGTACTGGACGGCGACAAGCTGATCGACCAATCCAGCACAGGCAACGAACAGCCCCAATCCGAGCGTCCATTGCCCAGCAGCGACTTCATGCTGCCGCTGCCGCAAAGTGACAGCCCGCTGGACGTCTACCTGCGACTGGCCTCCGACCACCAGTTACGACCCTACATCACCCTGCAATCGGCGGTCATCGCGGCTGCCAACCAGAACCAGACGCTGATCTATGGCCTGCTGTTCGGTTGCATCGCCATGCTGATCCTGCACAACCTCATCCGCTACGCCTACACCCGCTCGCACAGCGCCCTCTGGCTGGCAACGTGCGAAGGGCTGTTGATGCTCAGCCTGCTGCTGTTGCTGAACCTCGCCGGCCCCTGGCTACCGGACTGGCACGCACTGCAGACGCCGGGGGCCTACCTGGCATTGCTGCTGACGGCGCCCTGCGGCCTGATGCTTGCCTATCGTTTCTTCTCCCCGCTCGGGCCGCACCCGCTGAACCGGTTGCTGCTCGGCGAGGTCCTGCTCATCACCGCTTGCGGCCTGATGCTGCTATTCGTCAATACCTTGCCGCTGAACTTCATTACCTACGGCCTGGTAGCCCTGGCTGGCCTGACCATGCTGTTCATCAGCGCCTATCACTGGCAAAAAGGCTATCGCCCGGCGCGTCTCTTCGTGGCGGCCATGGTGGTGTTCAACCTCGGGACCCTGGTCATCCTGCCTGCGCTGTTGGGGCTGACCCTGGTCGAACCCCATGGCCTGATCACGACCTTGCTGGTATTCATCTGCATCAGCGGCCTGCTGATGAGCATCGCGTTGAGCGAGCGCCAGCGCCGCATCACCGAAGACCGTTTCAGCATCAGCCGCGACCTGGCGGCCAGCAATGCCGAGGTCAACGCCAAGGCCGAGTTCCTGGCGAAGATCAGCCATGAAATCCGCACCCCGATGAACGGCGTTCTCGGCATGACCGAGCTGCTGTTGGGCACCCCGCTGTCGGTCAAGCAACGCGACTATGTGCAGACGATCCACAGCGCCGGGAACGAGCTGCTGACACTGATCAACGAAATTCTCGACATTTCCAAACTCGAGTCCGGGCAGATCGAACTGGACGATGTGCAGTTCGACCTCAACGCGCTGATCGAAGACTGCCTGAGCATCTTCCGCGCCAAGGCCGAGCAGCAAAACGTCGAGTTGATCAGCTTCATCCAGCCGCAAGTGCCTCGAGTGATCAGCGGTGACCCGACACGCCTGCGCCAGACCCTGTTGAGCCTGCTCGAAAACGCCCTGAAAAAAACCGACGAAGGCGAAATCCTGATCGTCGTGGCGCTCGACGAGCGCAACACCAAACCGCGCCTGCGTATCGCCGTGCAGGACAGCGGCGAGCCGATGGACGCCGATGAACGCGACGCCCTGATGCACGCCGAACTGCACAGCCGGCATTTTCTGTCGGCCACCCACCTGGGCGGCAACCTGGGTCTGGTGATTGCCCGGCAACTTATACGCTTGATGCAAGGGGAATTCGGCATCAAGAGTGGCAGCAACCAGGGCAGCACCCTGTGGCTGACCCTGCCGCTGGATCCGGATCGCCTCGAACACCCGACCTCCGACCTCGATGGCCCGCTGCAAGGTGCACGGGTATTGGTGGTGGACGACAACGACACCTGTCGCAAGGTGCTGGTGCAGCAATGCAGCGCCTGGGGCCTGAACGTCAGCGCCGCGCCTTCCGGCAAGGAAGCACTGGCACTGTTGCGCACCAAGGCGCATTTGCGCGATTACTTCGATGTGGTCCTGCTGGACCAGAACATGCCCGGCATGACCGGCATGCAACTGGCGGCCAAGATCAAGGAAGACCCGAGCCTGAACCATGACATCCTGCTGATCATGCTCACCGGCATCAGCAATGCGCCGAGCAAGATCATTGCGCGTAACTCCGGGATCAAGCGCATCCTCGCCAAACCGGTGGCCGGCTACACCCTCAAGACCACCCTGGCCGACGAACTGACCCAACGCAACAAAGGCCTGGTCGTCACGCAATCACTGCCAAGCGGCCCGCCCCCGCCGGTCAAGGTCCCCAGCGATTTCCGCATTCTGGTGGCCGAAGACAACAGCATTTCGACCAAGGTGATCCGCGGCATGCTGAGCAAGCTCAACCTGCAACCGGATACCGCCTGCAACGGCGAAGAAGCCTTGCAGGCGATGAAAGCCCAGCGTTACGACCTGGTGCTGATGGACTGCGAAATGCCGATCCTCGACGGCTTCTCGGCCACCCAGCAATTGCGTGCCTGGGAAGTCGGCAACCAGCGGGTCCGTACCCCCGTGGTGGCATTGACCGCCCACATCCTGGCCGAACACAAAGAGCGTGCGCGCCAGGCCGGCATGGACGGACACATGGCCAAACCGGTCGAACTGTCACAACTGCGTGAATTGATCGAACACTGGGTCGCCCAGCGTGACCAGCAGAATCGCGCAACGACCCAAACGTCCTGAGCCGACAGACTGCGCAACCCCTGATAGACTCCCCCTCGACTTCCCTCGCCAGTGAGCCCGGCACCATGCTCCATGTGTTGTTCAGCGTTTACCTGAAGATGCTGGTGCTCTACAGCCCATTCTTCGTGTTGTCCTGCTTCATCAGCCTGACCCGTGGTTATTCGCGCAAGGAACAGCGTCGACTGGCCTGGAAAGTTGCAGTCGCCACACTGGTCTCCAGTGTGCTGCTGTACTTGTTCGGCCGAGTGATTTTCAGTGTTTTCGGCATTACCGTGGATGCGTTCCGCATCGGTGCCGGTAGCGTCCTGTTCATCTCGGCACTCGGGATGGCACAAGGTAAATCGGCAGTACAGACCGACAACGTGCAGCAGGATGTGACCATCGTCCCGCTGACCATTCCACTGACCGTCGGCCCGGGCACCATCGGTGCGTTACTGGTGATGGGCGTGAGTCAGCCGCACTGGGACGACAAACTCACCGCCATTGTCGGCATTGCCATGGCCAGTTTTACGGTGGGCGTGGTGCTGTTTTTGTCCAGTCGAATCGAGCGCATTCTCGGTGATCAGGGATTACAGATCGTCAGCCGTTTGATGGGGCTATTCGTATGCGCACTGGCGGCGCAGATTATCTTCACCGGGGTGAGGGGCTATCTGGTGCCTTAGCCCCCTCTAAGCAAGCTGCACCGCGTGTTCGCCGACCTTGATGCACAGTGCCTGCCGTTGCGGCCCTAGCCACCGCACTGTGTCTTCTCGGAATGCCGTGTATTCGTTGACAGCAAATCGGGCGTGAAGAAATGAAGTCATCACACCTCCCGCTACGCGATTCAAAGCGAAGTCTTGCCCGATAAACTGGCCTTCAATCGGCTGATCTGTTTCAAAGAACACGGTGGCCAATGTTAAAAAACCATCAGCCTCGACTACGCCTGCCAGCACTCTCACACGATGAGTACGCTTGAGATTGTCTTCGATACCGACTGAATGAGTCCCACTCTCCAATATCGATTGCTCACGGAAAACCCCAGCCCCCAGCGACTGTACCGGCAGTTGCGCAATCATGCGCAGAGCACTTCCCATCAGAAGGACTTGCTGAGCGGACAGCCTTGATTGAAAGGCTGCATGCACAGCGTCATACACGGAAAAAATCGTAACGCCTGATCGAGGGAACATTCCTGAGGTTGCCCCCTGGTCATGGAACTGCCAGCCACAAGCGCCCAGCGTATCCACGAATACTTCGGCCCATTTGACGTGGGCGTGACCATTCGGAAAATCTTCCTCGGCGGTGAGTTGCGCAAACAAGACAGTGTCAAGGCTGTCCTGCAGGGCCGCAGGCGACAACGCCTTCGACATCAGCAAAACGCTGCCTGAATTTATTACTACGGAGTACGTCATTCGCTTTCCTTGATTCAGGAAGGCCAAAGGCCGAAAACCTCTGGCCTCGTTCCTTCACTTGCGCCGGCTGAACCGCCTGACCAACACATCTTTTCGGTGCTCGCCAAGGTACTCTTCGATGTCCGACTTGATTTCCGCATAACGGGCAGGGTTGAACGTTACAAACGACTTTCCGTGAAAGATTTCCAGGGAAGAAGTCCTCCAGTCGACAAACAGCGCACCGCCATCATCACTACCACCCTGATGATCAACCGCGCCTACCGCGATCAGGATAATTCCGTTGGCCATTTGCTCGCAGGGGATAGTGGTCAGGCGTACGCCTTCCGTATTCTTCGCTTCAAGGTTGAACAGATTTAGTGCATCTGGCTCTTTCTTCAATGCATCCAGCGTGGAGTTGGTGATTGCACTGAGCACAGTTGCGCCAGGAATTGCGGCCTTTGCAGCCTCGATGGCAGCCTGGATAATATCGACCATGACATTATCCATCGTGATCTTCAGCGAAGTGGCACTGTACTTTGAGTAACCTTTATCTGGAACGAAACACCCCAACTCTTCCAGACACTTGGTAAAGGCGTGATACCAAGCCTTGGGATCCTTATTCCCGGGCACTTCGTAATTGGCTTCCATCTTCGACATGGTTATCAGGTTTTCAATGATCGCCATGTTCTCGATGCTGATCTTGTCACCGTAGCCAATCAGACTATTGCCCAACACCAGCGCGTCCAATTCCTTGGTAGGACTCGAAGCGACCGACGACATCAACGACATTGTGCGCGGCCGCTTGGCCATGGCACTTTTACGCATCTTAATGCATGCCCTTACAAAATCAGCACTTTTCGAAAAGCTTACAGAGCTTTCAAAATCATCCACAAGTAATACTCCTTTATTTATTAACAAGCGCTCCATCCAGAAGCGCCTTAAAACTAACGCAGTTCACTCCAACCATCAACCACAACTAAATACAACATATGTATATCAATCATTACAAACTAGCGAGACACGTATTCAACAACAAACAGACACCACCAACCAGGCCATTATTAATTAATAATGGCCTGGCGTTATTCAGCAGTCCGGAATAGTAACTATTGAATGGGGGTAAGCTTGTCGCCATAACTGCGTGGCGTGTACACCCAGGTACTACCGTCCAGGCGAGGGAACACACGAGTTGTCGAAGACCCGATGAGCACCATTGTCCGCATGTCCACCTGATCGACACCCAGTTGACCCAGCGTGGTCACCCGTAACGTCTGACCCGGACGGCCAATATCCCGCCCCAATACGACGGGAGTTCCCGGCTCACGGTGCTGGCTGACAATCTCCAGCGCCCGGCCCAATTGCCATGGGCGTGAACGAGAGATCGGATTGTAGAAAGCCAGCGCAAGATCAGCTTGCGCGGCCAGGTCCAGACGTTTTTCAATGATCGACCAGGGCTTGAGATTGTCTGACAGCGACAGCACACAGAAGTCATGACCCAACGGCGCACCGGCCTGGGCGGCCGTCGCCAGCGAGGCTGAGACACCTGGCAGGATTTCGAGATCGACGTTGTGCCAGGCAGCATCGCTGGACTCGTGAAGCGCCTCCAGCACAGCCGCGGCCATGGCAAAGACCCCCGGATCACCGGACGACACCACCACCACCGAACGCCCTTGAGCCGCCAGTTCGAAGGCGTGACGGGCACGCTGCATTTCTTCGCGGTTATCCGTGCAGTGCAACACCTGGTCAGCCCGGAATGGCCCGGCCATGCGTACGTAAGTTTCGTAGCCGAGCACATCGTTGGCGCGAGCCAGTTCTGCCTTCACCGCCGGCACCATCAAGTCGGCAGCGCCTGGCCCGAGGCCAATCACCGCCAGCCGTCCGCGCGGTCGGCCGATCTGCGATGGCTCCAACGGCTGCTCGGCGACTGCAATGGCAACCACGTCATCGCCGACGATGGATACAGGCCTGATGGCATGATGCACCAGCTCACTCGCCGCACCTGCAGCGCTGACAAAACGCAACGGCACACCCAGCTCGAGCGCCGCTTCGCGCAACGTGGAGCCGGCCATTTCACTGTCGGCGGCCAACAGGCAAGCCACCGATTGCACTGCGATTCCGGCCTGACGCAAAGCCTGGCGAATGGCGGCCGATGCATTGGCCACTTCGCCCGCCACGGCAACCAGCACGTTGCGTGGATAGATCCGCAATTCGTGGGCCACAGGCGCTCGCTCGGCATGACCGACGTGAACGGTCAGTCGCGCGTGTTCATTCTCAGGCAATTGCGCTTGCGCCAACCACGGTGCAGAACCTTCGATGCGCACCGTTTCACCCGCCAGCAAATCGGACACGAAACGCTTGCCCAATTCCAGATCGCCCAAGACATACCCACTGGGCGGATTGAGCAGGCAGGTGCCGAAACGCAGTTCACCGCTGGTGGTGATCGCCGCCGAGACTTCCAGTGCGGCGGCAATCTCGCGCGCCATCACATTCACGCCGCCAAGACCACCAAGCAGAGGCACCACCGCGCTGCCGTCTTCGGCCACGGCCAGCACTGGCGGCTCGGCGCCTTTTTCCAGCAGCAACGGCGCCAGCGTTCGGATCACGATCCCGGCTGCGCACAAGGCTATGATCGGTGTGTCCTGTTGATAAAGCTCACGCAGGGTCGCACCGAATTCTCGGTAGACGCGATCAGCGCCCTCAACCCGCCCGGTCAGGCCGTGGATCAACGCCCCCGGATAAAACTGCTGAATTTTCTGTGCGGTCGCGAGGCTGCCATTGCCGAGAATGACAATCGCCGGAACTGGACGGGTCATCAGCCTTGCCACCTTTCACCGGGAACGATGATCAACGAGAAGTACGGCGAAGACATCGGCTCGACCTGATCCAGCGGCACGATCTTCTGGTTGGCCATGGTTGCGCGTTCGACGTACAGCGCTCGCTCGGCCAGGCCGAGTTCCTCCAGCACCTGGCGGACCTTGGGAAAATTGCGTCCCAGTTTCATGATCACCGCCGCATCGGCATCGGCCAGGCGACGCTTGAGTTCGTCGTGCGGCAGCACACCGGACAACACCGACAGACTCTGATTGCGATACACCAGCGGCGCACCGAGCACCGAAGCACCGCCGAGCATCGAACACACCCCAGGCACGACTTCAGCCTGATAACGCTGGGCGAGCCGGTCGTGCAGGTACATGTAGGAGCCGTAGAAGAACGGATCGCCCTCGCAGATCACTGCCACATCGCGACCTGCGTCGAGATGCGCGGCCAGCTCTGCGGCAGCGTCATCATAGAAGTCGCTGATCACTTGCTCGTAGGACAACGGCGCTGGCAAGGCTTCAGTGGTCACCGGGTACACCAGTGGCAACAAATTCTGTGCGTCCTGCAGGTGGGCTTCGATGATACCGAAGGCGTTGCCCTTCTTGCCCTTGGCGACGAAGTACGCTACTACAGGCGACTCGCGCAGCAGTCGCAACGCCTTGACGGTAATCAGTTCCGGATCACCGGGACCGACGCCAAGGCCGATCAAACGTCCAGGTTGCTGCATCATTCGATCTCCGTGGCGAGGGCATTGACGGCGGCGGCAGCCATGGCGCTACCGCCCAGGCGACCCTGCATGATGACAAACGGCACGCCACGGCTGTCAGCCGCCAGCGCTGCCTTGGATTCGGCGGCGCCGACGAAACCTACAGGGAACCCGAGGATCAGCGCCGGTTTCGGCGCACCGGCGTCGAGCATTTCCAGCAAATAAAACAATGCCGTCGGGGCGTTGCCGATGACCACCACGCTACCTTCCAGATGGGGACGCCACAGTTCCAGCGCAGCGGCTGAGCGGGTGTTGCCCAACTCACGGGCCAGTTCCGGAACGCTTTCGTCGCGCAAGGTGCAGATCACCGGATTGTTCGCTGGCAACCGCGCGCGGGTCACGCCTTCGGAGACCATTCGCGCATCGCACAAAATCGGCGCGCCGGCCGCCAGCGCATCACGCCCGGCCTTGCCCGCCCCTTCGGAAAACTGCAAACCGTCGATGGCCTCGACCATGCCGCAGGCGTGAATCACACGGACCGCGAGTTTCTCCAGATCGGCAGGAATTCGGTCGAGGTTGGCCTCGGCGCGAATGATCGCGAAGGAGTTGCGATAGATCTCCTGACCGTCGCGGATGTAATCAAGCATCAAGGGGGCTCCGTGAGCGAGCGTCGAGCAAGGCCGCGACCGCTTCAATAGTAAGGTTGTGTGCGTGCAGCGCGCCGACACCCGGCTGCGCTGCGTCGCGAAAATATAGATCGTAGTGACCGGGGGCGACGGCCAGCAACGTGACGGGCGCGATATGCGCGGCGGCGCAGGAACGCGGGCAACCGCTCAGGTGTATGTTCAGCGCCGGTCCGTGGCGGCGCAGCAGCGCGGCCAATTGCAGGGCATCGCCCTTGGTCTCGGCCAGGCCTTTGGCGCAACCGTTTGAGCCGGTGCAGGCGATCAGCCGGGACAATGGCTGATCGGCTTCGCACTGCAGACCCAGACACTGCAGTCGCCGAATGACCTCAGTGGCATTTTCCGCGCGAACATTGGGCACCAGCAGACTTTGCCAGGGTGTGAAGCGCAGACTCGAATCACCGAGCTCGCAGGCCACTTGCGCCACGCCCCGCAGCATCGTCGGATCGAGCCGTCCCAGTGGCGGGACAGCCCCCACATAGACAACGCCGGAGTCGGCCTGGGGATGGGCGCCGATGTGCAAATCGCTGCCAGCCGAAACCCGCTGCCAATCGACAACCGCTTGCATCGATACACACTCAGCCAGCCGAAGCAGAACGTGCTCGATGGAGTACTCGGTCAGCAAATGACGCATCCGCGTCTGCTCGGGGCGCGCCCGTTCAAGGAACAACTCAAGCACCGCGACTACCAGGGCATGGCCATCGTCGAGCGCGACCGAACCGGCCGGTTGGTCCGTCGGGCATCCAGCCAACCCAAACGCCAGCCGTTGCTCACCGTTTCGCTCGAAGGCCGCGAGCCACAGGTCGTGGGGATGCTCAAGCATCGCCAGAGCCTCGCCGCCATCGAGTTGCACAGCGAACTTGGCACTGAGATCGTGAAAGCGTTCTTGCTGTTGCACCGTGGCCAAAATCCGATCGGCCAGCGCACGGGTATCGAACAGCATCTGCCGATCGAACCCGGCGGCAGGGCTGAGCATCAGATTGCGAACATCATCACCCGCCGCATGGCTCGGGCCCAATCCTGCGGCAAGCAGGCAGTCGATCAAGGCGGCCTGTTCGTTGCCGATGCCACGAATCTGCAAGTTGCCGCGGTTGGTCGCCTCGATCACACCACCGGCATATCGCTCGGCTGCATCGGCCACCGCGAAGGCCTGCTGTGCGCGGATGGAACCACTGCTGAGTTTGATTCGGCAAATGCCGCCGTCCAACGCCTGGACGATACGCAGCAACCCGGGACAGGCCGAAGGGCGTAAAGGGTTGGATTTCTGACGAGGATTCACTGGATGACCGGTACGAGGCGAAGGGCAGCATTATGCCTGCTTTGTCAGGCGGGATGAAAAGTCCAGGCAGATGGACGACGAAAAGCGCCTGGCTCCGGCGTCAGAGTGTTTGTTCTGGCGCACGAGTCGTACTGGCTCATGTCAGGCATAAACGCCGCAAAAAACACTCACAACAAAAATCAACTTCACAACCCGCTCTTATTTCAACCCTCTATCGACTCCTGTACTTTTAATTCGCAAACAGCAATAGCAAACAGCTAACTATCAGGAGCAACCCATGAGCAAAAACAGCCTGTCTGGAGCATTAACCGGACACAGCCTTACTTCATGCATAGACGAACTTTCACTGCAAGATCACAACGACCTTACCGATTGCACACAAATAGCCACAAAATCCGCTGACATGCTTTGTAGTCGCTTCACTGATTCGTCAACGTGGCTGCATGAGTATGTAAATACGCTGGATTTCCTGGGTTGGTCTGTCTTTGAAGACGCGATTTTCACCCGCACCCGTAGCGTCATTTCACAAAGCGTTGCGCACTTTCTGGTGCAAAGCGCTGAAGGCATGCGGGACTCCCGACAAGGCAATGCCATGATAGACACGCTCGACGCGCTGAAGCCCGACAAATCGGCGCTGTTTTCACTGGATAAAGAGAGTCTTATGGGAGAAGGTTTTCAGGTAATACCTGCACGCTACGATTCAAGGGGGTTCCTTGAAATAGCCGTCTTTAATCTTGAATTGGTAGTAACCACAAGAAAAAGTGGTTTTTTGTTCTGGAACTGGGAAGATCAGGATGCACAAATCACCCAGCGACGGGCCAGCCTTAAACTGGACAGATACAAACTCGAAAATAAAAAACCGCTGATTGAAAAAAAGCTTCGCGAGATCACCATGAAGAGATTCGAACTGCGCAAGCCATCATAAGATTGAATATCCTGACACTTGAATGGTGTCATCACGGTCAAAAGCACGCCTTCACCCGATGACAACAGGCGAATGCCGCGCCGCGGTATGATGCGCAACCGCCAGCCCGGCACGGACCGGCTCCGTGATTTGGCTTCGATTGATAGATGAGGAACAGCATGACCCCCTGGCTGACAGTAGTAGGCATCGGAGAGGAAGGCTTCAAGGGGCTTGGAAAAAATGCCCGACATGCTCTGCTGAAGGCTTCGCGGATCATTGGCGGTCAACGACAACTGGATCTGCTGCCAGCCTGCATCCGTGGCGAACGGCAAGTGTGGCCAAGTCCCTTTTCCCTTGAACCGGTCCTGGCCCGACGTGGCGAGCCCGTCTGCGTCCTGGCCAGCGGTGATCCAATGTTCTATGGCGTCGGCGCCAGCCTTGCCCGACAACTCCCTGCCAGCGAAGTGCTGACGCTTCCCGCGCCCTCCTCATGCTCACTGGCAGCAGCGCGAATGGGTTGGCCCTTGCAGGACGTGGTCACCCTTTCGGTGGTGGCCCGGCCGCTCGCCGCACTCAACGCCCACCTGTCCAGCGGCGTGCGCTTGCTGGTATTGAGCAACGACGGCCGCAGCCCCGCGGCCATCGCTGCACTGTTGCGCGAACGAGGCTTCGGCCCCAGCCGTCTCACCGTGCTGGAACACCTGGGCGGCGAAGCCGAGCGGCGTATCGACAGCATTGCCAGCGACTGGAACGCCCCGCTGATCGCCGACCTGAACCTGGTCGCCATCGAATGTGTCGCTGAACCGAATACACCTCGCCTGTCCCGACTGGCCGGACTGCCGGACTCCGCCTTCAGGCACGACGGTCAATTGACCAAACGCGATGTGCGCGCCATCACCCTCGCACGTCTGGCCCCGATCCCCGGCGAACTGTTGTGGGATGTCGGTGCCGGCAGTGGCTCGATCGGCATCGAATGGATGCGCACCCACCCCGGTTGTCGCGCATTGGCCATCGAGGCGGATGACGGCCGCCAGGCGTTGATCGAGCACAACCGCGATGCCCTCGGCGTTCCCGGCCTGCAACTGGTTCGCGGCAATGCGCCGCAGGCCCTGGCCGGCCTGGAGCGACCGGACGCGATTTTCATCGGCGGCGGTGTCACCCGTGAAGGCGTGCTGGATACGTGCTGGGCCGAACTCAAACCCGGTGGCCGGCTGATTGCCAACGCAGTCACCCTGCAAAGTGAAATGACCCTGATGGCCTGGCGCGAGCAACACGGCGGAGAGCTGACGCGAATTCATATCGCGCAAGCACAACCGCTGGGCGACTTTGACACCTGGCGCCAGGCCCTGCCGATTACCTTGCTGGACGTGACGAAGCCTTTCGATGCGTGACGAAACCGCCGAACAACCCGCCCCGCTGCGCAGTGGCCTGACCACCGGCAGTTGCGCCACCGCTACCAGCCTCGCTGCCGCACGCTTGCTGTTGGCCGGTGTAACAGCCGACGCGGTGGACATCGTGCTGCCCAAAGGCAAGCACGTGCAGATGCGCCTGGAGTTCTGCCGCCTCACCGAGGACGGCGCCGAAGCGGGAACCCTCAAGGACGCCGGCGACGATCCCGACGTGACCCATGGCGCCCTGCTGTACTCCCAGGTGCGCCTGAGCGCCGAGCCGGGGATTCGCTTCCATGCCGGCCGCGGCGTTGGCACCGTGACCCGGCCCGGGCTGGTGCTGGGGGTCGGCGAACCGGCGATCAACCCGGTGCCACGCAAAATGATCGGCGATCACCTGGCCCGGCTGGCCGACGAGCTCGGTTATGCCGGCGGTTTCGACGTGACGGTCAATGTCGAGAATGGCGAGGCACTGGCATTGAAAACCATGAACCCGCGCCTGGGCATTCTTGGCGGACTGTCGATACTCGGCACCAGCGGCATCGTCCGGCCGTTTTCATGCGCGGCCTACATCGCCTCGATCCATCAGGGCATCGACGTGGCGAAAACCAACGGTTACCTGCACATCGCCGCCTGTACCGGCAACGCCAGCGAAGACACCATGCGCCAGGTCTACAACCTGCCGGAAATTGCCCTGATCGAAATGGGCGACTTCGTCGGTGCCGTACTCAAGCACCTGCGCAAAGTGCCCGTGGACAAGCTCAGCCTGTGCGGTGGTTTCGGCAAGATCAGCAAACTGGCGGCCGGGCATATGGATTTGCACAGTCGTCATTCGAGCATCGACCTGCCGCAACTGGCGCAATGGGCCGCACAGGTCGGTGCCGATACGGCATTGCAGCAAAGCATCCGCGAGGCCAACACCAGCCAGCAGGCACTGGCCATGGCCGCCGCAGCCGGGGTCGCCCTGGGTGATGCAGTCTGTCAGCACGCCCTGGACTTTGCCCGCAGCGTGGTGCCGGCGCAGGTTCAGGTGGAAGTCTTTGCCATCGATCGCCAGGGCGGGATTGTCGGCCATGCAGGCGCTTTTCAATGAAGCGCATCCTGTTGCTCGGCGGTGTGACCGAAGCCTTGGCCATTGCCCGCACGCTGGGGCCGCAGCACATCTATAGCCTGGCCGGTATCGGTCGGGTGCCCACGGACCTGCAATGTCAGATCCGCGTTGGCGGTTACGGCGGTGCCGAGGGTCTGGCGCAATTTATTCGCAATGAGGGTATCGGACTGCTGGTCGACGCCACTCACCCCTACGCCGCCCAAATCAGCCAGAACGCTGCGACCGCCGCGCGCTTGAGCGGTATTCCCTGCTGGGCGCTACGGCGTCCGGCCTGGCAAGCCCGGGCGGGTGATGACTGGCGGGAAGTCAGCGATTGGGCCGAACTGATCGAGGCCCTGAAACCCTTCCGCCGACCGCTGTTCACCCTCGGCCGCGAGCCCCTGCAACACCTGGATGAAATTCCTGCGGAGCAATTCTGGACCCTGCGCGCGCTGGATATCTATCCGGGCAACGAGCGCTGCGAAGTGATCGGCGCACGGGGACCGTTCCTGATCGACGATGAGCGCGCGTTGTTCGAACGTCGGCAGATCGACGTATTGATCAGCAAGAACAGTGGCAGCACGGCGACCGAGCCGAAGCTGGAAGTGGCGCGTGAGCGTGGGGTGCCGGTGATTGTTTTGAAGCGGCCGGTGTTGCCTGGGGTTGAGCGAGAGTTTGCGGCGGTGGCCGTGATACTGCAGGTAATGGCAGAGCAGCAATTGATCTGATTTTTGCGAACACGTCAGGACGCCTTCGCGGGCAAGCCCGCTCCCACAGTGGACCTCACTGAGCACAAATCCATGGCCAGACAAAGAAACCTGTGGGAGCGGGCTTGCCCGTGAAGGCGCCATCAGTGGTGACGCAAAGATTGGAACCTACCCGTCACTCCGACTTTACGTACAAACCTTTAAGGAACGACTGAATCTCTGAGATTCTGAACAATGTTTAAGCGGTGCTAGCATTCTGGAATTCGCGGCTATCATGAAATCAATGACCGCGGTGCAACGCACTGCGACACCAAACCGCACACCGCGTTTTTACTTATCGGCCCTGATCAGGCTAAATAGCCCGCGCCTGATCGCCCACCCAAACGGATTTTGTCCCATGTCCCGACAACGGCTCGCAATTGCCTGGATAGCCTGCTTCGCAGTGCTGTTCAATTTGCTCGCCATGCCGATGTCCGGAGCGATGGCGCAAACGTCGAAGTCACCTGCCGAACAGTTGTTGTGGGGCAGCTTCTGCAGCGCCAGCGGCACCAGGATGGTGGCGATTTCCATCGGCGACCTTGAACAGAAAGCCCCGCAGAACGACGATCATTCCAATATGCAGCATTGCTGGTGCTGCTCGGGTTCTGCGCCATTGGTGGCGTTGCCGGGACATTCGCCACAGCTGTATTTCGCGCACTTCGAATCCAACCGAAGCTTGCCTGCCACCTCGCTCGACAGCCCGTCACCGCGCCAGCAATGGCCGAGTCTCAACCCCCGCGCGTCCCCTCTGGTGTGATTTTTTCTCGCAATTGACCTGCGTTTAAATCGTTCCGGAGAACTGCCATGTTGAACAAACTCATCGTTCTGGCCGCGTTGTTGCTGCCTGCCTGCTTTGCCAATGCCCACGAATACAAGGTCGGCACGCTGGAAATCGCCCATCCGTGGTCTCAGGAGTTGCCACCCAATGCGCCCACCGTTGCGGCGTATTTCGTGATCGACAACGAAGGCATGACCGCCGACCGCCTGCTCAGCGTCGATACCCCCATTGCCGGCGAAGCGCAATTGCATGAGCACGTGATGCAAGGCGACATGATGAAAATGCAGCACGTACCAAGCGTGGAAGTGCCCGCCGGTGGCGAGGTCACTTTCGCACCGATGGCCTATCACGTGATGTTGCTGGGTCTCAAGGACCGCAGCCTGCTGGTTGACGGCAAGCGCTTCCCCATGACGCTGCACTTCGAGAAAGCCGGTGACGTGACGGTCGAAGTCGCGGTGCAGAAGCAGGCGCCGGACGGCATGCAAGCGCACATGCACAATCCATAATCGCCTGAACTGAAAACGCCCATGCGCCCGCTTAGCGCCAGGTCATCCAGGCCACGCAGTCAGGCATTGAGCCTGACACGCGGCAGCTGGATCAGCCTGTTCGCCATGCTGATGATCTTTATCGGTCCGCTGATTTCCCAGTCGATGCCGATGGATTCGCGCGCCATGTCGATGAGCATGCCTGCAGGTATGAGCATGGACATGTCGGCGATGGAGCATGCCGACCACGGCAAGCAAACCTCTGCCGAGCATTGCCCGCCTGCCCCGGGGCACCATGTGCTGTGGGAAAAGTGCGGCTATTGCAGCCTGCTGTTCAATTGCCCGGCGCTGACCGGCGGCGTGTCCTTCGCCAACTTCGTCATTGCACCCGTCAACACCTTCACCACACCCTCTCCGCGCCTGGGCCATGCCCGGCTAACCGTCTTCCCCGGCGCCCGCACCCGCGCCCCGCCTTCCGTCGCGTAAACACCCACCTCCGATCTCACACGGTCCGCAAGACAACCCAAGCAACCGGTGGGAGCGGGCTTGCCCGCGAAGAGGGAGTGTCAGTCAACGTTGATGTCGCCTGGCACACTGCTTTCGCGAGCAAGCCCGCTCCCACAGGGAAAGCTTCAGGCTGCCGGCCGTGTCGTTTACGACTGTTCGATGGAAATTTCATGTCCAGGTTTTCTGCTGACACAGGCTTGAGCCCAGCTCAAGTCTCCATGGCCCAAAACGAATCCGGCATTCGTTTCAGGCACGCCACTGCAATTTTGTGCAGTGCATTGCTGGCGCCTTCCGCGCTGGCCGATGAACACGCCGGTCACACTGAAGAACTGAGTCCGACGGTGATTACCGCCGTTGCCCCCAGCTCGCCATTGACCATCGTCACCAACCCCAAGGACCCGCGCCAACCGGTGCCGGCCAGCGACGGCTCGGATTATCTGAAAACCATTCCGGGCTTCGCCCAGGTGCGCAACGGCGGCACCAACGGCGACCCGGTGCTGCGCGGCATGTTCGGCTCGCGCCTGAACATCCTCACCAACGGCGGCATGATGCTTGGCGCCTGTCCTGGGCGGATGGACGCGCCGACCTCCTACATTTCGCCGGAAACCTACGACAAGCTGACCGTGATCAAAGGCCCGCAAACCGTGCTTTGGGGGCCGGGCGCTTCGGCCGGCACCATCCTGTTCGAGCGCGAGCCGGAAAGCTTCGGCGAACTCGGCACGAGGGTGAATGCCAGCGTACTGGCCGGCTCCAACGGGCGCTTCGACAAACTGGTGGACGCCGCTGCCGGCGGGCCACTGGGCTACGTGCGGGTAATCGGCAACACCGCACATGCAGACGACTACCAGGACGGCAACAACGACACCGTCCCATCGCGTTACGACAAATGGAACGGCGACGTCGCACTCGGTTTGACCCCGGATGCCGATACCCTGCTGGAGCTGACCGCCGGCAAGGGTGACGGTGAAGCGCGCTACGCCGGGCGCAGCATGGACGGTTCGCAGTTCCTGCGCGAAAGCCTCGGCCTGCGCTTCGAGAAATCCAGCATCGGCGATGTGCTGGATACAGTCGAGGCGCAGGTCTATTACAACTACGCCGACCACGTGATGGACAACTACACCCTGCGCACGCCGTCCGGCACCGGCATGATGGCCGGCCCCATGGCCTCCAACGTCGACCGCCGCACCCTCGGCGCACGGATCAAGGCCACCTGGCGTTGGGCTGATGTGCAGCTGATCAGCGGCATCGACGCACAGACCAACGAACATCGCCAGCGCAGCGCCATGGGCATCGACACCTACAAGGACCTGCCCTACACCAAGGATGCCGACTTCCATAACTACGGTGCGTTCGGCGAACTGACCTGGTACGCCACCGACCGTGACCGCTTGATCAGCGGCGCACGCCTGGACCGCGCCTCGGCCAAGGACTATCGGCAGACCATCGGCTCGGGAATGATGACCCGCCCGAATCCGACCGCCGACGACACCCGCGCCGACACCCTGCCAAGCGGCTTCATCCGCTACGAGCATGACCTGGCCGACAGCCCGACCACCTTGTACGCGGGCCTCGGTCACACCCAGCGGTTCCCGGATTACTGGGAGCTGTTTTCACCCAAGTCCGGCCCCGCCGGTTCGGTGAATGCCTTCGATTCGATCAAGCCGGAAAAAACCACCCAGCTCGATTTCGGCCTGCAATACAAGACCGAAACACTCCAAGCCTGGGCCTCGGGTTACGTCGGGCAGGTGCGCGATTACATCCTGTTCAACTACACCCCGACGATGATGGGCACGACCTCGCAAGCCGAGAACATCGACGCACGAATCATGGGCGGCGAACTGGGCGCCGCGTACAGCCTCACTGAACACTGGAAAGCCGACGCGACCCTGGCCTACGCCTGGGGCAAGAACAGCAGCGATGGCTCTGCATTGCCGCAGATGCCGCCGCTGGATGCCCGTTTCGGCCTGACCTACAGCGAAGACAACTGGAGTGCCGGCGCACTGTGGAGAGTGGTCGCCGCACAAAACCGTATCGACCAGAACAAGGGCAACGTGGTCGGCAAGGACTTCGGCAAGACGCCGGGGTTCGGCGTGTTCTCCCTCAACGGTGCCTATCGGATCAACAGCAACTGGAAGGTCAGCAGCGGCGTCGACAACCTGTTCGGCAAGGCTTACGCCGAGCACTTGAACCTGGCAGGGAACGCCGGTTTCGGCTACCCCGCCAATGACCCGCAAGCCATCAAGGAGCCGGGGCGCACGCTCTGGACCAAGGTGGATATGAGCTTTTAAGAGCATCGCGGGCAAGCCCGCTCCCACATGGACAATGTTGAACCTGTGGGAGCGGGCTTGCCCGCGATCGGTTGCGCAGCAACCGTAAAACAAACAACTAAAAAATCCAGCCAAGCGGAGCACACGTGATGAAACAGCCAAAAGTGAACTTCTACAACCTGGCCTGGCGCTGGCATTTCTATGCCGGATTGTTCGTTGCGCCATTCATGGTGATGCTGGCCCTGACCGGCACCATTTACCTGTTCAAGCCGCAACTCGACTCGCTGATGTACAGCAGCCTGCTCAACGTGCCGGCCGGTCATCACACTGTCCCGGCCGACGACCTGCTCAAGCGGGTAAAAGATGCGTATCCCCAGGCCACGATCAAACAGTACCTGCCACCGGTCAATGCCGAACGTAGCGCCCAGTTCGTCGTGCTCAACGACGGCAACGAGCTGAACGTTTTTGTCGATCCGTACCACGGCGACATCCTCGGCGAGCAAGATGCCAAGAAGAACCTGCAAGCCATTGCGCGCGCGATTCACGGCGAGCTGATGATCGGCACCGTCGGCGATCGGCTGATCGAACTGGCCGCCGGTTGGGGTGTGGTGCTGGTGGTGTCCGGGGTATTCCTGTGGTGGCCGCGCGGTCAGGCCGCCGGCATTCTGTGGCCACGCCTGAGCAGTCGCGGGCGGGTGCTTTGGCGTGACTTGCATGCCGTCACCGGATTCTGGGGCGCCTCCCTGCTGCTGGTGATGCTGCTCAGCGGCATGACCTGGACCGGCTTCTGGGGCCAGCAATACGCTGCCGTGTGGAACGTCTTTCCGGCGGCAATGTGGGACAACGTACCGAAGTCCGACGTCGAGGCGCGCAGCCTCAACAGCGCCACCCGCCAGACCGTGCCCTGGGCCATGGAAAACACGCCGATGCCAATGTCCGGCGACCACGCCGAGCACATGGCCCACGACGGTGCGCACGCCGGCCCCGCCGCGCCGACTATCAGCCTGCAAGACGTACAAAACATCGCTACGCAGAGTAAGGTCGAACCGGGCTACAGCATCACTTTTCCGAAATCCGCAACCGGCGTGTTCACCATCTCGGTGTTCGCCGACGACCCGCGCAATGACGCCACGTTGCACATCGACCAGTACACCGGCAAGGTTCTTGCCGATGTGCGTTTCGAGCACTACGGCGCCGTCGCCCGCGCCACGGAAATCGGGGTGATGCTGCACGAAGGCAAGATGTTCGGCACGCTCAATCAAATCATCGTTTTGCTGATCTGCCTGATGATCCTGCTCAGCGCGGTCAGCGGCGTGGTGATCTGGTGGAAGCGTCGTCCGCAAGGAAAACTCGGCGTACCACCGCTGCGCCACGACCTGCCGAAATGGAAAACCGCCATGGTGATCATGTTCGCCCTCGCGGTGGCCTTCCCGTTGGTGGGCGCTTCGCTGGTGGTGGTGTGGGTGCTGGATCGTGTGCTGCTGTCGCGTTTTACCCGGCAGACTGAGAACGCCTCATCTTCATCATGAAACAGCTGAGATGCGCGGGGCTCAAGGGGCTGTAAACTGCCCCGCACGTCACCCTCTAGCATCAAGGGTGTCCTTTCGGGCCTCTTCGCGGGCAAGCCCGCTCCCACAGGATTCACGCAACTCCTGTGGGAGCGGGCTTGCTCGCGAAGAGGCCATCAGCTTCACCTCAAGAGTAACGGCATGACCTCGCTGCACCTCACCAACCTCACCTGGTCCCCACTGGGCCACGGCCATTGCCACCATCAGTTCCAGCTGCGTGATGCCTCCGTGCACGTGGCCGCGGGTGAGTTCGTCGGGTTGATCGGCCCCAACGGCAGTGGCAAGACCAGCCTGTTGCGTTGTGCCTGGCGCTTCAGTAAACCGGAGCACGGTGAGGTCAGGCTCGATCACCAGAATGTCTGGAAGCAATCCTCGCGCTGGTGTGCGCAACGCATCGCCGTGGTCTTGCAGGAGTTCCCCGACGCCTTCGGCCTGACCGTCGAGGAAGTGGTCGCCATGGGCCGCACGCCGCACAAAGGCCTGTTCGATGGCGACACGCTCGAGGACTCGACACTCATTCATCAGGCGCTGGAGTCCGTCGGCCTCAAGGGCTTCGATGACCATGAGTTCGCCACCCTCTCAGGCGGTGAAAAACAGCGGGTAATCCTCGCCCGCGCCCTGGCCCAGCAACCGCAACTGCTGATCCTCGACGAGCCGACCAACCACCTCGACCCACGCTATCAGCTTGAGCTGTTGAAGTTGGTCAAGCACCTGAACATAGGCACCCTGGCGAGCATCCACGACCTCAACCTGGCGGCGGCTTTTTGTGATCGGCTGTACGTGATCAACCATGGCCGCATCGTCGCCAGCGGCACGCCGCAAGAGGTGCTCACCACCGCCCTGCTGCGCAATGTGTTTGGCGTCGAAGCGCTTATCGATGACCATCCGCTGCACGGCTACCCACGAATCACCTGGATAACCCAACCATGAATTTGCGTTCCCTGCTGCGCTCCGGCCTCTGCCTCGTGATGCTGTCGATCAGCGCCCAGGCCTTGGCCGAAGCCACCCATTACCCGCTGACAGTCAAAAGCTGCAACCGCGAAGTGACCTTCACGCAAGCACCGCAACATGCCCTCAGCCACGACATCAACATGACCCAGATGATGCTCGCCCTCGGCCTCAAGCCGCGGATGGCCGGCTACAGCGGCGTCAGTGGCTGGAAGGCCGTGACACCCGACATGCAGTCGCTGCTCGACGGTCTGCCGGAGCTGGCGGCCAAGTACCCGTCGGTGGAAACCCTGCTCGATGCCAACGTCGATTTCCTCTTCGCCGGCTGGGACTACGGCATGCGGGTCGGCGGCGATCTCACTCCGCAAACCCTGCAGCCGCTGGGCATCAATGTGTATGAGCTGAGCGAATCCTGCGCCTTCGTGATGAAGCGCCCACCAGCCAGCCTCGAAGACACCTACAACGACCTGCGCAACCTCGGCAGGATCTTCGACGTGCAGGACCGCGCCAACGCCCTGGTCGCCCACATGCAGGCGCAAGTAGCGGACATTCGCAAAACCCTGCCCGCGCAAAGACCGCGGGTCTTCCTGTACGACAGCGGCGAAGACCGGGCCATGACCTCAGGCCGCCTCGGCATGCCGCAAGCGCTGATCGACGCCGCTGGCGGGCGCAACATCCTCGATGATGTCGACGCAAGCTGGACCCGGGTCAACTGGGAAAGCGTGGTCGAACACAATCCACAGGTGATCGTGATCGTCGACTACAGCGAAATCACTGCCGAACAGAAGATTCAGTTCCTGCTGGCCAACAAGGCCCTGCAATCAGTGGACGCGATCAAGCACCGGCGCTTCATCGTCATCCCGTACGTACAGGCCACGCCGGGCATCGATAACGTGCTGGCGGTCGCCACCCTGGCCAAGGGCTTTCACAGCGAATGATCAACCGTCGCTACGCCCTGTTGCTGATCGTCCTCGGTACCCTGTTGCTGGTGTCGTGCGTAGTGTCCCTGGGTTTCGGCCCGGCGCGGGTACCGCTGGACGTGGTGTGGCGCATCCTGCTGCACAAGCTGTTCGGTTTCGGTGTGCAACACTGGAGCCCCGGGCAGGAGCATATCGTCTGGCTGATCCGCGTCCCGCGCATGCTGCTCGGTGCGTTGGTTGGCGCAGGGCTGGCACTGATCGGCGCGGTGCTGCAAGCGGTGACGCGCAACCCCCTGGCTGACCCGCATTTACTCGGCGTCACGTCCGGCGCGACATTGGGCGCGGTGATCGTGGTGTTGCATGTCGGAGAAATCGTTGGCCTGCTGACCTTGCCGATCGCCGCCTTCATCGGTGCATTGCTGAGCATGCTGGTGGTGCTGATGATCGCCAGCCGCCACGGTCGCCTCGACAGTGATCGCCTGTTGTTGTGCGGCGTGGCGGTGTCGTTCGTGATGATGGCGATCGCCAATTTGTTGCTGTTCCTGGGCGACCATCGAGCCAGTTCGGCGGTGATGTTCTGGATGCTCGGTGGACTCGGGCTCGCGCGCTGGGAATTGCTGGCGGTACCGACCGCCAGTGTGTTGTTCGGGCTGGTGTTGCTGCTGGGCATGGCGCGACCGTTGAATGCGCTGATGGCCGGTGAGCAGACGGCAGTGACCCTGGGCCTGGATGCGCGCACCGTGCGCCTGCGGGTATTTCTGATTGCATCGCTGATGACCGGGGTGCTGGTGTCGATCAGCGGCTCGATCGGTTTTGTCGGGCTGATGGTGCCGCACATCGCGCGGCGTCTGGTCGGAGCTGAACACCGAAGAGTGCTGCCAGTGTGCGTGTTGCTCGGCAGCGTGTTTCTGGTCTGGGTCGACGTCGCCGCCCGGACGATGATCGCGCCCGAAGACTTGCCCATCGGGGTGGCCACGGCGGCGATTGGCGGGTTGTTCTTCATCGGTTTGATGCGACGTCGTTAACGCCATGTTTAATTAAAACAACATTCAAAACTGCATCTATGCCTGGAAAAACCTCGTATTGAGTTAGCACTTAACAAATCCATTACCACGCTCATACTCCGCTCCCGCGAGTTGAATAATAAAAAATACTCGCGCACTTCAACAACGATTGTTCCTACAGCTTAATCGTCACAACTCCTACAAGAGCGGAGAGAGGTAAACATGTTAAAAAAACTCATCATATCCACCGTACTTGTTTCAACGCCTGCATGGGCAGCCAAGCCACCCTTTACTGGCGTTGACTACAGCGGCCGATATCAATGCACCGGGATGGACAGCCATATCGGTGCGTTTGAAGGTGTTGTCGACATGAAATTCAATGCCGAACAAAGTACCGGCGAACATGGCGCCTACGGTATTACCCTGACGTTGCCCGACAACTCCCGGTATGACGGCTTTGCCGCCGCCAACTCGAGTTCCCTGGCGATTTACTTTGCCCATACGGATCCGTCGCTCAAGGACTACGGTGTCGGGATAGCGAACATCGCTTCCACGCCTGACGGAAAAACTTCATTCACCAAGTACTACTACGGC
Organism: Pseudomonas sp. FW305-70; assembly: GCF_058783925.1. Lineage (NCBI taxonomy): Bacteria > Pseudomonadati > Pseudomonadota > Gammaproteobacteria > Pseudomonadales > Pseudomonadaceae > Pseudomonas > Pseudomonas sp. FW305-70. The sequence continues at coordinate 57,960 of NZ_JBYSYZ010000002.1, forward strand.
CCGGAGTACAAAGGTGGCGGACATGGTTTTGAAACCTGCATCAAAAGCTGAGCTGATGCGCCGCTGACCTTGTGGGAGCGGGCTTGCTCGCGAAGAGGGTGTGTCAGACAACATCAATGGCATCTGAAACACCGCATTCGCGAGCAAGCCCGCTCCCACAATCGATTGTTGTTGCTCACACAATCTGCGCCCCAATCTGGCGCAACGCTTCGCACCAACACGCCTGCCGCGATCCTTCCTGGTGCGCCATCAATCCGCACAACCGCTCTAAAACGCTATTCCCCTACCTTTCCCCGACCGGGCACAGCCCTTGCTAAAGACCCTTCAGTAGTCCGCATCTGCCAACCAAGAAAACTCATAAGTTCATGGAGATCGCACAATGAAGCGTCGCAGTTTGATCAAGGCTTTCACTCTCTCGGCATCCATTGCCGCAATGGGCATGACCTGGACCGTCCAGGCAGCCGAGACCATCAAGGTCGGTATTCTGCATTCGTTGTCCGGGACCATGGCGATCTCCGAAACGTCATTGAAAGACATGGCGCTGATGACCATCGACGAGATCAACGCCAAGGGCGGCGTGAACGGCAAGATGCTGGAGCCGGTGGTGGTCGACCCGGCGTCGAACTGGCCGCTGTTCGCCGAAAAGGGTCGTCAGTTGCTGACCCAGGACAAGGTCGCCGTGGTGTTCGGTTGCTGGACTTCGGTGTCGCGCAAATCGGTACTGCCGGTGTTCGAAGAGCTCAATGGCCTGCTGTTCTACCCGGTGCAGTACGAAGGCGAAGAGATGTCGCCGAACGTGTTCTACACCGGCGCCGCGCCGAACCAGCAGGCGATCCCCGCCGTTGAATACCTGATGAGCGAAGAAGGCGGCAGCGCCAAGCGCTACTTCCTGCTCGGCACCGACTACGTCTACCCGCGCACCACCAACAAGATCCTGCGTTCGTTCCTGCACTCCAAAGGTGTGGCCGACAAGGACATCGAAGAGGTCTACACCCCCTTCGGTCACAGCGACTACCAGACCATCGTCGCCAACATCAAGAAGTTCTCGGCGGGAGGCAAGACCGCCGTCATCTCCACCGTCAACGGCGACTCCAACGTGCCGTTCTACAAAGAGCTGGCCAACCAGGGCCTGAAAGCCACCGACGTTCCGGTCGTGGCGTTCTCGGTCGGCGAAGAAGAACTGCGCGGCATCGACACCAAGCCACTGGTGGGCAACCTCGCTGCGTGGAACTACTTCGAATCGGTCGAGAACCCGGTGAACAAGAAGTTCGTCGATGACTGGAAAGCCTACGCCAAGAAACACAACCTGCCGGGCGCCGACAAAGCGGTGACCAACGACCCGATGGAAGCCACCTACGTCGGCATCCACATGTGGGCGCAAGCGGCAGAAAAAGCCAAGTCCACCGACGTCGACAAAGTCCGCGAAGCCCTGGCCGGCCAGACCTTTGCTGCGCCGTCCGGTTACACGCTGACCATGGACAAGACCAATCACCACCTGCACAAGCCGGTGATGATCGGTGAGATCCAGTCTGACGGTCAGTTCAACGTGGTGTGGCAGACCGAAGGACCGATCCGCGCCCAACCGTGGAGCCCGTTCATCCAGGGCAACGACAAGAAGCCGGAGTATGCGGTGAAGAGCAACTAAAGCCATTGGGTGTCGGGGCCGAACATGGAGTTCAGACCCGACACGATTCCTGTGGGAGCGGGCTTGCTCGCGAAGACGGCGGCACATCCAACAACTATGTGACAGACACACCGCTTTCGCGAGCAAGCCCGCTCCCACATTTAGTCCGCGCAAGGCCAAGCATATGCCCACTGCCCTCTACCGCTTCCTCCTCGCCATCGCACTGTTGCTGCCGATGGCCACCCACGCCGGCGACGCCGAAGACTTCGTCGCCGCCAATTCCGTGCAGCAAGCCAAACTTCTGGAAGCCTGGGCCGCGCAACCCGATCCGGCCCGTATCGAGTTGATCGATGCCCTGCAACAAGGCGAACTGACCATCGACGGGCAACCGAAAACCCTGCGCCTGAACAACCGCCTGCGAGGCCTGATCGACTCGGCCCTGGCCAGTCATCAGTTGCTCGCCGCCGACGCCAAAATCCGTCTGGCCGCCGCGCAGCAATTGCAGAAGAGCGCCAAACCGGCGCAGTTGAAATTCCTCGACCAGCAACTGGCGGGCGAAACGGATGAAGGCGTCCACGCCGCCCTCAGCCTGGCCCTGGCCAATCTGCAACTGGTCGACGGCGATCCGGCCGTGCGCCTCGCTGCCGTACGCCTGCTCGGTGAAACCGGCGATCCGCTGGCCCGCACCCGCCTCGAAAGCCTGCTGGAGCCGGGCGTTGAAACCGACGCGATGGTGCGCACCGCCGCTGAAACCAGCCTCGCCCAGGTCAAGCGCAAACTGCTGGTCGGCGAGATGCTGGGCCAGGCGTTTAGCGGGATGTCCCTCGGTTCGATCCTGCTGCTCGCGGCATTGGGCCTTGCGATCACCTTCGGCCTGCTCGGTGTGATCAACATGGCTCACGGCGAGATGCTGATGCTCGGCGCCTACTCGACCTATGTGGTGCAACTGATGTTCCAGCGCTTCGCTCCGCAGGCCATCGAGTTCTATCCATTGATCGCGCTACCCGTGGCATTTTTCGTCACCGCCGCCATCGGCATGGCGCTGGAGCGCACGGTGATTCGCCACCTCTATGGCCGCCCGCTGGAAACCCTGCTCGCCACCTGGGGCATCAGCCTGATGCTGATTCAGCTCGTTCGGTTGCTGTTCGGCGCGCAGAACGTCGAAGTGGCCAACCCGGCCTGGCTGTCGGGCGGGATTCAGGTGCTGCCCAATCTCGTACTGCCCTACAACCGCATCGTCATCATTGCCTTTGCGCTGTTTGTGGTGGTGCTGACCTGGCTGCTGCTGAACAAGACACGCCTGGGCCTGAACGTGCGAGCGGTCACCCAGAATCGCAACATGGCCGCCTGCTGCGGCGTGCCCACCGGACGCGTGGACATGCTCGCCTTCGGTCTTGGCTCGGGCATCGCCGGCCTCGGTGGCGTGGCCCTGAGCCAGATCGGCAACGTCGGCCCGGACCTCGGCCAGAGCTACATCATCGACTCGTTCCTGGTGGTGGTGCTCGGTGGTGTCGGCCAGTTGGCCGGTAGCGTGCTGGCGGCATTCGGCTTAGGGATAGCCAACAAGATTCTCGAACCGCAGATCGGTGCGGTGCTCGGCAAGATCCTCATCCTCGCGCTGATCATTCTGTTCATCCAGAAACGTCCGCAAGGCCTCTTCGCACTCAAAGGACGGGTGATCGACTGATGAACCAACCCCTGCTCGTTACCGCGACCCAAAAAGCCGGCCCCAAAGTCTCGATTGCCATCGGCGCAGTGATCCTCATTGTGTTGCTGGCGTTACCGCTGCTGTCGTTGTTATCGGTGGACAGCACGCTGCATGTTTCAGCCTATACGCTGACGTTGGTAGGCAAGATTCTCTGCTACGCCATCGTCGCCCTGGCGCTCGACCTGGTCTGGGGCTACGCCGGTCTGCTGTCCCTGGGGCACGGCCTGTTCTTCGCCCTCGGCGGCTATGCCATGGGCATGTACCTGATGCGCCAGGCTTCGGGTGATGGCTTGCCGGCGTTCATGACGTTCCTGTCGTGGACTGAAATGCCGTGGTTCTGGACCGGCACCAGCAGCTTCCTCTGGACCCTGTGCCTGGTGGTATTGGCGCCGGGGTTGCTGGCATTGGTGTTCGGTTTCTTCGCCTTCCGTTCGCGGATCAAGGGCGTGTATTTCTCGATCATGACCCAGGCCCTGACCTTCGCCGGCATGTTGCTGTTCTTCCGCAATGAAACCGGTTTTGGCGGCAACAACGGCTTCACCAACTTCCGCACCATTCTTGGCTTTGGCATCACCGATCCGGGCACCCGCGCGGTGCTGTTTTTCGCCACGGTGCTGTTGCTGGTGGCGAGCCTGTACATCGGCTGGCGCCTGGCGCAAAGCAAGTTCGGGCGGGTGCTGACCGCACTGCGCGATGCGGAGAACCGCCTGATGTTCTGCGGCTACGATCCGCGCGGGTTCAAGTTGTTTGTCTGGGTGCTGAGCGCGGTGTTGTGTGGCCTGGCCGGTGCGCTGTACGTGCCTCAAGTCGGCATCATCAACCCGAGCGAGATGTCGCCGACCAACTCGATCGAAGCGGCTGTGTGGGTCGCGCTCGGCGGGCGCGGCACCTTGATCGGTCCGTTGCTCGGTGCCGGTGTGGTCAACGGCATGAAGAGCTGGTTCACCGTGGCGTTCCCCGAGTACTGGCTGTTCTTCCTCGGCGCGCTGTTCATCGTCGTGACCCTGTACCTGCCCAAAGGCGTGATCGGTCTGCTGAAGAAAAGAGGTGAATCATGAGAATCACGGCAACCGCTGAATTCATGCTCGAACCGGCGTTTTTCCCCGTAGAACCCAACAAGGACGCCGGCAGCAGCCGCGACGCCATCGGACTTGGCCAGCGCGCCGGCAAAGGCCTGAATACGCGCCACGGCACCATCCTGACCCTGGAAGACATCAGCGTCAGCTTCGACGGCTTCAAGGCGCTGAACGATTTGAACCTGTACATCGGCGTCGGCGAACTGCGCTGCATCATCGGCCCCAATGGTGCGGGCAAGACCACGCTGATGGACGTGATCACCGGCAAGACCCGCCCCAGCCACGGCAAAGCCTGGTTCGGCGAAACCCTGGACCTGACGCAGATGAGCGAAGTGCAGATCGCCCAGGCCGGCATCGGCCGCAAGTTCCAGAAGCCGACGGTGTTCGAAGCCTTGAGCGTGTTCGAGAACCTGGAACTGGCGCAGAAAACCGACAAGTCGGTGTGGGCCAGCCTGCGGGCGCGCTTGAGCGGCGAGCAGAAAGACCGCATCGCCGAAGTGCTGGACACCATTCGCTTGACCAACTCGGTCAATCGCCCGGCCGGCCTGCTGTCCCACGGCCAGAAACAGTTCCTGGAGATCGGCATGCTGCTGATGCAGGACCCGCAATTGCTGCTGCTCGATGAACCGGTGGCGGGCATGACCGACGCCGAAACCGAATTCACCGCCGAACTGTTCAAGCGCCTGGCCGGCAAGCATTCGCTGATGGTGGTGGAACACGACATGGGCTTCGTCGGCTCGATTGCCGACCACGTCACCGTGTTGCATCAGGGCAGCGTGCTGGCCGAGGGCTCACTGGAGCAGGTGCAGGACAACGAGCGGGTGATCGAGGTGTATCTCGGTCGCTGACGCGACAGCTACAAGCTTTCAGCTACAAGCGGCAAGTTAAGAGCGAAAAGCGGTCCGGCTTTTTCTTGCAGCTTGTAGCTTGCCGCTTACAACTGCCCGGAGGGCCCTATGCTACAAGTCGAAAAACTGCACCAGTACTACGGCGGAAGCCACATCCTGCGCGGCCTGACGTTTGACGTGAAGGTCGGCGAAGTCACCTGTCTGCTCGGCCGTAACGGCGTGGGCAAGACCACCCTGCTCAAATGCCTGATGGGCCTGCTGCCGGCCAGGGAAGGCGTGGTGAACTGGGAGGGCAACCCCATCACCGCGTTCAAACCGCATCAGCGCGTGCATGCCGGCATTGCCTACGTACCCCAGGGCCGGGAGATCTTCGGCCGCCTCACCGTGGAAGAGAACCTGCTGATGGGGCTGTCGCGGTTTCCCGGCAGCGAAGCCAGGGAAGTCCCGGCGTTTATCTACGAGCTGTTCCCGGTGCTGTTGCAAATGAAGCAGCGGCGCGGCGGCGATCTGTCCGGCGGCCAGCAACAACAACTGGCCATCGGCCGCGCGCTGGCCAGCCGCCCTCGCCTGCTGATTCTCGACGAGCCCACCGAAGGCATCCAGCCGTCGGTGATCAAGGAGATCGGTGCCGTGATCAAAAAGCTCGCGGCCCGGGGCGACATGGCCATTTTGCTGGTGGAGCAGTTCTACGATTTCGCCGCCGAACTGGCTGACCAATACCTGGTGATGTCCCGGGGTGAAATCGTGCAACAGGGGCGTGGTGAAAACATGGAAACAGAAGGCGTACGCGGGCTCGTTACCATCTGAGCCGTCACGCTCCGCTTCTTTTGCCACGGCACCAATTTGTCGCGCCGAATTTGCGACTGCGCACGCTATTGGTGCATCACGACACTAAACAGCCACCTCCTGCCTGCAATGCCTTGCGGCACAGCCTTTGCAAACATCCTGATGACCTCTCGACAAGCATTGACTATGACTCTTCCGGCTTCAGGCGTTTTGTTTACCCCCAGTTGGCATGCCGAACTGGAACTGGGCTACGCCCGATTCGACAACACCACGCGCCCGGTCCAGCGCCGGCACAAAGGTCCGCTGCGGGTACAAAAACACCTGTATGCCGAGGGGCCGGAAGTCTGCCAGCACATCATCGTCCACCCACCCGGCGGAATTGCCGGCGGCGATCGACTGGACATTTCGGCCAGCGTCGAGGGCAATGCCTGGGCGCAAATCACCAGCCCCGGCGCGGCCAAGTGGTATCGCGCTGCCGGCCCGGCCTTTCAGCAACTGAAGTTGAAGGTGGCGGCCGGTGCGACACTGGAATGGCTGCCCCAGGAGACGATCATTTTCAGTGCGGCCCAGGCTGAACTCAGCACCTTCATCGACCTTGAAGGCGATGCGCGTCTTTTCTACTGGGACGTCGTGGCCCTGGGCCGTCCGGCCAGTGGCGAGCGCTTCGACCTTGGGCATTTCCAGGCACGACTGGATGTGCGCCGCGACGGCCAGTTGCTCTGGCATGAACGTCAGCGCATTGTCGGAGCGGACGGTTTACTTGATTCGCCCGTCGGGCTCGACGGGCAACCGGTGTTTGCCACGTTATTGGTGACGGGTGAAATCGATAGCGAACTGCTGGAGTCCTGCCGCTCGCTGCCCAACGACGTGCGCGGGGATTTGACCCAGTTGCCGGGGTTGCTGGTTGCACGGTGCCTGGCGAGTGAGGCGTTGTTGGCGCGGGGATGGTTGATTGAACTTTGGAAGTTGTTACGCCCCGCCCTTCTGGGTCGCGAGGCCGTATCACCCAGAATATGGAGCACCTGAAATGCGATCGAATGTGGGAGCGGGCTTGCTCGCGAATGCAGTGGACCAGTCAGCATTGATGTTGGATGACACTCCGCATTCGCGAGCAAGCCCGCTCCCACAGGAATTGTGTTCTCAAATTGAATGACTGTTTAACTGCCGATTATGGATGTCTACGATGGACCTGACCCCACGCGAAAAAGACAAGCTGCTGATCTTCACCGCGGGCCTGGTGGCCGAGCGGCGTTTGGCACGCGGCGTGAAACTCAATTACCCGGAAACCATGGCCTATATCTCCGCGGCCTTGCTCGAAGGCGCCCGTGACGGCCAGACCGTGGCCGACCTGATGCACTTGGGCACCACCCTGCTGACTCGCGAACAAGTGATGGAAGGCATCCCGGAAATGATCCCGGAAATCCAGGTCGAGGCCACCTTTCCTGACGGCACCAAACTGGTCACCGTCCACCAACCCATCGCCTGAGGCCGCGCCATGACTTACCACATCCGCGATGCCGTGCCTGCCGACTTGCCGGCCATCTGTGACATCTACAACGACGCCGTGCTCAACACCACGGCGATCTGGAATGAACAGGCGGTCGACCTCGACAACCGCCAGGCATGGTTCAGCGCCCGGCAATCCCAGGCTTACCCGATTCTGGTGATCGTCGATGGTGAAAATTCGGTACTGGGCTATGCCTCATTCGGTGACTGGCGACCTTTCGACGGTTTCCGCCACACCGTCGAGCACTCGGTCTACGTGCGCAGCGACCAGCGCGGCAACGGCCTCGGCCCACAATTGATGGAAGCACTGGTCGAGCGCGCCAAAGGCTGCGGCAAGCACGTGATGGTCGCCGCCATCGAAAGCGGTAACGCCGCGTCCATTCGCTTGCATGAGCGCATCGGCTTCATCACCACCGGGCAAATGCCTCAGGTCGGCACCAAATTCGGCCGCTGGCTGGACCTGACGTTCATGCAACTGACCCTCAACCCCGGCGCGCAGCCGCCAGGCATCAACCAGGAGTAATACCCGATGAACGCCGCCCAACTGCGACGCGTCAACGTTGAAAGCTTTGCGCACTATCGTCAGGGCCTGATCGACCTGCTGCTCGATGCCGTCGGCTACGGGGCCAGTGTCGGCTTCATGGCCGGCCTCGATGCGACCCAGGCCCACGCCTATTTCGATGAGGTCCAGGACAACCTGAACAAGGGCAATCTGTTGCTGTGGGTGGTGGTCAAGGACGAACAGGTGCAGGCCAGCGTGCAGTTGGGTTTGTGCCAGAAAGCCAACGGCCTCAACCGCGCCGAAGTGCAAAAACTGCTGGTGCGCGAACATGCCCGGCGTCGCGGTCTGGGCCAGCAACTGATGAACGCTCTGGAGGCCGCCGCCCTGCAGCACAAGCGCGGCATGCTGTACCTCGACACCGAGGCCGGTTCGCCCGCCGAAGCCTTCTACCAATCGCTGGGCTATACCCGCGCCGGTGAAATTCCCGACTACGCCTGCGACCCGAGCGGCCGCTACAAACCGACTGCCCTCTATTACAAGATTCTCCAAGGAGCCCAATGATGATTCCCGGTGAGTACCAGATCCAGCCCGGCGACATCGAACTCAACGTCGGCCGCCGCACGATCAGCCTGAAGGTGGCCAACAGTGGTGACCGGCCGATCCAGGTCGGCTCGCATTACCACTTTTTCGAAACCAACGACGCCCTGGCGTTCGACCGTGCCGCCAGTCGTGGCATGCGCCTGAACATCCCGGCCGGCACGGCGGTGCGTTTCGAACCGGGGCAGAGTCGGGAAGTCGAGCTTGTCGAGCTGGCGGGGTTGCGTCGGGTTTTTGGGTTTGCGGGAAGAATCATGGGCGACTTATAGGTCGACTTCAGCAGCAAGCTGCAAGCTGCAAGGAAGAGCAGTTTGCGGCCCCCCCTATCTGCTTTTACTTGAGGCTTGCAGCTTGAAGCTTGCAGCTCAATTACGAGGAACGAGTAATTGAAGATTTCCCGTCAAGCCTACGCCGACATGTTCGGTCCCACCGTTGGTGACAAGGTGCGCCTGGCCGATACCGAGTTGTGGATAGAAGTGGAACAGGACTTCACCACCTACGGCGAAGAAGTGAAATTCGGTGGCGGTAAAGTCATTCGTGACGGCCAGGGTCAGAGCCAGTTGCTGGCCGCCGACGTGGTCGACACCCTGATCACCAACGCGCTGATCATCGATCACTGGGGTATCGTCAAGGCCGACGTCGGCCTCAAGGACGGGCGCATCGCGGCGATCGGCAAGGCCGGCAACCCGGACATCCAGCCCAACGTCAACATCGCCATTGGCGCCAGCACCGAAGTCATCGCCGGTGAAGGCATGATCCTCACCGCTGGCGGCATCGACACCCACATCCACTTCATCTGCCCGCAGCAGATCGAAGAGGCATTGATGAGCGGTGTCACCACCATGATCGGTGGCGGCACCGGACCGGCTACCGGCACCAATGCGACCACCTGCACCTCCGGGCCGTGGCACCTGGCGCGCATGCTCCAGGCCGCCGACGCCTTCCCGATGAACATCGGCCTCACCGGCAAGGGCAACGCCAGCTTGCCGGAGCCGTTGATCGAACAGGTCAAGGCCGGTGCCATCGGCCTCAAGTTGCATGAGGACTGGGGCACCACACCCGCGAGCATCGACAACTGCCTGAGCGTGGCCGACCGGTTCGACGTGCAGGTGGCGATCCACACCGACACCCTCAACGAATCCGGTTTCGTCGAGACCACCCTCGCCGCCTTCAAGGGCCGCACCATTCACACCTATCACACCGAAGGTGCCGGTGGCGGTCATGCGCCGGACATCATCAAGGCCTGCGGCTTTGCCAACGTGCTGCCGAGTTCGACCAACCCGACCCGGCCGTTCACCCGCAACACCATCGACGAACACCTCGACATGCTGATGGTCTGCCATCATCTCGATCCGAGCATTGCCGAGGACGTGGCCTTCGCCGAAAGCCGCATCCGCCGTGAGACGATTGCCGCCGAAGACATCCTCCACGACCTCGGTGCGTTCTCGATGATCAGCTCCGACAGCCAGGCCATGGGGCGGGTCGGTGAAGTCATCACCCGCACCTGGCAGACCGCCGACAAAATGAAAAAACAACGCGGGCCGCTGCCCGGCGATGGTGAGGGCAACGACAACTTCCGCGCCAAGCGCTACATCGCCAAGTACACCATCAACCCGGCGATCACCCATGGCATCAGCCATGAAGTGGGTTCGGTGGAAGTGGGTAAATGGGCGGACCTGGTGCTTTGGCGGCCGGCGTTTTTTGGCGTGAAACCGACGTTGATTCTCAAGGGCGGTGCCATCGCGGCCAGCCTGATGGGCGACGCCAATGCCTCGATCCCGACACCGCAACCGGTGCACTACCGCCCGATGTTCGCCAGCTACGGCGGCTCGCTGCACGCCACCAGCCTGACCTTCATCAGTCAGGCGGCGCAGGAGGCAGGCTTGCCTGATGCGCTGGGTTTGAAGAAGAAAATCGCGGTGGTCAAAGGTTGCCGCGACGTGCAGAAAACCGACCTGATCCACAACGACTACCTGCCGAACATCGACGTCGATCCGCAGACCTATCAGGTCAAGGCCGATGGGGTTTTGCTGTGGTGTGAACCGGCTGAGACATTGCCGATGGCCCAGCGTTACTTCCTGTTCTGACCCGGCAACCACGACACGAGCAAAGGCCTCGCACACCCTGTGGCGAGGCCTTTGTTTTTTCCGTGATTACTGAACGGATTCAATCCGCAGCCGATCCAGCTTGGCCCGAATCATCGCTTCCCGTGTCAGTTTTTTCAGCAACTGCGTAATTTGCAGATCGATGTCATCCAAGGCTTGAACATATTCCTCGTCAGTCATCAGCTTGCCGTTCGCAAAGTCAGTTTCACTTTTGCCCAACTCACTGCACAACCCCTTGATTTCCACCTCCACCGCCGCCTTTCCCTCGGCAGTGATCCGCGTACCTTCGGCCCTGCGCTGCAACGCATCCTGTAAATCGATAGTGGCGTCGATCCTGCGCTTCAAGCCGTTCAATTCCTCGCGGTAAGTAGTCTCCAGCCAGATTCGCCAGAGCGGTTGCTCGAAGACGCGATCAATCAGCAGATCACCTTCCTCCAGTGCCTTGATCCGCTGGAACGCTGCTTCGATCATCTCCTTGCTCACACCGGCGATGTTGCGAAACTGCATGCCCCGCGCCTGCCACGGCAGATCCAGACGCTCTGCCAGATCGGTCATGTAAGCCAGGTGCACTTCCACTTCATCGATAGTGCCGGTCGCATCGCCATTGGCGTCGTAGCGACGGAACCGTTCGCCGTTAGCCAACCGCTCAGACACCCGCTGACGGGCAATGGCGCCGAGTTCATCGAGCCGGGACTTGCCCAGGGCCAGTTCCAGCAATTGCGCCTCGATCAGGTCCGCACGCACCAGGGCGTAGGCTTCATGCACCATCACCTGCACGCCCATGGCATTGAACAGTTGCGTGCCGCCATCCACGCACTCGGTGGGCGTTGCCGCCTCGTTGAACAGTTTGCTTCGCAGTTCACTGTCGCTGGCCATGGCTTCGAGCATGCGCCAGACCTTGATCGTCAGTTCCGTCTGATAGTCACCGCCGGCCTTGAAGTCGGCGGACTGGGTGAGCTTGCGCAGTTCATTGAAAAACGGCACCGAACCAAACTCGTCTTCAACGTCGTTCCAGACTTCCTGCTTTTCCTGCCATTGCCGCTCGGTCATGCCCATATCCCAATCCGCGCTGTCGAGTACGCCTCGGGGCGGATAAGGACGCTCCGGGTCCATTCCGACCGACTCGATGTAAGACTTGAGGATCTCGAGATTCTCCGACGAGATCCAACGCGGGCCCCGGCTGATTACGGTGCGCGCCAGTAGCTCTGCGCGAAATGAACCGGGTGCGACCTCGGGTATCCGACTGATCGGGTTGCCGCTCAAGTCAAGGTAGATACTGCGCGGTCGCGATTGCGAAAACAGCCCGACGGGCCAGCTGTCCAGTCCGGTTTCGCCCAGCAACAACACCTGCAAATGCGGCATTCGGCTGATGTTCGGAATGAGCTTGAGCGGGTTGCCGCGCAAGCGCAGGACTGTCATGCGCGTCAGGTTTTTCAGGTGATCGAGCGCCAATGCATCCAGTTCAATGTTATTGCGGTCAAGAAACAGGTGAGTGAGATGACGCATGTCTTTCACCGCCTGCGGAAGCGTCGTCAGCAGGTTGTCTTGCAGATTGAGGTAGCGCACCTGATGGAACGGGTCGAGGAACGACAGGTTCCCGGAACGCAACTGCCCACCGCGCAGGCTCAGGCTGGTGACATGATCGAAGTTGGCCTCCAGCCTCGGCAGGGTTTCCAGCAGTCGGCTCAGCCTGGGAATGTTGTCCAGACTCAACGCCTGCGCCCGCACTACCCCGTAAGCCTCGATGCCCTCCGGCCCGGTGCGCTGCCAGCATTGCCTGAGCGCTTTGTAGATGTTGTTTCGCGCATGCCACTCCGCCACGCCCGCCGGGGTAAACCGAGCGGATTGCGTCGGCGAATTCATCCAGCGTTGCAGGGCGCGGTTCAATTGGTTGAACTCGGCCTCCAGCACGGTCAGCCGCGCATGCACCGTCCCTTCGCCCTGACCGAAACCCGCCAGCAGTGTCTCCACTTCCTCCGAGGTAAAATCCGGATACAGTGCATGAGCCCGTTGTCGCAGCCCCACGCCTTGCGGTGCTTGTCGGGCATAGCCACGCATGCCGCCACGCAAGCGCATGACGCTCGGGTCGTAAGCCGGCCTGGTGATCGGGTTGTCCCGCAGAATCGGCTCAAACCGGGATCGATCCAGCGGCTGCGCCCTGACCGCTTGCTCAAGGCGTGAAGACTCATGGATTTCAAAGCCAAGCGCTGTGCGCTCGGAGTCGGGCAAGGCATACAGCACCGCCGCGTACAGATTGTCCGCACCGTGCAGATGTTGATCGCTGCCGTCCCGTGCCTCGTATTGGCCATCCTCACCCAGGACCAGCACTTTGCGGGTCGTCGCGTCGACGGGGCCGAGACTGTCGGTCAGCGATCCCGTGAATGAATACTCACGGATTTCCAGACGCAGATCCGCCGGCCAGCCCGGCAATGCGGCCAGCGAGTGCAGCTCCAGGCGTGCGGTATCGCGATTGTGCAGTCCGTCGAGGTACAGGCCTTCATAAGCCCGTGTCACACGCAGTTGTTCCGCTGCCTCCCGAGCTTGTTGAGCCAGTCTCAACGGAACACGTTTTTTTTCGTTCAAATGCTGCACATCCGAGGGATGCGCTTCACTCAGCAACTCCTGCGCCTGACTGACAGAGATATCAGCCCCATCATCCTTGAGCATGTTCACCAACGGATCGTCCGACCGGGTACGGCGCTTGTACAACAGGTCGAACAACTGACTTTTGCGCTGACGCGCCAGCGCCGCCCATTGATCACACAGTGCCTGTGCACGTTTCGCCTGGTCACCGGAATACCCTTCTCCAAGCAGTTCGCGTTGCGCAGTTTCGTCAAGGAAACCGACCACCCGTTCAGGCAACTCACCCGCAAGCAGTTCAGACCAGGTCATCTGCAAGGTATTGGTCGCTGAAGCATTGGCGTAGCCTTCCTTGATCGATACACCGGTCAGGCCCGGTCCCTGGAAGACTTCAATGGCCTTGTCGCCGGGCCAGCCGCGCAATTCCGTCATGAGTCGAAGCGAGTAATCCGCCCAATCGTTACTGATCCGATGGGCCAGAATCTGTTGCGCACCGGCTTCAGCATCGGCATGGGCCTTGAAGCGCTTGAGGGTATCGGCCAATGACGCGGGCGGAGTTTCATGTTCGACATGAAGTCGGCGCAGCACGTTTTCATGTACGCCGCTGGCAGTCAAAACCTGCTCCAGGGTCTCATCGGACAGCCCCTCCACCGAAGCGCCCAGACGCCTGAGCACTACACGCCGATCCCATTCGAGCGGTTGATCGAGTTCGGTCTTCCAGCTGCCGGCACCGTTGTGCTCCAACAGCGGCTGATAGGCATCGGCGCGAGTCGGGTGTTGCAGCCGGTGCTGGCCGGTTTCCGGGTCTTGCCTGACGGCATAGCATTTGTCATCGAGGCGCAGCAGGTCTTGCTCCTGATAACGGTACAGCCCTGTGTCACCGGCCTTCGCCCCATCGGGCAATGTGATCGATTGCTCATAGGGCGCAAGGTCAGGGTTCCACAACCGCTCCTTGCCGCCGACTTCCACTGGCTTGAGCCCCTCGACAAACGGCGACACCTTGATCGGTACGACAGCGGTGCCGGGCAATACATGTCCGGCGCCCATCAGTGCCAGTTGCGCGAAGTTGATCAAGACCCCGTTGAAGTACGCCGAAGCCTGTTCCTTGTCACCCTTGCTCCAGTCCTCGACGCCTTCGGCAACCTCGGCGAGCATTTGCGCGACCATGATGCCAAGCATGGCTTCACCCAGGCCCGGCACCAGCATTGCGGCGAAATTGAAAACATTCCAGCCGATCGACAGGTAACCGGTCAGGCGCTTGAAGCGTGCGTTGGCATCTTCGTCGCCGGTCGGTACGGCGATCAGCCGGGCATCGGCGATGGCCTTGTTCCGCCGCGCCACAAACAGGGTGATCCACAGATCATCCGCGATCTGGTTGGTCACCGGTTCTGCATCGGGATTTTCGACCGCCGTTTCACGCCACCACGGGCCCATGTCCAGCGGTTCGCGCTCATGCCAGGTGTAGGTCGTGAGACGTTCTTTGACCCGGGCGAAAAACAGCCCCTTGTCCTTCTGCGCCACAAACCGGCTGAAAAACGCCTGGTAATCCGTATTTCTCAACTGCCCCAGGAGCGCCTTCATGAACGCGGTCAGTGAGGGATACTCCTTCAACGGATGGTCAGGATCATCGGGCACATAGGCGATCAACGGACCGCTTACACGACTCTGTTGATAGATATCGTCGCGGCGCAACAGTTCATCGCTCAACCCCTGCGGCCCATTGGCGAAGAAGGCTTGCAGCAGTTTGAATTGATCGTATTCCCGGCCCGGCAGAACAGGAATGCGGCGCGACCAGTCGATCCAGAATCTCAACAGGGCCGGCGTCAACGCTTCAACTTCGCGCTTTATTTGCGATGGCTCGCTGACCGCGCTGAACAACACGATGCCGGTCAACCGAAAACCCATCAGCGACAAGCGATGAGCATGCAACGGCCGGTCGTACAGCGTGACGTTTGCCTGCCCCTCACGCACCTGGCCCAGTTTGCCGTAGGCATGGTCACTGATATCGCCCTTCAATCGGGCAATCAGTGCGGCCACATGAAAGGCCGCTTGTTCACTGGCCACCGAGTCTTGTTGCAAGGTTCGCCGTGCTTGCGGGGTATCGGGCAACAGGACGGACTTGATGTGCCGCTGGTATTGCCCGCCGATGTCCAGGCTGCGGCACAACGCGGCAAAATCCGGCAGGGCAATGGCCGATTCCAGGCTGAGACTGCCCCGGCTGTCCTTACGGTAAATACCGGAGCTGTTTCGGAACGCCCCTTCGACGGTTTCAGCTTCCTCGAAGTTGTGCAGCGCCGCCTCCAGCAAGGTGGACTGGCGGACGCGACTGGCGCCGGTGTCGATGCCGAATATGATCGTACTGGGCACCTCGAGCTGCACGCTGAGTTCGTCGACGCGTTCAACGGAGCTGAAATTCGCCTGCAACATCTCACTGACCAGTGGTTCGGCGAAGGCCTCAATGTCGTGTTGCAAGCTGCCCAGGGTTTTGTCCAGTACGCCCTGCACACGCCAGCGTTCCTCGATCAATTGCTTCAAGTACTGGCGGTCGATGACCCGTGCTCCGCTGTACCATTCGGGCATCGCCGGCCTCAGGGTTTCAAGGGATTTGAGCCTTGCAAGCGGGGCATTTTTCAGGGCACCCGGTATCCCGTCGAATACGCGACGGTAATGCACGCCCTGGTGTTCGACGCCTGTGGTTTCAATCGTTTGCTGTGAATGGCTTCCATGCAATTCAGACACTGTTACATCACCTTGATGGCTGGATTTGAACCCACAGCTTCGCCAACCCAACCGCCAAACAAAAGCCCAAAAAACCGCTGGGCCGCCCCTGAAAAAAGGCCTCCACCGTTCGAAATTCAAAGAGCCTTCAATACATAAGTACCGCCACTGAGGCCTGGACTTATGCCACCGAACGAGCGGTCGTGTTTTTTCCGGCAAAGGGACTACTATTCGATTCGCTGTCCCCGATTCATGCTCAGGTAACCGCCATGCGTCTTTCCGAATTCATCGTGCTACAGGTTGATCGCATCGTCGATGAGTGGGAGCAGTTCGCCAAAACCATCACCCCGGCCGCCGAGTCCATGGACAGCGCCGCCTTGCGCGACCATGCCCGGTCAATCCTGCTGGCCGCGGCCCGGGACATGTGCAAACCCCAGACACCCTCCGAACAAGCGGCCAAGGCACGCGGCGAAGGCCCGGAGAAAACCCCGAGCCTCGACGAGGCCGGTGCCAGCCATGGCGAGTTGCGCCATACCGTGGGTTTTGACCTGGTGCAGATGACCAGTGAATTCCGTCATTTGCGCGCCTGTGTCATCCGCCTGTGGGTCAATAGCCTGCAATCGCCTGACCTGGCCTACTTCCAGGACATGATCCGCTTCAACGAAGCCATCGACGAAGCCCTGGCCGAATCCACCGCCGCCTATGCCGAAATGGTCAACCGCTCCCGGGACATTTTCCTCGCGATCCTCGGGCATGACCTGCGTGCGCCCCTGCAGGCGGTGAGCATGTCCACCGAAATCCTGCTGCGCAAAGCCGCGCTGGAAGGTGATGCGCTCAAGTGCGCGATCAATATCCAGCGCAGCAGCGGACATCTGGCAGTGATGGTCGGGGATTTGCTGGAACTGGTGCGCAGTCGCCTGGGCAAACATCTGCCGATCGAACCGGCGCCCATGGACCTGGCTGAAGCGGCACGGGACGCGATTGCGCGGGCCTGTGCCGGTCAACCGGAGTGCGATCCGACCCTGACGGTACAGGGTGACACCCGCGGTACCTGGGACCCGCGCAGGGTCGATCAGATGCTGCAAAACCTGATCGGCAATGCCTTGCAGCATGGCTCGAGCAAACGTGAAGTGACCTTGACCCTCAAGGGCGAGGCCGACGGCGTTCGGCTGACGGTGCAGAACGACGGAGTCCCCATCCCCTGCGATGCGATCCCGACCATTTTCGACCCGCTGGTGCGCAGTGCCAGCGAAGAACTCGGCGAGCCCACTACCAGCCTTGGGTTGGGGTTGTTTATCGTCAAGGAGGTGGTCGACGCCCATCAGGGGACGATTGAAGTCAGTTCCAGTGAGAGGGATGGCACGACCTTTACCGTGGTGTTGCCGAGGACAATATAGAGCCATTGTGGCGAGGGGGCTTGCCCCCGTTGGGCTGCGCAGCAGTCCTGAAACCAGACACTGCAGTTTTGTCAGTTGTACCCAGTCGTTCGATTGGCGGGCGCTTTGCACCCGAACGGGGGCAAGCCCCCTCGCCACAGAGTTAGTGTTGGTTACTACTTGAGGAACTACTCCACCAACAACCGCCCCAACCGCTGCTTGAGCATGCGGTTCTCGGCGCGCAGCTGCTGCACTTCTTCGAGCAGGTCCAGCGCCAGGGCGACGCCTTCCCACTCCAGGTCAAGGTCGCGCCGCAGCTTGGCGGCACGCTTGGCCAGGGTCAGCTCATAGTCGTTGAAAACCCAGTCCTTGGGCTGAGCGCCCTGAGGTTCGAGGATGCCGTGCTCGACGATTTCGATCACGTAGACGTCCGACAGCTCGGTCGCCTCACAGAATTCTGCCATGTCCAGTTGAACGATCAGGGGACTGCTCATTGTCAGTGACTCCTTGGTTCTAAGGGATCAAAAATGCTCTCGCGGGTCGAACGCGGCTTTTTTCGCCAGTTCCTGCCACAGGGCCTTGATGTCATCGTCGGATTTCTTCGGCATCACGGCCTTCAATTGCACGAACAGGTAACCGCGCTCACCGGCCTTGTTCATCAGCCCATGGCCCTTGGCGCGCATGCGCTGGCCGTTCTGGCTGCCGGCCGGCACCTTGAGGTTGATCTTGCCGGTCAGGGTCGGCACGGCGACTTCGGCCCCCAGCGCCAGCTCCCACGGAGCCAGTGGCAAGGTGATGATCAGGTTATCGCCTTCGACGTCGAATTTCGGGTGCGGTGCGAAACGGATCGTCAGGTACAGGTCGCCATTGGCGCCGCCACCCACACCCGGAGCGCCCTGCCCCTTGAGGCGAATGCGCTCGCCGTCGGCCACACCGGCCGGAATCTTCACGTTCAGGCTTTTGCTGGTGTTGCTCACATGCTGGCCGGCCGCGTTGTACTGCGGTACCTGGAAGGTGACCTTCTTCGACTCGGTCGACAGTGTTTCTTCGAGAAAAACCCCAAGCTCCATTTCCACGTCCTGCCCTCGACGTCCGGTGCTGCGACGCGACTGTCCACCACCACTGAAACCAGGCCCACGGTTGCCGAAGATCGAACTGAAGAAGTCCGAGAAATCGCCCGTGTCCTGACCACCGCCACCGAAACCGCCACGGCTCTGCCAGCCCGGTGGCCCCTGGAACGGTTGGCCGTGCTGGCCATAGCGGCGCAGATCATCGTATTCGGCGCGCTTGTCGGCGCTTTTCAGCGCTTCATAGGCTTCCGAGGCGTCCTTGAACTTGGCCTCGGCGTCCTTTTCCTTGCTGACGTCGGGGTGGTATTTGCGCGCCAGCTTGCGATAGGCGGCCTTGATCGCCTTATCGTCTGCGGTCGGCTCCACACCGAGAATCTTGTAATAGTCTTTGAAGTCCATCGCGGGAATCACCATCCGTTATCAAATCGCGCCACGGGCCACAGCATGCGCTTGTTTGCAGCCGTTGGTTTGACCGATCTCAAATTTGTGACCGGGCGGCGCGGCAGAAGTTTATCGGCAGCCGGCGGGGCTTCTTGCGAGCACGCCCGCGGCTGTCCGGTTGATGCAGGGTAGTTTGGGGGGGATGCCCCATCTTTCAAGGCATTGTTTGCGAAGAATTAGCAGATAACCGGCCTTCGAATCTGGCGCGCACTGGCATACACTGCGCGGCCGTTTTTTAACCGGAACCTGAAAGACATGAACAACGCATCTCCAGCCCGTGCCGTGGGTATCGATTTTGGCACGTCCAACTCCACCGTCGGCTGGCTGCGCCCCGGCGTGGAAACGCTGATCGCGCTGGAGGACGACAAGATCACCCTGCCGTCAGTGGTCTTCTTCAATATCGAAGAACGTCGCCCGGTGTACGGTCGGCTGGCGCTGCACGAGTACCTGGAAGGCTACGAAGGCCGCCTGATGCGCTCGCTCAAGAGCCTGCTGGGTTCCAAGCTGATCAAGCACGACACCAGCGTCCTGGGCACGGCGATGCCGTTCAAGGACCTGCTCGGGCTGTTCATTGGCCAGCTCAAGAGCCGTGCCGAAGCCGCCGCCGGTCGGGAATTCGAAGAAGTGGTGCTGGGTCGCCCGGTGTTCTTCGTCGACGACGACCCGATGGCCGACAAGGAAGCCGAAGACACCCTGGTCGACGTGGCGCGCAAGATCGGCTTCAAGGAAGTCTCGTTCCAGTTCGAACCGATTGCCGCGGCATTCGACTACGAGTCGACCATCGAGAAAGAAGAGCTGGTACTGATCGTCGACATCGGCGGTGGTACGTCCGACTTCTCCCTGGTGCGCCTGTCACCGGAGCGGCGCGCTGTGGATAACCGCCAGGACGACATCCTCGCCACCGGCGGCGTGCACATCGGCGGGACCGACTTCGACAAACAACTCTCGCTGGCCGGCCTGATGCCACTGTTCGGCTATGGCAGCCGGATGAAGAGCGGTGCCTACATGCCCACCAGCCATCACATGAACCTGGCGACCTGGCACACGATCAACTCGGTGTACTCGCAGAAATCGCAACTGGCCCTGGGCAGCATGCGCTACGACATCGAGGACACCGGCGGCATCGATCGCCTGTTCAAGCTGATCGAACAGCGCGCCGGCCACTGGCTGGCGATGGAAGTGGAAGAAACCAAGATCCAGCTGACCCACGCCGACAACCGCCACGTGCCGCTGGACCGCATTGAAGCGGGCCTGAGCGTGGACTTGAGCCGTGCGCTGTTCGAGTCGGCCATCGACAACCTGCTGGAGCGGGTGCGCAACAGCGTCACCCAATTGCTGACAGACGCCGATGTCCGGGTCGATCAGGTCGACACGGTGTTCTTCACCGGCGGCTCGAGCGGCATCCCGGCGCTGCGCAACAGCGTCTCGGCGATGCTGCCGAAAGCGCGGCATGTGGAAGGGAATATCTTTGGCAGTATCGGTAGTGGTCTGGCGATCGAGGCTGCGAAACGTTACGGTTGAAAAGCAGCTGTGAGCTTCAAGCTGCAAGCTTCAAGTAGGAGCAGGTGCGGTGTTCGCTCCTGGCTTTGACTTGCAGCTTGAAGCTTGAGGCTCGTAGCTGCTCTTAAACCATCCCCACCTGCTTCAACTCACTCTTCAGATACGCGTAGTAAATCGGCCCCGCCACCACCCCCGGCAGGCCGAACGCGGCCTCGAACACCAGCATCGCCAGCAGCAACTCCCACGACTTGGCACTGATCTGCCCGCCGACGATGCGCGCGTTGAGGAAGTATTCGAGCTTGTGGATAACAATCAGGTAACCCAGCGCCGCGACGGCGACCCAGATCGACAGCGACAGACCGACGATGGTGATCAGGGTGTTGGACATCAGGTTGCCGATCACCGGCAGCAAGCCGAGCAGGAACGTCAGCACGATCAGGGTTTTGGTCAGCGGCAGCTTGATGCCGAACATCGGCAGGATCACCGCCAGGAAAATACCGGTGAAAATGGTGTTGAGCAGGGAAATCTTGATCTGGGCGAACACGATGTTGCGAAACGCCTGGACCAGCAGGTGCAGTCGATCAAACAGCGCCGCCGCCAGCGGTTTGCGCTTGGTCAGATCCGGTACACGCTGCAACGCAATGATCGCGCCCAGCACCATGCCGATCAGCAAGGTCACGAACATGTGCGCCGCATCCTTGCCCACCAGTTGCAATTCGCTCAGGTGCTTGCTGACCCACTCGCCAATGGCCACACGAAACTCGGCGGCACTGGCCGGCAGGTAGGCGTCGATGAACGGCGGCAGTTGCCCGCGTGCGCGGTCGACCACCCCCATGAATTTGTCGAGGGAGGCGCCGGGGTTTTCCGCCTCGTGCAACAGGAAGCTGAAGGCACCGGCAAAGATCAGCGACAGTACGCTGACAATCAGCGTCCCCAGCAATGCCACCGCCAACCAGCGCGCACGCCGGCCTTCGATCAGCCGTTGCAGTTGCGGAGTGAGCATGTTGACCAGTTCGAACACCAGCAATCCGGCGAGCAGGCTCGGCAGCAACCGCAGCGGCAGGACCAGCAGCAGCCCGCCAAAAATGATGACCCAGCTGATGACCAGCAAAACTTGACGCTGAGAAAACGTTGGCATACAGCCTCAAAAACGAACGGCGTAAAAAGGATTGGCAGTCTGCCAGCGATCCGGTGCGAGCACTAGGGATTGTGTGGCTCGACCTTGGTCGGGGGCTGGGCAAATTTTGACATTCCCCAGACAGCCCATACATCGCCGATCACCTGTGGGAGCGGGCTTGCTCGCGAAGGCGCCATCACCTTCAACATTGTTGTGACAGGTACACCGCCTTCGCGAGCAAGCCCGCTCCCACACTCGACTGAGTTGATCCCTGTGAATTATTTTTTCTTCAGGCAATCACTCATGAACGCCTTGCGCTCATCACCCTTGAGGGCTTTGGTGGCGGCGTCGGCGTTGCAGGTTTTCATTTTCTCTTGCTGCGGTGTCAAGGCCTTGCCGGCATCGTTTGCCGCCGGAGTAGCCTTCAGGCAGGTACTCATGAAGGCTTTGCGCTCGTCGCCCTTGAGGCTTTTGGCCGTGGCGTCGGCATTGCAGGTAGTCATCTTTTCCTGTTGGGCTGTGGCGGCGAAACCCTGGGAGCAGAGCAGCAAACCGATCATCAACAACGGGACACGCAACATCTTCATGGAGTTTTCTCCTTGTTGCCACACCGAGGTGGGCGGCCTCGTACTGGAGTGTAGACAACCCCTGTTACACCTTCCTGTTCTCCAGATGGCTGCGCCGGTACTGCTCCGGCGTACACCCGGCCTGGCGCTGGAACATCGCGATAAACGCCGAGCCGGTGCTGTAGCCCATGTCGAAAGCGATTTCCTGAATGCTGCGCTGGCTGTCCAGCGCTTCGATCGCCGCCAGAAAACGCAAGCGCTGGCGCCACTCACCGAAGCTCATGCCCAACTCCCGCATGAACTGCCGTGCCAGGGTGCGTTCGCTGACATGGATGCGTGCGGCCCATTCCGCCAGCGGCCGGTTATCCCCAGGCTCGGCCTGCAATGCTTCCAGAATCCCCAGCAATCCGGGGCTGCTGGCGTAGGGCAGATAGCACTCGTGCACCGGGGCCTGTTGCAGTTGATCCACCAATACCTGGGCCAGACGCTGGTCCGCATCGCGCTCGGGAATTTGCACGTCCCGGGCGGCGAAGTCCTTGAGGATCGCCTTGAGGATGTCGCTGATGGCCAGGGTACAGGCTCGCGACGGCAGATCAGCGCACACCTTGGGCGCCAGGCACACGGCGCGGTAGTTGACCGGTTGGTGGCTATAGAAACTGTGCTCGATCTGTGGCGGCACCCACACCGCGTATTGCGGAGGCGACATGAAGCGGCTGCCCTCGACATCCATGTGCAGCACGCCGTGGGCTGCATATTCCAGCGTCCCCCAGGGATGCCGATGGGGGGCGGCGTATTCGTGGGCGTCAAAATCGGCGTAGCGGAAGTACACCGCCGACGGCAGTTCGCTGAAGTCCAGCAGGTCGATGTGTTTACTGCTCATGCTGTCCGTCATCAGGGGCGAGTTGTCCGAATCGAAGTATAGGCTTGCATCCAGACAAGCGGATAATTGCACTTCATTAACGTTCTGGTTTTTCCCGATGCAATACGCTTACCCCCTGCTGGCCATTTTCATCTGGGCCGGCAATACCGTGATCACCAAAATGTCGGCCGGGGCGATCTTCCCCGCCGAGATCGGTTTCTACCGCTGGCTGCTGGCCGGGTTGCTGTTCACGCCCTTCATGCTCAAACCGGTGCTCGCCCATTGGCCGCTGATCCGCCCGAAACTGGGCAAGATCTTTGTCCTCGGTGTTCTCGGCATGGCGGTCTATCAAAGCCTGGCGTACTTCGCCGCGAGCCTGACCTCGGCCACCAATATGGGCATCATCCTGTCGCTGATGCCGCTGATGTCGCTCGCGATGGCGATCATCAGCCTCGGCCAGCGCCTGACCATGGGAGCCCTGGCCGGAGCGGTGCTATCGTTCGCCGGTGTCCTGGTGGTGGTGTCGTCCGGCAGCCTGGGCACATTGCTCGAACACGGGGTCAACCTGGGCGACGCGATGATGCTGATCGCCACCCTGGCCTACGCGGTCTACAGCACCCTGTTGAAAAAATGGCAGCTGAAACTGCCGCCGCTGGTGCTCTTGTATCTGCAGGTGCTGGTGGCCGTGGTGGTGCTGTTTCCGCTGTTCCTCGCCTCACCGAAAGTCGGCCCGACCCTGCAGAACATCCCGCTGGTGCTGTACGCCTGCCTGCTGGCTTCGATGGTCGCGCCGTTGGCGTGGATGCAGGCGGTGGTACGTTTGGGTCCGAGCCGGACCACGCAGTTCTTCAATTTGCTGCCGTTGATTACCGCATTGATTGCAGCGGTGGTGCTGCATGAACAACTGGCGATGTACCACTTGGTGGGCGGGGTGTTGACCTTGGGCGGGGTGATTGTTTCCGAGCGCTGGACGACGGTGTTGGGGCGTAAGGTCAGCGTTGCCTGATCCAGCGCCTTCGCGAGCAAGCCCGCTCCCACATTTGGAATGCATTCCCATGTGAGAGCGGGCTTGCTCGCGAAGAACGATAACGCGGTCTAAAGTCCAGCCGCGCTTAGCCGCGCCGCATGCTCGACAAACAACCGGACCGGCACAGCCCCCTTGCCCACCAGCCCCAGCGACTGATTGACGATATCGAAGTGATCCAGTGGGTACTCATCGCCAATCACCGTGCCCAGGTGTGAGCTGTAGCGCCCGACCATGCCGTCGCAATGCCCGGCTTCACGGATGAAGGTTTTGGCGAATAACCGACAACTGCGGTTGGTACCGTCCAGCAGATTGCGTCCGCGATCGGTGATGCCCGGCTGCAAAGTGCCGGACCAGGAGTAATAGCGCACACCGTTGACCTCCTCCGGCCCGTGACCGCCCCAGGTTTCAGGCAAGCCCTGTGGATAACGCTGGTTGAACAGCGCGACGCCAGCGGTGGTGAGGGCGTGATGGGAGGCATGGATATCCACCGGCAACTTCGGCCCGTGGTAACCGGTATCCAGCCACCCCATCAGCGTGCCGACCATTCGCAGCAAAAAGCACAGCAGACGACCACGCAGGCTGTCATGGGGATAGTGTTGATGCAGGTAATCGGCGAGCTCCGAACCGTGGTTCGGCCCCGCCACCGAGGTCACCGATGCCACCAGGTCCGGGCGTTTGGCCGCGGCGTAACGGGCAGTCAGCGAGCCCTGGCTATGGCCGATCAGGTTGACCTTGTCGGCCCCGGTTTCCCGCAGGATTTCGTCAATACGCGCCAGCAATTGCTCGCCGCGTACTTCGTTCGAATTAAGCGGCGAGACCTGCACCGCGAACACCACCGCACCGCCGCGGCGCAGCGCCTCGACGATCCCGTACCAGTACGGATAAAGCACCAACCGGATGAACCCGAGCATTCCCGGGACCAGCACCAGTGGGTAGCGCGGGGCAGAACCTTGCGACATGGGTGGACATCCTTGTGGTCGGGTGGTGACGCAAGGCGCAATGCAAGACATCCGCCAAGCTACGCCTGCGAAGATGACAACTCGACGACAAGTCTATGTCATCCACCCTACTTCAACCCTGCCACGCCCGCCACGATCAGGCCGACCGAGACCAGTTTGATCACGCTCAGGCTTTCCCCCAGCAGCGCGAACCCGAGAAACACCGTGCCCAGCGAACCGATGGCGGTCCAGATCGGGTACGCGATGCTCACGGGTAACTCGCGCATGGCCAGGGTCAGGAAGTAGATCCCGCCCACAGCGGCCACCACCGTGATCAGCGAAGGCCAGAGCCGGGTGAAGCCCTCGGCGTACTTCATGCCCATGGCGAAGGTGACTTCGAACCCGGCGGCGACCAGCAGAAACACCCAGGCCATCTAGAACTCCCCGGCCAGCGCCAACAAGCGCTGCTCAGCCTCGGCGGCAGAGATTTCAAAACTGCGTTCGGCGGACTCCTCGCCCTCGGCAGCGACCACTGTGACATCGGTGATGCCGATGAAGCCGAGCACCGTGCGCAGTAGCGTGTCGGCATGGTTCATGGCTTCCAGCTCGCCGCCCGGACCAAAACCGAAGCCGCCACGGCTGGTAATGATCAGGGCTTTTTTGCCCTGCACCAATGGCTCGTACTGGGCCACGCCGTTGTCCAGGCTGTGATCGAAGGTCACCCCCACCCGCACGATCTGATCGATCCAGGCCTTCAAGCCGCTGGGAACGCTGAAATTGTGCATCGGAGTGGAAATCACCAGCACATCATGGCCGAGCAGTTCGCCGACCAGTTCGTCGCTGAACGCCAGGTCGGCCTGCATCGACAGCGGCCGAGCGTCGGGCTCGGGGTAAAACGCGGCGGCCACGAATGCCTCGTTGACCGGCGGGATCAGTGCCCGGCCGACTTCGCGCCGGGTCAGTGGCGAATGTGGATGACGGGCCTGCCAGGCCGACAGAAACACTTCGGCCAAACGCCGGGAGTGCGAACGATCGCCACGGGGGCTGGCATGAACAGCAAGAATTTTACTCATCTGTCTCTCCTCAGGGCTAAACTCAAACGGCTTGTGGCTTGCAGCTTGAAGCTCGTGGCTGCACCCCTTCAAATGAGTAAAAATCAGCCAAGGTGAATCTATTTCACCTGTGGAGTTTCCGATGTTCGCCTCGCTGCCCTTGACCGCCCTGCGCGCCTTCGAATCCGCTTCACGCCTGCTGAGTTTCAAGGCCGCCGCCGAAGAACTGTCCGTCACCCCGACGGCGGTGTCCCATCAGATCCGTTCCCTGGAAAGCTGGCTCGGCGTGCCGCTGTTCGAACGCCTGCCACGCCAGGTGCGCCTGACCGAGTGCGGCGAACGGCTGTTCCAGAGCCTGCACGGGGCGTTCCTCGAGGTGGCGCAAAGTGTCGATACCCTGCGCCCGCAAAGCAGCGGCGCCAACCTGACGGTCTCCACCACCGCGGCCTTCGCCGCGCTGTGGCTGGTACCGCGCCTGGGACGCTTCTATGCGCGCCACCCGAACATCAGCGTGCGCCTCGACACCCACTGCGAAGTCATCGATTTGCATCAGGACGCCAGTGTCGATCTGGTGCTGCGCTACAGCCTCGACGATTACCCCAACCTGTACGGCCAGTGCCTGTTCGATGAGTCCTTCGGCGTCTACGGTTCGCCCGAACAAGTGGCGCTGGCGGTCAATCGTGCCCCGACGCTGATCAGCGTGCGCTGGCACAACTCCAGACTCTATGCCCACGGCTGGGAAGCCTGGTGCGCGCAATCGGGCGAAACCTGGCTGAGCGGTCGGCCAGCGGTGCGCGAATACGACGAAGAGCATTACGCCCTGCAAGCGGCCATTGCCGGGCAGGGTCTGGTGCTGGCGAGCAATATTCTGGTGTCCGAGAGCGTGGCCAGTGGATTACTGGCGCCTTATCGCGGGGACGTTCAGGTGGATGGCGCCGGATACAGTGCGCTGTGTGTTCCGGGACGCGAACGCCATCCACCGGTGCGGGCGTTTTTTGGGTGGTTGCGTGAGGAGGCATTGGCATCCGGTCATTCGTTGCGATGAACGCTCATCGAGCGACGAAAATAACGACATTAGTTACCAGACATACTGTTCACAAACTTAACCCGACCAACTCCCCACACCAAAACAGCAAGGCACGATATTTATCAAGTTACAACCACACCATGGACTAAACTCTCCCAGCCCTTATATTAAACTGACAGACAAGAAGTCTGCAAAACATATTAAGGACTAAACAACCATGCACTTTGAACAACAACTTGAATTTCTGGACAGCCTGCCCGCCCTGCCTGCTCGACGTGCTCGACGTGCTGCCTATGCTCAAACTCAAAGCGTCTCAGACGAGCTTCCAATTGATCCAAACAAGGAAAGTGGCACCGTCGGCCCGGACATGATGAACATCTATGTACCCGGTGTATCGGTGCAAAACCGTGAAGATGTAGACAACTGCAAATTACTGATGCAAAACGCAGCATCGCAAAAATACGACATGATTAAAGAGTTGCATCAGTGGTACAACTTTTACACAGAAGGCCTGCGTAACCTCGGATGGACGATCAACAAGATTTACGCTCAGGACATAATCATTGAAAGAACCGGCCTTACCATGGATGCCGTCGCTTTTGACATACTTCAGAAGCTGGTCGGGGTAAACGCTCCTCGCTTGGCAGAACTGACTGGCAAAGCCGTGGAGGGAGTGAAAGGTGAGGACGGCCTGATCCAGATCTACAATCGTAACGCTCAAAAAGGTTCTCAAGCGGTATTTGATATTTCCCCAGTCTGGCAAACCCGGGAAGGCTCTCCGATGATGATCCTCAGCTGTACAAGTGTGGATGTCAGGGAAAGTACTCGCGGTATTCTTTGGTGGAAATCGACAACTAAATCCACCACCGTAAAATCGCAGGCAACACCGGTTTACCTCAATACTCAAGTCTATTCCAAAGTACGAAACAAGGTTCTTGAGAAACTGGGAAATGCGGCCGAAGAGTTCCTCGATGGAATTCCAGGTTTCCAATAACCAAAAGCTTTCAAATTGGCGTTGAGGTCGAATCGAGACCTCAACCCAACCGCCCCAATTGATCCGAGGCCTACATGGAATCTTTAAAATCCGATACTTACATCGTCAATGGCAATATCACGATTTTTTTTGGTACTCATGCCGAGCAATTCAAAAAAGATATTTTACACTCCAGCTTGCTGGGTCAGTTGATTGCGGACCATTCCCCCAACACCTGGCTCTCTTCCTATATAACCACACTGGGCAAATTTTACTGGGCAATCAATAAAACCAACCCCCACAATTTTCCCAACGAAACAACCAGCCTGCTAAATATCGCATCCACAGCCTTGCCTGATGCAATACAAAAAGAACGATTACAGCAACTGAGCGATGCATTATCTTCCATCGCACAGTTAGCCGCTGATACACCTGCAGGTGAAACGCTCCTGAACAGGGTTCAAAAGCAAAATGCACCCGTCGACGGTGAAGCACCCACGTTCACCGTGAGCACACTGTTCACTCTGGTTTGCGAAAATAAAAAAATCCTTTCACTCCAAATATCGCTCGAAACTACTCGCGCAGTAGGACTTGCCGTCTTTGAACAACCAATCTCTGACAAGATCATCCTGGGTGATACCGAATCCGTTTTGTGGACAACCTATCTGTCGGAAGGCAACTACGCCAAGATTCGGGATCAGGTCATTAGTAAGCTTGGAAGCAAGCCTCACACCTGCCTGTTTCCCATCGAAGCGTAACCGCTCATCACGCTATTGGCTCTCTGGTCCAATAGCGTGCACACAAACTCTTCTATTGCTTGACCGTCTTCGGCGCCTTGCCCGACTTCATCTGCTCCAGCAACGGCGCGCATTGATTCGGCTCACCACCGCTCGGTGCCACCAGCGCCAGCAACCCTGCCGCCGGTGCGGCAATCACACCCAGCGCCACCATTCCGGCGCCGCGCAGCATCAACGGCACGGCCTTGACCCCGGCATCGGGCTTCATGAACTTGCCGCGCACATACAGCGGCGAACGCAATGAAATCAGGCGCCAGCCCTTGGATTCCGGGGTGATGGTCAGGTCCAGTTGTTCCGTCGCCATGTTAGCGGTGCCGTCGATGTAGACGATGGCGTTCTCGGTGTCGAATACGAACAGCCGGGTGGTTGCCAGGCCGGACTGGATACCGAAGTCGGCGGCCGCGCAGTTGATCTTCACTTCCTTGTCGCCAAAGATCTTGCCAACCACGTAGTTGCCGACGTTCAGGCCCGCCAGTTCCATCAATTCGCGACTGATGGCGCCATCGTTGATCAGCATTTTCAGATTGCCATTGGCGCTGCCCAGCAGCCTGGCCACCGAATTGCCGCGCCCGCTGATATCAGCGTCGCCATTGAGCTCGCCAAAACTGGTTTTCATCGGCTCAAAGCCGGGGAACAACTGTTTGAGCTTGAAACCCCGCGCCGTGAGCCTGGCGTGGCCTTCCAGGGGATCGGTGTGGCCGTTCAGGCGAATCTGCGCGTCCAGCTTGCCACCGGCCACGCCGAAGCGCAGCGGTTCGAGGCTGAGCACGCCATCGGTTAGCACCAGATGGGTATAGAGGTCATTGAATGGCAATTTTTCGCTGTGCACGATGCGCTTGCCGGTGAACTCGACATCGGCGTCCATATCGCGCCAGCGGTCTGTCTTGAACTCTTCGACCGGCAACACTTTGTCCACCGGTTGTTTGCTGTCACCGCCACGGGCCTTCTGTTTGGCGTTGGAATCAGCGCCAATCAGCGGCGCCAGGTCAGCGAACAGCAATTGATTGGACAGTAGCGAGCCGCTGAGTTTTGGCCGTGGCTGGCTGGCTACGTAGGTCAGACTGCCGTGGATGTCACTCTCGCCGATCTTGCCGTTGAATTCCTCATAGCGAAACACCGCGCCACCTGGCTCGTGCAACTTGGCGATCAGATGGCCGTCGGTGGCATAGGGTGGGGTGTCCGGCAGGATTACGCCGGTCAGTGGGTAGAGGTTGCCAAGGCTGGTGCCGGCCAGTTTCAGGCGCAGGTCCAGGGCGCCGAGATTCAGCGGATCGGTCAGGGTGCCAGCCAGTTCGACGCTGGAATCGGCGATCTTCACCTGCGCCTGAAGCGGAAACGGGCGTGCCGCATCCTGCAACGCCAACAACCCGCCAATCTTGCCCTGGCCCGCGAGTTTCTGGCCGTGGTACTGGCCGTTGACCTTGAGGGCGAACGCATAATCCTGGGGGGACGAGCCCTTTTCCTGCACGGCTTTCGCCGCTTTGTCGCCGACGATATCGCTGAACGGAATCGGCTTGCCCAACGGATCGATCAGCACGTCGAGCTGCGTCTTCAGGCTCTGGTCGTCGAGGGTGACGTGGCCCTTGTCGAAACCGATCGCACCGATATCCACCACCCAACTGGAAGGCTCGGCGTTCGGGTCCTTGGGATCGAATTTGAACGTCCAGTTGGCGCGCCCGTCAGCCAGGCGTTGCAGCTGCGCATTCGGCTCGGCGAGGTCGATACGCGGGATCACCACCCGCTGCGCCAGCAAAGCCAGGGGTGAAATGCGCAACTCGACACGCTTGAGAGTGGCCATCTGCGGTTGCTTGGACCAGTCCGGATTGCCCAGGCTGATGTCCTCGGCCACCACATGAGGCCATGGCACCCAAGCGCGCCAGCCGCTTTCATCGGGCTCGGTCTGCCAGACCACCGACAGATTGCCGTTGATGGCAAAAGCGCGGTGCAGTTCTTCGGAAACCTTGGCATTGAGCGGCGGTTTGATCCGGTTCCAGTCGAAGAACACGATGATCAGCACCAGCAACGCCAACAAGGTAAGGAAGGTGGAAAGGGTCCAGACAAATGTCTTTTGGGTGCGCGTCATTGCACAGGGCTCCTGATACGACTGTGTGCCCCGACTGCGACGCACAGGTGAAACGGTGAGCCGGAAGCGGCTCGCCATGAAGTCTACGACTGATAAAGACCCGGCAGGTTTAATCGATAGACCGATTTCGCCGAATTCAGCCAGTCCAATACTGACCCATCAGTCATTCAGCGTTACCGACCCCGCACTTTTACACGTCACGAGTGAGTCGAAAATACCCAAACCAGTGCCAGACAACTCGTCGGAAACGCCCGGCCTAGAGCCTCCCCAGCAAACAATCAATTCCGTTGATTATTACCATTGCGTTTATGAACTTTTATATCGACTTATCGAGAGTAGCATTGCCCTCGTACCCACTTTTTCGCACCCCCGAGGAGCACAACAATCATGAAACGCCAATTACTGCTTAGCCTTTCACTCTCGATGCTGGCCAGCACTGCTTTTGCCCTGCCAGCAGCTGACCAGGCCACCCCACAAGTGAAACAAGACCACTCGGTGTTCAGCCAGACCGTCGCCGCCGATGGCTCCGACCGCACCCCACAAGGCCAGACCCTTGCCGAAGGCGGTAATGATCGCCTGAAAGAAAAAGGCCTGATCACTCAGGATGGCTCGGACCGTACTCCACAAGGCCAGACCCTGGCTGCCGATGGTTCCGATCGCACCCCACAAGGCCAGACCCTCGCCGCTGACGGTTCGGATCGCACCCCACAAGGTCAAACCCTCGCTGCCGACGGCTCGGATCGCACCCCACAAGGTCAAACCCTCGCTGCCGACGGTTCGGATCGCACTCCACAAGGTCAAACCCTCGCTGAAGGCGGTGGTGACCGTGTGATCGAACGCAACAGCGCTCTGAGCTAAGCCCCATGGCCGCCCAGAAAAAAAGCCCAATCCCCGGATTGGGCTTTTGACTTTTCAGCACTGCGCTTTATAGATGCCGCACTTCCCCGCTTGATCCATCACAGTCGTTCGACGCCGGCAAAGCCGATTTGCTAGAGTGCGCCGCGTCCTTGTCCAGAAAACGCCCTTGCGATGCTGCCCCGCGCCGAACAGAAACAACAGACCCGTAATGCCCTGATGGACGCTGCCCGGCGCCTGATGGATGGCGGCCGAGGATTCGGCAGCCTGAGCCTGCGTGAAGTTGCGAAAACCGCCGGCATCGTTCCGACCGGTTTCTACCGCCATTTTGCCGATATGGACGAACTGGGCCTGGTGCTGGTCCGCGAAGTCGGCCAGACCTTCCGCGAAACCATTCGCCTGGTACGGCACAACGAATTCGTGATGGGGGGCATCATCGATGCCTCGGTGCGGATTTTTCTCGACGTGGTCAGCGCCAACCGCTCGCAGTTCCTGTTTCTCGCCCGCGAGCAATACGGCGGTTCGCTGCCGGTGCGCCAGGCCATTGGCCGTCTGCGCGAAGGCATCAGTTCGGACCTGGCGGCGGATTTGTCACTGATGCCGAAACTGCAGCACCTGGACATCGCCGACCTGAGCGTCATGGCGGATCTGATCGTCAAAAGCGTGTTCGCCACCCTGCCGGACATCATCGATCCGCCCGCCGAGGCCTTGCCTGAGCACCTGACGCCCCAGGCCAAGATCACCCAGCAACTGCGTTTCATCTTTATCGGCCTCAAGCATTGGCAAGGGCTCGGCAGCACCGAGTAACCTCTTGAGCAAGCCCATATCCCTGTGGGAGCCGGCTTGCTCGCGAAAGCGCCGGCACATTCAACATTGATGTGACAGGTACACCGCCTTCGCGAGCAAGTCGAATCGTCGCACCGCCGCTCCCACATTGAACCTCAGCGCCTCAGCTTGGTGCGCAAATCAAAATAAACGCACCAACTTCAACCAAAAAACCCACTTAATCGATCCCCCTCCTACGTCTCCGTCAGCCATTTCCTACGCATCATGTCGATTGGCAAGCCCCTTGCTCTAGCCTGAGCATCGTCCATTGCTGGAAGCCTTCCGATGCTGGTGATTCATCGCAGAATCGACCCTCAACCCGTCTGGGCCGCGGAACTGCACCTGACGTTCGAAGCCCGCAGCAAAAGCCGTTTGCGCTGTTTCAGTGCCGAGGGCGAAGACGTCGGGTTGTTTTTGGAGCGCGGCCAACCGCCCCTGCATGACGGCGAATGCCTGCAAGCCGAAGACGGGCGAATCGTGCGTGTCTGCGCCCGCCCCGAACAATTGCTGCACGTCACCTGCGCCAATGCCTTCGAACTGACCCGCGCGGCCTATCACCTGGGCAACCGCCATGTCGCCTTGCAAGTCGGCGACGGCTGGTTGCGCCTGCTCGACGATTACGTGCTCAAGGCCATGCTCGAACAACTCGGTGCCATTGCCTTGAACATCGAAGCGCCGTTCCAGCCGGAACATGGCGCCTACGGCGGTGGCCATCATCATTCGCGCCACGGTGATGAAGACTTCAACTACGCGCCGAAACTGCACCAGTTCGGCGTACGCCCATGAACCCGGCCTGGGCGCTGCTGCGCCTGGCCAGTCCGCAATTGCCGATTGGCGGCTACAGCTACTCCCAAGGGCTGGAAATGGCTGTGGATAACGGCCGGGTAAACGACCGCGACAGTGCGCGACGCTGGATCGGCGATCAGTTGCTGTTGAATCTGGCACGCTTCGAAGCACCTTTGCTGCTTGCCCATTGCGTGGCCGCCAGCGAGGACAACTGGGGGCAATTGCTGCAACGCTGCGAGGAACATCGCGCCAGTCGCGAAACCCGCGAGTTGCATCAGGAAAGCCGGCAGATGGGCTACTCGTTGCAGCAGTTGCTCAACGGCTTGCCGGAACTCGACACAGCCGCCCGTGCCTTCCTCGAACAACGTAGCGAACCCCATCTGGCCCTGGGTTGGGCCCTGGCCGCGCGCGCCTGGCAGATCAGCCCGCAGGACGCCTTGGCTGCGTGGCTATGGAACTGGCTGGAAAACCAGTTGGCGGTGCTGATGAAGACCTTGCCACTGGGCCAGCAAGCCGCCCAACGCCTGACCAGCGAACTGTTGCCGCGGCTTCAACAGGCTCAACAGAACGCCACCCGGATCGATCCCGATCACTACGGCAGTGCCGCTTTCGGCCTGTCCCTGGCGTGTATGGCCCATGAGCGCCAGTACAGCCGTCTGTTCCGTTCCTAGGGCCGTTTATTTTGGAGAATCACATGAACACACAACCCCTGCGCGTTGGCATCGGCGGCCCGGTCGGCTCCGGCAAAACCGCCCTGACCCTGGCCCTGTGCCTGGCCCTGCGCGAGCGCTACAACCTGGCCGTGGTGACCAACGACATCTACACCCGCGAAGACGCCGACTTCCTCGTGCGCAACGAAGCCCTGGCGCCGGAACGCATCATCGGCGTGGAAACCGGCGGCTGCCCGCACACCGCCATCCGCGAAGACGCTTCGATCAACCTTGAAGCCGTGGATCAACTCAATCGCCGCTTTCCGGGCCTGGACCTGATTCTCGTGGAGTCCGGTGGCGACAACCTCTCCGCGACCTTCAGCCCGGAACTGTCCGACCTGACGATCTACGTGATCGACGTTTCGGCCGGCGACAAGCTGCCGCGCAAGGGTGGGCCGGGGATCTGCAAATCCGACCTGCTGGTGATCAACAAGATTGACCTGGCGCCGCTGGTCGGTGCCTCGCTGGAGATGATGAACAGCGATACCCAGCGCATGCGCAACGGCAAGCCATTTGTCTTCAGCAACCAGAAAACCGGCCAGGGTCTGGAACAGATCATCGCCTTCATCGAACGCCAGGGCTTGCTGAGCGCGGCCTGATCACCCCTTCAACAAGGAAGCTTTCCATGACACTGAAACACATTCTGGGCGCCCTGGCCCTGCTGCTGACGCCAGCCCTTGCCCTCGCCCATCCGGGGCACGGCGACAATGGCTTGATCGCCGGTATCAGCCATCCGCTTGGCGGTCTCGATCACCTGCTGGCGATGCTCGCGGTCGGCCTGTGGGCCGCACAGCAACAAGGTGCTGCACGCTGGGTGCTGCCATGCACCTTCGTCGGGACCCTGCTGATTGGCGGGGTGCTGGGTTTTGAAGGAATGAACCTGCCTGCCCTGGAGAGCGGGATTGCCGCTTCCGTATTGGCCTTGGGGCTGGCGGTGGCGCTGGCTGTGCGTCCACCGTTGGTGATGGCGGTAGGTGCGACAGCCTTGTTTGCACTGTTTCATGGTGTTGCACATGGGCTGGAACTGCCGGACATGTCGAGTCCATGGACCTTTGCCGCAGGCTTTGTCGCCGCGACGGCGGTGTTGCATGCGGCGGGTTATGCGCTGGTGCGGACCTTGCCGCTGGCGGCAGCACCGCTGGTTCGACTGGCGGGCGCGGCTTCGGCGGCGACCGGGGTGTGGTTGCTGGCGGGTTGATTCTCTAGCGCCTTCCACCGCCTCTTCGCGAGCAAGCCCGCTCCCACATTGGAATGCGTACACCTGTGGGAGCGGGCTTGCTCGCGAAGGCGGCCTGACAGACACAACCTCTCTCAAGTCAGCCTCTCTGCTAACATGTCGCGCAATCGCCCTTGCCGTGACGACGCCAGCCAATGCCACCTGTTCCCCGCTCCGCCTCCCAGCCCGAATTGACCGCCCTGTTCGCCTCGGTGCAGCAGCATTTCCTGAACGTCATCGTGCCGCTCTGGCAAGGTCCGGGCTGGAATGCCGACATGGCGTTGCCTTATGAGGCGCTGGATGCCGGACACCACCCGCTGCCACCGCAACGCTACCGGGCCATGGCCTGTGCGCGGCAGTTGTATCTGTTTGCCAGCCTGATCGGTCAGGTGCCGGGCGCCGAAGAGCGTGCCGCCGCCTTGTTCCGCTCGTTGCAGCGGCACTTCCACGATGCAGAGCACGGCGGCTGGTTCTACAGCGTCGATGCTCAAGGGACGCCGCTGGATCAGCGCAAGGACCTCTATACCCATGCGTTCATCCTGTTCGCCTGCGCCCATTACTGGGACAAGGTCCGCGAGCCGCTGGTCGAGTCGGTACTCAACGCCTCGCTGGAAGTGATCGCGCAGCGTTTCGCCACGGATGACGGTCTGTATGAAGCCACGCTCGACAGCAACTGGGCATCGCTGGGCAGCGGCCCCTTGCAAAACCCGCTGATGCACCTGGCCGAAGCATTCCTCGCCACCCTGTCGGTGCGTGAAGACCTCGATGTGCAACAAGCACTCACCGAGTTATGCACAGCCATGCACGCGCGTTTTATCGATCCGCAGCACGGCGTGTTGATGGAAAAGCCGCTGGGGTCTGTGGATAACTGGTTTGAACCGGGGCATCAGTTCGAGTGGTATTTCCTGCTGGAATCCTCGGCACTGCTGCGCACTTCAACCCTGCATGCCGATCTGGAAAGGGCCTTCGCCTTTACCGAGCAGTTGGGCGTCGATCAGCAGACCGGTGCGGTGCGGGCCATGCTCGACCTCGAACCAGGTGGTGGCGTCCGGGATGCCACACAGCGTATCTGGGCCCAGGCCGAGTACCTGCGCGCCCTGACGCTGCGTCCGGACAGCGAAGCGGATGTATTGCGTCAGTTGCAGGCGTTGCAGCAGCGTTCGCTGCATACCGGCGGCTGGTATGAATGCCGTGACGCCCACGGTGAAGTCAGCCGCCGCGACATGCCGTCGACCACGCCTTATCACCTGGCGACCTGTTATCGCGGGTTGGCTGAATATCTCGGCTGACTGTTTGGTTGCTTTCGCGAGCAGGCTCGCTCCCACAGTAGATCGCATTTCAATGTGGGAGCGAGCCTGCTCGCGAATGACCTCAAAGAGGTCACCTAACTGTCACTCAATCCACTTGCGATCCCCGGTAAAGCTGATGGTCAGCCATCGCGCGGCATCCGGCTCGCCAAGCTTCGCGGAAATTTCCTCGCGCAAGCTGTCCAGTTGCCCCACCCCGTCCAGCCAGTAATCCTTCGGCAATACGATGTGGATCTCGATAAAACACGCCCTGCCGTGCTTCTGCACATAGGAAATGTAGTCGTCGAAACCATGCTCGACCTTCGCCACCTCCATCACCTGACGCACCTTGTCGTCCAGCTGATCCGGGACGATCCCCAACACATCGCGCAAGGCCGGTCCGAGGATTTTGAGCGCAGGGGGGAGCATGCCCAAGGCCAGCAGAATCAGGATCATCGGGTCGACATACACCGCCCACTTGTCGTAACCCTGAGTCTTGAGCAGCAGCGCGATGAGGAAACTCACCAGCAAGCCCGCCGACAGCATCGCGTCCACCAGCCAACTGATGTTGTCGAACTGGATCAGCGATGAGTTGAGCGTGCGGTTGCGATGGCGGACGTAGAAAAAATAAATGAGCTCGACGACCGTGAACACTGCCGCATAGACGATCACCAGTCCGAGTTCGACCTCGCGACCACCATTGATGATGCCGAACACGCCGTTGAGAAAGGCGTAAATGGCGACCAGAAAAATGAAGCTACCCTCGATCACCAGCACCATGGGTTCCAGGTGCCAGGAACCGAACTGGAAGCGCTGGTTGCTTTCCTTGGCAATCAGCCTGGCGGTGATCAGCATCAGGACCTTGATGAAGGCCGCGATCAACGAAAAGAAGCCATCGAACAGGATGGATTGGGCACCCGACACAAAACCGGTGATGATCCCGGCGAATGTCACGGCGAGCATCAGGAAGGTCGATTGTTTGAGCAGCGCCTGCTCGACTCGATTACTCACTGGATCTCCTCTGGAACCTCTAGACCGCAGGGTGCGGCGGGGTTGTTGGGAGAGGAGTCTAGCTGATGTCCTGATTTGTCTGTTCCGGCCCCTTCGCGAGCAAGCCCGCTCCCACAGGTTTCATGTGATCCCTGTGGGAGCGGGCTTGCTCGCGAAGAACGATGACTCGGTATTAAGCCTTGCCACCACTGCGATCAATAGCAAACCCGGCCCAGGTCTGGCTCACCGGCATCAGCTCCAGGCTGTTGATGTTGATGTGCGCAGGCGCATTGAGTACCCAGAAGATGGTCTCGGCGATGTCTTGCGGCTGGATCGGCTCGGCACCGGCGTAGGTGGCGTTGTAGCGCTCCTGGTCACCGGCAAAACGCACCAGCGAAAACTCGCTCTCGCACAGGCCCGGTTCGATGTTGCTGACCCGTACGCCTGTGCCCTGCAGGTCGCAGCGCAGGTTCAGGGAGAACTGTTTGACGAACGCCTTGGTCGCGCCATACACATGGCTGCCCGGGTACGGATAGTTGCCGGCAATGGACCCCAGATTGACGATGCCGGCGCCACGACCGTGGGCGATCAGGCGTGGCAACAGCAGACGGGTGCTGTACATCAGGCCTTTGACGTTGGTGTCGACCATGGTGTCCCAATCGTCCAGGTCGCACTTGGGTGCCGGATCGACGCCCAGGGCCAGCCCGGCGTTGTTGATCAACCCACGCAGCTTGGCAAAGGACGGCGGCAGATTGGCAATCGCCTCCTCCATGGCCTTGCGATCACGCACATCGAGCACCAGGCCATGGACTTCGGTCTGCTTCGACAGCTCGGCGCACAGCGCATTGAGGCGCTCTTCACGACGGCCTGTCAGCACCAATTTCCAGCCTGCGTCGGCAAAACGACGGGCACAGGCTTCACCAAAACCGGAGGTCGCGCCGGTAATAAACAGGGTGTTGGACATCGTGTTCTCCTTGCTTCGGCTGATCGCCAGCCATTGGAATGGTAAGTCAGCAGGCAGAATGCCCGGCCTTGCCCATAGCGGCAACCGCACTTTCTGTACAAAAAACGAACAACCATCGCAAGCCCTTGGCCAGCCTGGCTTGCAGCCATGTGCGCGCACGTTATCCACAGGCCGGTCCACAGTCTTTGGGGGCAAGTGGAAAAGCTGCAAGCCGCTGTCCACAAGGCTTTGCGCGGTTTTTTGAAACTTTTTTGCTTGACCCTCAATAGCCCGCCGTGTAGCCCCTGGGGATTTTCATGACTGACGGGTCAAACCAGCGATGGCGCCAAGCCAGTAACCACGGCCTTCAGCCGGGTCTTTCCAGAGTTTAATCACAGACTTATCCACAGGATTGTCCACGCTGATTCCACACAGTTTCATCTCGAACAAAAAGGTTGACAAAGCGCTCTTCAAGTTGCGCAAAAACACTTGATCAAAAACTGAACACGCCTCTGCAGGCCACGGTTTAAAAGGCCTGCAGCCAGCTACTCCCACGTTATTCACAGCCGGCTCCACAGCAAACGGGGACAAGTCAAAACCGTGACAAAACAACTATTTGCAGCGGCTTTATGTCGCGCTTCGCAAGCTCTTGAATATTGTTTTCCACAATTTCCTGCGATCCCTGTAGGAGCGAGCTTGCTCGCGATGTTCGTGAACGATAACGCGGGAAACCAGACACCCCGCAGCGTTCTCCGGTTTATCGCGAGCGAGCTCGCTCCTACAAGGAAATTGGCGGTGTTTGGAGTGTAAAAAAGCCCCGGCGATTGCGCGCCGGGGCTTGTGCATAACCCACTGAAACTCAGTGGCCGCCGAGGTAAGCGTTACGCACATCCTCGTTGACCAGCAGCTCCTTGCCGGTGCCGGTCATGCGGATTTCGCCGTTGACCATCACGTACGCCCGGTCCGACAACCGCAGGGCGTGGTTGGCGTTCTGTTCTACCAGGAAGATGGTCATGCCGGTCTTGGCCAGTTCTCGCAGGGTCGCGAAGATCTGTTTGACCACGATCGGCGCCAGGCCCAGGCTCGGCTCATCCAGCAGCAACAACTTGGGCCGGCTCATCAGGGCGCGGGCGATGGCAAGCATCTGCTGCTCGCCACCGGACATGGTCATCGCCCGCTGGGTACGCCGCTCTTCCAGCCGCGGGAACAGCTCGAACATGCGTTGCATGTCTTCCTTGGCGTACTTGTCACCGATAGGGATGGTACCCATCAGCAGGTTTTCTTCGACGGTCATGTCGGGGAACACCCGCCGCCCTTCCGGCGATTGCGCGATGCCGTTGGAGGCGATGTAGTGGGACGACTTGTGGGTAATGTCCACGCCCTGATAAAGGATCTGCCCGTCGGCGGCCCGTGGCTGGCCGAAGATCGACATCAGCAGGGTCGATTTGCCGGCGCCGTTGGAGCCGATCAGGCTGACGGTCTCCCCTTCGTTGATGTGCAGCGAGACGCCTTTCAGGGCCTGGATCGGGCCGTAGAACACGTCCAGGTCCTTGAGTTCGAGGATGGGTTTGCTCATACCACCTCCTCTTCGTCGGCGCCCAGGTACGCGGCAATCACTTTCGGGTCGTTGCGGATGTCGTCGGGACCACCCTCGGCGATGACGATGCCGTGGTCCAGCACCACGATGTGATCGGAAATGCTCATTACCATGCCCATGTCGTGTTCGATCAGCACCACGGTCAGATCGTGCTCATCGCGCAGCAGCCGGATCATCGCGCTCAGCGCTTCGGTTTCCTGAGGGTTGAGGCCGGCGGCCGGTTCGTCGAGGCAGATGATCTGCGGACGGGTGCACATGGCGCGGGCGATTTCCAGGCGGCGTTGCTGGCCGTAGGACAGTTCACCGGCCAGACGGTTGGCACAGTCCACCAGGTCCACCACTTCCAGCCAGTAGAAGGCATGGTCCAGCGCATCGCTTTCGGCCTTGCGATACCCCTTGGTGTTGAGGATGCCGGCCAGCATGTTGCGGTTGACCCACATGTGCTGGGCCACCAGCAGGTTTTCCAGCACCGACATTTCCTTGAACAGGCGAATGTTCTGGAACGTCCGCGCCAGGCCGGCACGGTTCACCAGGTGGGTGCCGCCGAACATCTTGTAGCGCAGCCGGGTGATGAAGCTTTTTGGCGACACGAAATCGGTCGGCTTGAACGATTCGCCCAGCAACTTGATAACGTTGGTCTGTTGCCCGCGCACGTTCAGTTCGATCTTGCCGCCGGAGGCCTTGTAGAACCCGGTCAGGCAGTTGAACACCGTGGTCTTGCCGGCGCCGTTGGGGCCGATCAGGGCGAAGATCGAGTTGCGCTTGACCTTCAGGCTCACATCATTCAATGCCTTGATGCCGCCGAAGTGCATCATCAGCTTCTCTACGGAGAGTACGACTTCGCTCATGGCGCTACTCCTTTACGCGGCGTCACACCGGTACGGCTGATCCGAATCAGGCCGCGCGGTCGCCAGATCATCATCAACACCATCAGGATGCCGAACAGCAGCACGCGGTACTCGGCGAAGCCACGCAGCAGTTCCGGAGCGACGGTCAGCACGAAGGCTGCAATCACCACGCCTATGGTCGAACCCATGCCGCCCAGTACCACGATGGCGAGGATCAACGCCGATTCGAAGAAGGTGAACGAGGTCGGGTTGACGAAGCCCTGATAGGTGGCGAAGAACACCCCGGCCAGACCGGCCGTCGAGGCACCGATGGTGAATGCCGAGAGCTTGACCAATACGTGGTTCAGACCCATGGAGCGACAGGCGATTTCGTCTTCACGCAGGGCTTCCCAGGCGCGGCCGACCGGCATGCGGGTCAGGCGATGCTTGATGTACAGCACAGCCAGCACCACCAGGAACAGCACCGCGTAGATGAAGTAGTACTTCACGTCGGGGTTGTAGGCGATGCCGAAGAACTCATGGAACGGCACACCGCCGTCCTTGGCTCGCTTGCCGAACTCCAGGCCGAAGAAAGTCGGCAGCGGTGCCGGCATGCCGTTCGGGCCTCCGGTCAGCGACAACCAGTTGTTGAGGATCAGGCGGATGATTTCACCGAAGCCCAGGGTCACGATCGCCAGGTAGTCGCCATGCAGGCGCAGCACCGGGAAACCGAGGATGCATCCGGCCAGGCCGGCGATGATCGCCGCCAGCGGCAACACCGTCCAGAAGCCCAGCCCGAGGTATTGGTAACCGAGTGCCAGGCCGTAGGCGCCGATGGCGTAGAACGCCACGTAACCAAGGTCGAGCAGGCCGGCCAGGCCAACCACGATGTTCAGCCCCAGCCCCAGCAGCACGTAGATCAGCCCGAGGATGACCACGCCCAGCAGGTAGGAGTTGGAGAAAAACGGAAACACCAGGGCAATCAAGATCACCAGCGGGATGATCCAGCGCAGCCGCGACTTGTAGTCAGGCGCCAGCACATGCACCCCGGAGCCTGTCGTTTCAAAGCCTTCGAGGATTTTCAGGCCCTGGGCTGTCTGCAGGAACATGCTCAGGGCAAAACGCCCGGCCATGACGATCGCCACGATCCACGCCACCCGGGTGGTTTCCAGGTTGAAGCCATAGCCATCGAGAACGACACCGACAATCGGCCCGAACACAATCAGGGCAATGAGACCGGCAAGAATCGCGTCAACCAGGCTTTTTTTGATATCGATTGTTTTATGAGTGGTTGAAGACATCGCTTACACCTTCGACACAAGAGGACGGCCGAGCAGGCCTTGAGGCCGAAAGACCAGAACGAGGACCAACAGCGAGAAGCTGAAAACGTCTTTGTAGTCCGAGTTCACCAGGCCGGAAAACAGCGACTCGGAAATCCCGAGAATGATCCCGCCGAGCATCGCGCCAGGCAGTGAGCCAATCCCGCCGAGCACCGCGGCGGTGAACGCCTTGATCCCGATGATGAAACCGGCATAGAAGTCGAATGTGCCGTAGTTCATGGTGATCAGCACGCCGGCCAGGGCCGCCATCGCTGCACCGATGATGAACACGTAGGAAATCACCCGATCGGTGTTGATCCCCAGAATCGAAGCCATCTTGCGGTCTTGCTGGGTTGCACGGCACATGCGGCCGAGCTTGGTGTACTTGATGATGTAGGTCAGCGCGGCCATCCCGACAAACGCGGCGACCAGAATGAAGACCTTGGTGTAGGTCAACTGAACGAAACCGGTACCGATATCAACGCGCCAGGCACCCGAGAGCAACGTCGGAACGCCTTGTTGCTTCGCGCCTTGGGAGATCTGTGCGTAGTTTTGCAGGATCAGGGAAATACCGATCGCACTGATCAGCGGTGCGAGTCGAGTGGAGTTGCGCAGGGGCTTGTAGGCGACACGCTCGATGACCCAGCCATACACCGCCGTGACGACGATGGTGAAGATCAGCGTGCCAAGCATCAGCAGCGGGAAGGATTCGATACCGAAGTAAGCCAGCAGAGCCAGACTGATTGCCGCGAGGTAAGCGGAAATCATGTAAACCTCGCCGTGGGCGAAGTTGATCATGCCGATGATGCCATAGACCATTGTGTAGCCGATGGCGATCAGGCCATAGACCGACCCGAGGGTCAGGCCGTTGACCAGTTGCTGCAGGAAAATACCATCCATAACGCAATCTCACGCAATGAGAACCTGCACAGGTGGCTGTGCGGTTCTTCTAAGGAAAATACAGATATACGTCGGAGCAATGACAACCACGATCAGGCTGGCCACCACCGCCCCCTGTAGGAGCGAGCTTGCTCGCGAAGAACCTGAGGACAACGCGTTGAACCAGCAAACACGCGTTATCGTTGACGTTTTTCGCGAGCAAGCCCGCTCCCACAAGGGATCAGTGGGGTTCAGGTGATCGAGTCAGCCCTTACTTCTGTTTTTCCAGCTGGTGGTATTTGCCGTCCTTGTCCCACTGGTAAACCACGTAGTCGG
The DNA here is from genome assembly GCF_058783925.1 of Pseudomonas sp. FW305-70. Classification (NCBI taxonomy): domain Bacteria; kingdom Pseudomonadati; phylum Pseudomonadota; class Gammaproteobacteria; order Pseudomonadales; family Pseudomonadaceae; genus Pseudomonas; species Pseudomonas sp. FW305-70. The sequence continues at coordinate 101,405 of NZ_JBYSYZ010000002.1, forward strand.
AGACTTTCAGGTCGCCCTTGCTGTCCCAGGTCTTCTCGCCCATGACGGTCTTGACCGGGTTCTTCTTCAGCCATGCGGCCGCTTCTTCACCCTTGTTGGACTTGGCGCCGTTGAAGGCTGCGGCCAGGGTCTGGACCGAAGCGTAAGCGTACAGGGTGTAGCCTTCAGGCTCGGTACCGGCCTTGCGGAAGGCGTCTACCACGGTCTTGCTGTCTGGCAGCAGGCGTGGGTCGGCGCCGAAGGTCATCAGCACGCCGTCAACGAATTGCGGACCGCCAGCGGTGGTCACCAGTTCGTCGGTCACGATGCCGTCGTCGGACATGAACTTGACGTCTTTCAGGCCCTGTTCACGCAGTTGACGCACCAGAGGACCGGCTTCCGGGTGCAGGCCACCGAAGTAGACGACGTCAGCGCCAGCGCCGCGGATCTTGGTCACGATGGTGCTGAAGTCTTTCTCGCCACGGGTCAGGCCTTCATACAGCACAGGCTTCACGCCACGCTTCTCAAGCTGAGCCTTGGTGGCATCCGCCAGGCCCTGACCGTAGGTGTCCTTGTCGTGCAGCACGACCACTTTCTTGCCCTTGAGCACGTCGACGATGTAGTCGCCGGCCACGATGCCTTGCTGGTCGTCACGCCCGCACATACGGAACATGGCGCTCAGGCCGCGCTCGGTCACAGCCGGGTTGGTGGAGCCTGGAGTGATGGCGATGATGCCTGCTTCGTCGTAGATCTCGGAGGCCGGGATGGTCGACGAGGAGCAGAAGTGACCGACTACGCCGGCGACTTTCTGGTTGGTCAGGTCCTTGGCGACCGTCACAGCCTGTTTCGGTTCGCAGGCGTCATCGCCCTTGACCAGTACGATTTTTTCCCCGTTGACCCCGCCCGACGCGTTGACCGCATCGGCCGCCGCTTGTGCACCCTTCATGTACTGTTCGCCAAATGCCGCGTTGGCGCCTGTCATTGGTCCCGCTACGCCGATCTTGATGTCAGCCTGAGCAAACGCAGAAACACCCAGCGCAGTTGCCACTGCGAGGGCCAGAAAGCCTTTCTTGTAAAACGTCTGGGACATGAGGTGGTGCTCCATGGTTTTTTTAATTGGCACTGCGACTTCAATGAATGCTCAGAGCAAGGGCCGTGCCATCGGTTTTTTATTCTGAAAAAAGTCGCTGCTTTCTTGTTATTTCGACTGTTTCGATCCCATTTTCATTGGGCGTGCAACCGTCTAAACCGCAGAAGGTAAAACCATTATTTTTTTGAGGCGCAACCCGCCTGCGCCATCATTGCAACCGCGGCTTTAAACGACGTGCAACCAGCCTGTAACAACGTGCGTCACCGAAGTGCACACTGCTGGTGCGAGACTGCTACAACCCGCACCACTACAGGCTAGCTGCAGATCGAAAAAGCGCCGCTTCCCCACTGCAAAAATCAACATTCAGATCACGATCCGCAGGCACTGGCCTGCGTGATACAGCGAGAATCCCGCCTCATACAGACAGCTGCGCAACCCCACCCCGGCCAATGGCTGCATGGGCGCGAAAGGAATCGGTAGCGCTTGAGGATTTCCGTTACACAGGTAATCGGCAAAGGCCTTGCCGACCACCGTTCCCGTGGTCACGCCCCGCCCGTTGTAACCGGTGACTGCCACCAAACCGGGCGCTGGCTCGAACAGGCGCATCAGATGATCGGGGGTGAAGGCGATGCGGCCGGTCCAGGTGCACTCCCATTCCACCGGTTTGAGGTACGGGAAATAGTGCTGCTGCACGCGGTCGGCCCAGGCCTTGAGGAACCAGGTCGGCTTCTGATTGCCATTACCCAGGCTGCCCAGCAGCAGGCGACCGTCTTTATCCCGGCGGATGCTGCTGAGCACCTGTCGGGTGTCCCAGGAGCCCTGGCCACCGGGCAGAATTTGCCGGGCGGCTTCTTCGGTCAGCGGCACCGAGGCCACCTGATAGTAATAACCGGGGAAGAAATTGCGCCGCAGTTCCGTCCAGTCGCCTTCGGTGTAGGCATTGGAGGCAATCACCACCTTCTCGGCCATCACCGAACCCTGGGTGGTTTGCACCGACCAGCGCTGGCCCTGGCGTTCGAGCCGGGTGACCGGGGAATGATCGAACAATTGACCACCCAGGCCGATGGCCGCCTTGGCCAGCCCGGTGGTGTAGGCCATCGGGTTGAGCGTGCCGGCGCGGCGATCGAGCAATGCCGCGGCGATCTTTTTCGTGCCGGTGGCTTGCTCGCAGGCCTGACCGGTGAGCAGCTCTACCGGCGCACCGCGACGTTTCCATTGTTCTTCACGACTGCGCAAGTCGGCTTCGCCACGGGCGTTGTGCGCCATGTGCAGCGTGCCTTCGCGGCGCAACTGGCAATCGATGTTGTACTTGTCCACAAGGCTGAACACCAGGGATGGCGCCGCCCCCAGCATGCGGTTGAGCTGGCTGCCGACTTCAGTGCCGAACCCGGCTTCGATCTCGTCCGGGGGAATCCACATCCCGGCATTGACCAGCCCGACGTTGCGCCCCGAGCCACCATGGCCGGCACGATGGGCCTCCAGCACACAGACGGTCTTGCCTTGCTCCAGCAGATGCACCGCCGCCGACAAACCGGTAAACCCGGCGCCGATGACGCAGACATCCACCGTGACCTCCCCCTTGAGGGCCGAATTGTCCGGCCTCTGTGGCGTCAGTTTTTCCCACAGACACTCTTCGCGTAACGGCATTGCCAGACTCCAACAGAAACCTAACCAACACACAAATCACTGTAGGAGCGAGCTTGCTCGCGAAAAACGTCATGGCAACGCGTTTTAAACAGCAAGCCCGCGTTATCGTTGACGATCATCGCGAGCAAGCTCGCTCCTACAATTAATCGAACGTGATGCCCTGCGCCAACGGCAACTCCAGCGAATAGTTCACGGTGTTGGTCTGGCGGCGCATGTAGCCGCGCCATGCATCGGAACCGGACTCACGACCGCCGCCGGTTTCTTTCTCACCACCAAACGCGCCACCGATTTCCGCACCGCTCGGGCCAATGTTGACGTTGGCGATGCCGCAATCGCTGCCCACCGCCGACATGAACTGCTCGGCTTCACGCACATCGGTGGTGAAGATGCACGAGGACAGGCCTTGTGGCACGGCGTTGTTCAGGCGCAGCGCTTCCTGGAAGTCGGTGTAGCCGACCACGTACAGGATCGGGGCGAAGGTTTCGTGGCACACGACGTCGCTCTGCTCCGGCATTTCGACGATGGCCGGCGAAACGTAGTAAGCGTTCGGGAACTGGTCTTCCAGCTGACGCTTGCCGCCGAAGACCTTGCCGCCTTCGCTCAAGGCCTGCTCCAGCGCATCCTGCATGTTGTCGAAGCTTTGCTTGTCGATCAGCGGGCCGACCAGGTTGCCTTCCAGCGGATGGCCGATACGTACTTTCGAGTACGCGGCTTTCAGGCGGGTGACGATTTCTTCTTTCACCGATTCATGAGCGATCAGTCGACGCAGGGTGGTGCAGCGCTGACCGGCGGTGCCGACGGCGCTGAACAGAATCGCGCGAACAGCCATGTCCAGGTCGGCGCTCGGGCCGAGGATCATGGCGTTGTTACCGCCCAGTTCGAGAATGCTGCGGGCAAAGCGCGCGGCCACTTTCGGTGCCACTTCGCGGCCCATACGGGTGCTGCCGGTGGCGCTGATCAGGGCTACGCGCGGGTCGTCCACCAAGGCTTCGCCGGCATCGCGACCACCGATCACTACCTGGCACAAATTCGCAGGTGCATCGCTGAAGTTCTTCACGACGCGGTCGAACAGCGCCTGGCAGGCCAGCGCGGTGAGCGGGGTCTTTTCCGACGGTTTCCACACCACAGGGTTGCCGCACACCAGTGCCAGCGTGGTGTTCCAGGCCCATACCGCAACCGGGAAGTTGAAGGCACTGATCACCCCGACAACGCCCAGCGGGTGCCAGGTTTCACGCATATGGTGGCCAGGGCGCTCGGAGGCGATGGTCAAACCGTACAACTGACGGGACAGGCCGACGGCGAAATCGCAGATGTCGATCATTTCCTGAACTTCACCCAGGCCTTCCTGAGTGATCTTGCCGGCCTCCCAGGACACCAGCTCGCCGAGGTCGGCCTTGTATTCGCGCAGCACTTCACCGAATTGACGCACCAACTCACCACGGCGCGGTGCCGGAACCTTGCGCCACAGTTCGAACGCATGATCTGCGCGACTGATGTGCTGCTCGACCTCAGCCGCGCCTTCCCAGTTCACGGCGGCGATCCTGCTGCCATCGACCGGCGAATGCACCGGCACTTTGCCGTTCTGGTACAGGGCCGGGTTCACACCTAGACGATCAAGCAATGCGGCAACCATGGGTCACTCCTCAAGCAAAAGACAGAACACGTGCAGCCGGAAAATCACGGCTGATCAGGCCTGTAGTTTTAGCTGCCCGGAGGTTACTCAACAAACGACCTTTAAGAGAGATATCATTCCGTTTATTCATGCTGTGCATTGCTGGCAATAAGAAACAAGAACCAAGGACCGCCCATGCTGAATAAACGCTACCTGCCATCGATCGCTGCGTTGCAGTGCTTCGAAGCCGTCACCCGGCACTTGAGCTTCACCCGGGCTGCCGAAGAGCTGAACCTGACCCAGAGCGCCGTGAGCAAACAGGTCGCGCAACTCGAGGAGCTGTTGCAGCACCTGCTGTTCCGTCGGGTGCGCCGCCGCCTGCAGATGACGCCGGCCGGCGATCTGTACCTGGTCGAGGTGCGAAAAATCCTCACTCAGGTCGAGATGTCGACCCACTACTTGCGTTCCTACGGTGGCGAAACCGAAGTCCTGCGGGTTTCGACGCCGCCCACTTTCGGCGCGCGCTGGCTGGTACCGCGCCTGAAAGGCTGGCGTCTGCGGCACCCGTCGATCCATCTGGACCTGTGCAGCGAACAGGAAGCCGACGACCTGCTGCAAGGTCGCAGCGACCTGGCGTTCTACTTCGGCCAGGGCTCGCGGCCCGGCACCGAATGCCTGAAGCTGTTTGGTGAAGAGCTGGTGCCAGTGTGCGCCCCGGGTAGCCTGCCGGATACGCCGTTCACCGACCCGACGCAACTGACCGACCTGGTCCTGCTGCAAAACGCCTCCCGCCCCCAGGCCTGGCATGACTGGTTCGACCACCAGGGCTACCACACCGAGCACAGCTACCACGGCCCGCGTTTCGAAACCTTTTACATGTGCATCCGCGCCGCCCAGGTTGGCTGCGGCGTGGCGCTGCTACCGCGCTTTCTGGTGGAAGAGGAACTGGCCGACGGCAAGCTGGTCATTCCCTGGCAGCATGCAATGCCCAGCAGCGATGCCTATTACCTTGCGTACCCGGAGCACTCGGCGGAAGTGCCCAAGGTGCGGGACTTTGTGAAATGGATGCTGGAGCAGATTGATAGCCCGGAGGCGGTGCCGCATTAGGCCCTTGCACACCCCCTGTGGGAGCGGGCTTGCTCGCGAAGGCCGAGTGTCAGGCAACATCATTGTTGGATGTGAAACCGCTTTCGCGAGCAAGCCCGCTCCCACAGGGATCAGTTTTGATCCAAGAAATCGCTGGCAATCCTGCCCCCTGATATGCGCCACTAGCGCCATTGATCAATACCGCTGCAACGCTGGAGACCCCCCGCTATGAGCGAGAGTGTGTTTGCCGATCGCATCGTGCAGAACCTGCTCGACACCGACTTCTACAAGCTGACGATGATGCAGGCGGTGCTGCACAACTACCCCAACGTCGAAGTCGAATGGGAGTTTCGTTGCCGTAACGGCGAGGATTTGCGCCCCTACCTGGCGGAGATCCGTTTCCAGATCGAGCGCCTGGCCGAACTGAGCCTGAGCGCCGATCAATTGAGCTTTCTGGAACGCATCAGCTTCCTGAAGCCGGATTTCCTGCGCTTTCTCGGCTTGTTTCGCTTCAACCTGCGCTACCTCCACACCGGTATCGAAAACGGCGAGCTGGTCATCCGCCTGCGCGGCCCCTGGCTGCATGTGATCCTGTTCGAAGTGCCGCTGCTGGCGCTGGTCAGCGAGGTACGCAATCGCTATCGCTATCGCGAAGTCGTGCTGGAGCAGGCCCGCGAGCAGCTCTACCGCAAGTTCGACTGGCTGAGCGCCAACGCCAGCAGCGATGAATTGTCCGAGTTGCAGGTGGCCGATTTCGGCACGCGCCGCCGGTTCTCGTATCGCGTACAGGAAGAAGTGGTGAATGTGCTCAAGCACGACTTCCCCGGACGCTTTGTCGGCACCAGCAACGTGCACCTGTCCCGGGAGCTGGACATGAAACCGCTGGGCACCATGGCCCACGAATGGATCATGGCGCACCAGCAGCTCGGCCCGCGGCTGATCGACAGCCAGATCGCCGCACTCGATTGCTGGGTCCGCGAATACCGTGGCCTGCTGGGGATTGCCCTGACCGACTGCATCACCATGGATGCCTTCCTCGGCGATTTCGATCTGTTTTTCGCCAAGCTTTTCGACGGTCTGCGCCACGATTCGGGCGATCCGGTGGTCTGGGCGGAAAAAGCCATCGCCCACTATCACAAGCTCGGTATCGACCCGATGAGCAAGACACTGACCTTCTCCGACAGCCTGACCCTGCCCAGGGCCCTGGAGATATTCCGGGCGCTGCGCGGTCGGATCAATGTCAGCTTCGGCATCGGCACCAACCTGACCTGTGATATTCCGGGTGTCGAACCGATGAGCATCGTGCTTAAAATGGCCGCCTGCAACGGCCAGCCGGTGGCGAAGATCTCCGACGAGCCTGGCAAGACGCACTGCAAAGACCCGAATTTCGTCGCGTACTTGCGACACGTTTTCCAAGTACCTGCCGCCCTTTCAAGTCCATCAAGCAAGGAGTGAATTCATGCAAGCCGTACAGCGTGAGATTGCTGAACAGCTCAAGGTCCAGCCGCCATTCGCCGACGAAGCCGCCCTTGAGGCCGAAGTCGCCCGGCGGGTGACTTTCATTCAGGACTGCCTGGTCAACTCCGGGCTCAAGACCCTGGTCCTGGGCATCAGTGGCGGTGTCGACTCCCTGACCGCCGGCCTGCTGGCCCAACGGGCCGTGCGTGAACTGCGCCAGCGCAGCGGTGATGCCGCGTACAAATTCATTGCCGTGCGCCTGCCCTACGAAACCCAGTTCGATGAACACGACGCCCAGGCTTCGGTGGACTTCATCAAGCCGGACGAGCGCCACACCGTGAACATCGGCCCGGCGGTCAAATCCCTGGCCAGTGAAGTGGCGGCCTTCGAAGGCAAACATGCGGTGTCGGTGGACTTCGTGCTTGGCAACACCAAGGCGCGCATGCGCATGGTCGCCCAGTACACCATTGCCGGCGCGGCCCATGGCCTGGTGATCGGCACCGATCACGCGGCGGAAGCGGTGATGGGGTTCTTCACCAAGTTCGGTGACGGCGCCTGCGACCTGGCGCCACTGAGCGGTCTGGTGAAAAACCAGGTCCGCGCCATCGCCCGCAGCTTCGGCGCGCCGGAATCGCTGGTGGAAAAAGTCCCGACGGCGGACCTTGAAGACCTGTCGCCCGGCAAACCGGACGAAGCCTCCCACGGCGTGACCTATGCCGAGATCGACGCGTTCCTGCACGGCCATCCGGTGCGTGAGGAAGCGTTCAAGATCATTTGCGACACCTACAACAAGACCCATCACAAGCGTGTGATGCCATTTGCGCCTTGAAGCGTGAGTGAATGAAAAAGCCCGCTGATGTGTTGAGCTTCAGCGGGCTTTTTCTTTGGCCAACATATGTCGATGCTTCTGGCCCCTTCGCGGGCAAGCCCGCTCCCACATTTGATCGCGGTCTAAATGTGGGAGCGGGCTTGCTCGCGAAGAACGATGACGCGGTGTACCTGATTACTTCAGGGTCACGGTGCCTTTCATCATCGAGATGTGGCCCGGGAACGAGCAGAAGAACCCGTACTTTTCACCGGCCGCGAGCTTGGACACGTCGAAGGTCACCGAATCGGTTTCCTTGGCGCCGATGATCTTGGTGTGGGCGATCACACGGGCGTCACCTTCTTTCAGGTAGTTCTTGTCGATGCCGGCGCTCAGGCCATCGGTGGCGATCGGCTGCATGTCGGCTTCTTTACTCAGCACCCAGTTATGGCCCATGACGTTCTTCGGCAAGCTGCCGGAGTGCTTGAGTTCCACGGTAAACGTCTTGCAGCTCTTGTCGATTTCGATGGCCTTCGTGTCGAAAGACATCTGGTCGGTGGAGTCGACAGTGACTTTGCACTCGGCAGCCATCAATTGGCTGCTGGCCAGTGTCAACAGGGATACCGCAACAAGTTTGGCAAACATGGTGAATCTCCAAGGCAGGGTTAACGAAATCGCGAATAAACAGAAGACTGCCTGAAAACTTCGCAAGTTCATATGACTTGAATCAAAAATTGTATACAACTTTCGCGCTATGGCACCGATGCGAAATATCTAACGGCCAAGTGTCTGGCCCGGGCCTATCATCAGGCCGTCCCCCTTCAAATGGAATGCCTGTCATGTCGATCAACAGCCTGTTGTGCAGTTTGCTGGCCGCCTACGCCTGCGGCGCCAGCGGTACGTACGAAACGCCAAAACACCAAGTCTAGCCCTTGGAGTGCCGCGCGCCTGCCTTTACTCTGTGGCCCTGATTGACCATGGAGCAAGGCATGTCTTTAACATCCGTTTGTGTATTTTGTGGCGCCAGCACCGGCACCCACCCGGCTTACCGCGAAGCAGCCGTGGCCCTTGGCCGGGCTCTGGCCGAACGCAAGCTGACCCTGGTGTATGGCGGTGGCGCCGTGGGGCTGATGGGCATCGTCGCTGATGCGGCCCTGGCGGCCGGCGGAGAAGTGATCGGCATCATCCCGCAAAGCCTCAAGGACAAGGAAATCGGCCACAGCGGCCTGACCCGCCTGGAAGTTGTCGATGGCATGCACGCGCGCAAGGCCCGGATGGCCGAACTCAGCGATGCCTTTATCGCGCTGCCCGGTGGCCTTGGCACCCTTGAAGAACTGTTCGAAGTCTGGACCTGGGGCCAGCTCGGCTACCACGGAAAACCGCTGGGATTGCTGGAAGTGAACGGTTTCTACAGCAAATTGACGTCTTTTCTTGATCACATCGTCGGCGAAGGCTTCGTTCGCGGCCAGCACCGTGACATGCTGCAGGTGAGCGAATCACCGCAAAACCTGCTCGATGCGCTGGATGCCTGGCAACCGTCCGTAGCGCCAAAGTGGGCCGAGCAAAAACCCAGCTAACGGCTCGGCACCGATACAGGGCAGAATATGCGCCGCTCAACCTCACCTTCGACCCCAGAGGATCGCCCATGGCTAAACCTAATTATTCCTTCGCCAAACGTCAGAGAGACTTGGCCAAGGAGCAGAAGAAAGAGGAAAAGCTTCAGCGCAAGAAAGCTACAGCTGAAGAAGCGGCACTGAACCCTGAGGGTGAAGTGGCGGCAGAAGACGATGTTGATGCACCAAAAGACTCGGCGCCCGACGCCTGAGAACCTCCGGCCGGTTGATCTGATCTGGCCCACCGGATCTGTGTAATGGATTGGCAGCTTGGCTGCCGATCCTCACAGGCCGATCTAAAACCCCACCCCAAAGAGCTGCACATACCGCCCCCTGTAGGAGCGAGCTTGCTCGCGAAAAACTCCAAGACAACGCATTTTTCCTGACAGTACGCGTCATCGTTCACGCCCATCGCGAGCAAGCTCGCTCCTACAGTCGATCGTTGTTATTCCAGTGGCATCACGGTTACCCGAACTTCCGGGTCGTGGTTCCCTCCTCCCAGGATTACCCCCCGCAACGGCGACACATCGGAAAAATCCCGGCCCCAGGCCAGGGTGATGTGCTCCAGCGCCGGCTGCACATTGTTGGTCGGATCGAAATCCACCCACCCCGACACCGGACAAAACACCGAGACCCAGGCGTGGGACGCATCGGCGCCGATCAGCCGTGGCTGGCCCGGTGGTGGCTGGGTCAGCAGGTAGCCACTGATGTAGCGCGCGGCCAATCCACGGGAGCGTACGCAAGCGAGCATCAGGTGAGCAAAGTCCTGGCAGACCCCGCGTCGGCGTTCCAGTACTTCCACCAGCGGCGTCGCCACCTGGGTAGCTTCAGCATCGAAAGTGAACTCGCTGAAGATTTTCTCCATCAGCGCCTGCACGCCTAGCAACAACGGTCGACCGGGTGGAAAACAGCTTTGCGAGAACTCGACGAAGTTTTTCTTCAAATGCACATACGGCGATTCGAACCGGTATCGACAGGCTTCGAGCAATTCTGGCGACAACGGTTGGCTGCTGTAGGTCAGTGCGCTTCGTGTGTGTTCCCACGCCGCAGACTTACTGAAGTCCAGCACAGGTCGGGGCAATACTTCGATCGTGAGGCTGGCGTTGACCAGCAACTCATCGTGGGGACGCTCGAACGCCAGCCGGGTCAGCGGATTGCCGAATACATCGAGCTCATCGCGACGCGAGGTCGGCTGCGGACTGATCTGCAATTGCCGGTCGGAGCAACGCTGCCAGGCACAAGGGCGCGGCCACAAATGCGCCAGCTGCTGGGCCAGGGACACCGGGCTGTCGTAGTGATAATGGGTGTCGTGGAAAATCTGGTAACGGGCGCTCATCAGACAGACACCGTGCGCTGGCTGACATCGTCGACATGGGCGAAATGCCGCAGCGCCAGGCGATCGGAGACTTGCCCGCTGGCGTCAGCGATCTCCTGCAACAGTGCGGCCAGCCCTTCGATGGCGGCGCGAACACTGGCGTCGCCGAACAGCGGGTTTTCCAGGCAACCCAGATCGAATCGCGCCAGACGCTCGACCAATTGCGGCAGTACTGTTTCACGCGGTACGCCAAAGTCGTCGTTGAGACGCTTGAGGGTGCGTGTCACCAGTTTCAACTGGAATAACACGGCGTGAGGGTTCTGCTCGTCGAGCAACAACAGGTCGAGTACCGGGATCAACTGCGCGACCGCCAGATAGCGCGACCGGTAGGTGATGCTGCTGTTGCCCAGCTCCAGCAACCATTCCAGCCCGGCCTGATCGAAAACCCCGGCGCCCCGCAGGAACGCCGCCAGGCTGCCGCTGAGAAACTGCAAGCGTTCGATCCGCCGGCCAATCATCAGGAAACGCCAGCCTTCGTCCCGGGTCATGTCGTCCAGGGCAAAGCCGGACAGCGCCGCCAGGGACATCACCAGACGGTTGAGGAAATCCAGCAACTCGCCGAAATCCGGTTCTTCGGTTTCCAGCTCCATGGCTTCGCGCTGCAACTCCACCAGCGCCTGCCAGTTTTCCCGCGAGAGCTTGCCGCGCACTTGCGAAGCGGCCCACTGCAAGCGTTGCAGATTGGAGCGCAGGCTGAACGGCCAGTCGTCACCGAGCAATGCCGCCAACAGGCGTTCGGGTAATTCGCCCTCTTCGGGCAGCAGCATCAACCGTTCGCCGAGATCGACTGCGGCCTGCAGGGCTTGCGGGTCGTCGCCGTCGACATAGCGCGCCAGCATGATGCGCAGCAAACGAGCACTGTCATCGCAACGTTCGCAGTAACGGCCAAACCAGAACAGGTTTTCCACCACCCGCGATGGCAGATACGGATCGCGCCGCACCAGGTCATGCACGCCGATGTTGCGTTGGGCCTTCCATTGTTCGCCGCTGGGCGCACGATCGCCCAGCACCCAGGTGTCTTTGCTGGCGCCACCGCGCTGCATCGACACCACTTCGGCATCGGCGTCGGCGGCGACCCGGGTCAAGCCACCGGGCAACACCCGATAACCCTCGCGGCTGGCCACCGCATATACGCGCATGCCGATGGCCCGGGGTTGCAGTTGACCGTCTTCGGATTGCCAGATCGGCGCCTGGGACAATTGCGCAAGTTCTTGCGCTACATAAGCGTATGGCCGGGCCTGCATGCGCTCGGCGAGCTCCTGGCGCTTTTTTTCACTCAAGTCGCGGCCAAATACCGGTGCAAAGCTCTGGGACGGAAACGCCGGTTTGATCAGCAGCTCCGGCAGTTTTTCCAGGGCCTGGGCCAATACCGGCGCTTCGCCGCACCACCAGGTGGCGATGGACGGCAGGATCAGCTCTTCGCCGAACAGGAACTGATTGATCTTCGGCAGGAAACCCAGCAAGCCCGGCGATTCCAGCACACCACTGCCGAGCGCGTTGGCCACCAGCACACGCCCCTGCCGCACCGCTTCCAGCAGACCAGGGACTCCGAGGGCCGAATCAGTGCGCAGTTCCAGCGGGTCGCAGAAGTCATCGTCGAGCCGACGCATGATCGCGTGCACCCGGCGCAGTCCACTCAGGGTCTTCAGGTAGACCGTGGCGTCGCGCACCGTCAGATCGCCGCCCTCCACCAGCGGATAACCGAGCTGACGCGCCAGGTACAGATGTTCGAAATAGCTTTCGTTAAACCGCCCGGGTGTCAGCAGCACCACCAAGGGTGCGTCCTCGTCACTGGGGGCCTGACGAGCCAGTGTTTCCTGCAAGGTTCGGAAGAACCCGGCCAGGTGTTGCACCTTCAAATCACGGTACAACTCGGGAAAGGCCCGGGACACAATCGTGCGGTTTTCCAGCGCATACCCGGCACCCGAAGGCGCCTGGGTGCGGTCCGCCGTGACCCACCAGCGGCCATCGGGTGTGCGCGCCAGATCCACGGCATACAGATGCAGAAAGGCTCCGTCAGGCGGGCTGATGCCCTGACAGGGCCAAAGGAAATTGTTGTGACCGAACACCAGTTCGGCGGGCAGCAGGCCTTCGGCAATCAGCCGTTGCGGACCGTAAAGGTCAGCCAGTACGGCATTGAGCAAACGCGCCCGCTGCGCGATGCCGGCCGACAACTGTTGCCATTCATCGGCAGCGATGACGTGGGGTAGCAGGTCCAGCTCCCACGGCCGGTCAGCGCCCTTGGGGTCGGCATAGACGTTATAGGTAACGCCGTTTTCCTGGATTTGCCGGGTCAGCAGGGCCTGACGCTGCACCAATTGCGCCGGCGTGCTGCGTTGCAACTGCTCGAACAGCCGGCGCCAGTGCGGGCGCACGGCGCCACTGTCGTCGAGCAGTTCGTGATAGGTGCCCGCCGTCAGCGGGTAGCGGTCTAGCAGGTCAGGCATGGAAAACTCGGCAGACAGCAATGATCGGTCAGACTAGCGCAGGCTCGTGACGCCCGGATATACGAAAAATCCGGGCGTCGCGGACGGTTTAGAAACGTCGCAAATCGAGCGTCATCGGTAGTTCATCGTTAATGTCCAGATGGGGTACAGGCAGTGTCCCCGGCGTGTGCCCGACACGGAAGAAGCGTGCCATCCGCCGGCTCTCGGCCTCGTTGGCATTGATCGGCAAGCTGTCGTAATTGCGCCCGCCCGGGTGGGCGACGTGGTACTGGCAGCCGCCCAGCGAACGCTGCATCCAGGTATCGAGCAGGTCAAATACCAGCGGCGCGTGGACCGGGATGGTCGGCTGCAGGCAATTGGCCGGTTGCCAGGCACGAAAACGCACGCCCGCGACGAATTCGCCGACTCGCCCGGTGGGCTGCAATGGAACAGGAATGCCATTGCAGGTCAGCAGATAACGCTGGGGCGGCAAGCCGCTGAGTTTGACCTGCAAACGCTCCAGCGACGAATCCACGTAACGCACCGTGCCGCCCATGGCGCCCTCTTCACCCAGTACGTGCCAGGGCTCGAGCGCCTGACGCAGCTCCAGTGCAATACCGCTGACGGCGTAATCGCCCACCTTGGGAAAACGGAACTCCAGATGCGCGGCGAACCATTCAGCCCGCACCGGATAACCGGCGGCGTTGAGGTCGACGATGACATCGGCAAAATCCTGCTCGATAAAGTGCGGCAGCAGGAAGCGATCGTGCAGCTCCGTGCCCCAGCGCGCGAGTTTTTGCGGTGCATAGGGCTCGCGCCAGAACCGCGCCACCAGCGCCCGCAGCAACAATTGTTGCGCCAGGCTCATGCGGGCATGGGGCGGCATCTCGAACGCACGTAGCTCCAGCAATCCGAGGCGCCCGGTGGCACCGTCCGGCGAATAGAGTTTGTCGATGCAGAACTCGGCGCGGTGGGTGTTGCCGGTGACATCGATCAGCAGGTTGCGCAGCAGTCGATCCACCAACCATGGCGGACACTCCTCACCCGGTGAGGGCATTTGCGCAAAAGCGATTTCCAGTTCGTACAAGGCATCGTTGCGCGCTTCGTCGACGCGGGGCGCCTGGGACGTCGGGCCGATGAACAATCCGGAAAACAGGTAGGACAAGGACGGGTGGTTGTGCCAGTAGCTGATCAGGCTGCGCAGCAGATCCGGGCGACGCAGAAACGGCGAGTCCCCCGGGGTCGCGCCACCCAGCACGAAATGGTTACCGCCGCCCGTACCGGTGTGCCGGCCGTCGATCATGAATTTCTCGGTGGTCAGGCGGGTCTGGCGCGCTTCTTCGTAGAGGAACTCGGTGCGCTCGACCAATTCATCCCAGGTGGCGGACGGCTGCACGTTGACCTCGATCACCCCCGGGTCCGGGGTGATGCGGAAGTTGCTCAGGCGTGGATCGCTCGGCGGCTCATAGCCCTCCAGCAATACCGGGCACATCAGTTCTTCAGCGGTGGCTTCGATGGCCGCGACCAGTTCAAGGTAGTCCTCGACCCGCTCCAGCGGCGGCATGAACAGGTACAAACGGCCTTCCCGCGCCTCGGCACAGAAGGCCGTGCGGGTCAGCCAGTCGGCGGACTCATCGATTTTTGGCGCGCGCTCTTCTGTGACGGCTGCGCCCTGGCTCTGCAGCTGGCCGGTGTCAGGCAGCGGCGGGAACGCCTGATTCGGGTCTTGCGCATGGATGAATGGATACTCCGCCGCTTTCACCCAAGGTTGCGACCCCAGCGGCAAGCGATAGCCCAGCGGCGAGTCCCCCGGCACCAGTCGGCAGTGCTCGTCGCGCAGATACCAGCGGCCGCTCTGCCACTGATCGCCCTTGGCGGTGCGCGCCAGCGGAAGGACCTGGCCAATTACCTTGTCCAACCCCTGGCTGAACACTTTGCGCAGACGCGCCCGCTCCAACGGTTCCTCCAGACGGGAATCTTCGGCGCTGACGTTTTGCGGCAGCATCCCTTCGCGCCAGAGGTAATAGAAGTTGTCTTCGTAGGCTGGAAAAACGAAGCGAGTCGGAATTTTCAGGCGTTCGGCGACACTCGCCAGAAAACGCCCGGCCAGCGCGCCATCGGCGCCGTAGTCTTGTTGTTCGTCGGCGATCAACGCGCTGTTGTGCCAGATCGGCACGCCGTCGCGGCGCCAGTAACAATTGAGCGACCAGCGCGGCAGCTGCTCGCCGGGGTACCACTTGCCCTGCCCGAAATGCACCAGTCCCTTGGGCGCGTAGTGTTTACGCATGCGCTGGAACAGTTCGGCGGACAATCGCCGCTTATCCGGCCCCAGTGCCGCGGTATTCCACTCGGCTCCGTCCGGATCATCGATGGACACAAAGGTCGGCTCGCCGCCCATGGTCAGGCGCACATCGCCCTCCAGCAAGTCGGCATCGATCTGTCGGCCCAGGGCCTGGATCGTCATCCACTGGTCGTCGGTGTAGGGCCTGGTGACCCGCGGCGCTTCCCAAATCCGCTCCACGGACATTTCGTGGCTGAATTCGCACTCGCAGGGTTCCACCAGGCCACTGATCGGCGCCGCAGAAGACGGATCGGGACTACAGGCCAACGGAATATGTCCTTCACCGGCAAACAGCCCGGAGGTTGCGTCCAGGCCGATCCAGCCGGCACCGGGCAAGTACACCTCGCACCAGGCGTGCAGGTCGGTGAAATCCACTTCGGTGCCGGACGGACCATCGAGACTTTTCACGTCGGCGGTCAGCTGGATCAGGTAACCCGACACGAAGCGCGCCGCCAGTCCCAGGTTGCGCAGCAGTTGCACCAACAACCATGCCGAGTCGCGGCAGGAACCGGAGGCGTGTTCGAGGGTGTGTTCCGGCGTCTGCACGCCGGGTTCCATGCGAATCAGGTAGTCAATGTCTTCGCTCAGGCGCTGGTTGAGCGCGACGAGGAAGTCCACGGCCGGTAACGGTGTGCGGTCGATGCCGTCCAGATAGGCCTTGAATTTCGGCGTCAGCGGCAGGGTTTCCAGATACGGCGCCAGTTCCTTGCGCTCATCTGCGGCATAGGTGAAGGGGATCTTTTCCCCGTAGGGTTCGAGGAAGAAGTCGAACGGATTGAAGATCGCCATCTCCGCCAGCAGATCGACCTCGATCCGCAGTTCTTCGGTTTTCTCCGGGAACACCAGCCGCGCCAGGTAATTGCCCTGAGGGTCCTGCTGCCAGTTGATAAAGTGCTGCTCGGGCGAGACTTTCAGCGCATAAGACAGAATCCGCGTGCGGCTGTGGGCAGCGGGACGCAGGCGAACAATCTGCGGGCCGAGCTCGACAGCGCGGTCATAGCGGTAATGCGTGACATGGTGCAATGCGACATGAATCGACACGGCGTGCCTCCTGCGAGCCTTGAGCGTATTGGAAAGCGCGCAAGACTTATGCCATCGCGCATTGCTGGCGCTTTCTTCGATTGCCTGAGGCAGTACAGCACCAAAAACGGGCGATGCGGAGAATTGGATTGCACGAGTTGCACGTATTTGTGGCGTTCCGTTGCATAGACGCCGCCAAAACCGGCCTCTTCGCGGGCAAGCCCGCTCCCACAGGTTTAGAGGCGTTCGCAAAATTTGTGTTTGACTCGGACACTGTGGGAGCGGGCTTGCCCGCGAAGAGGCCAGCAGCCCTGCACACCCTCCAAGCCAGGAATGCAAAACGCCAACCCGAAGGTTGGCGTTCTGTTCAGCGCAGGCGAGGCTTAGCGCGGTACGACGGGTTTGCGAGCCGGCTTCGGCCCCTTGCCCTTGGCCGCGTCCTTGCGTTCCTTGGCCGCCTGCTGGTTGCGGGCGAACGCCGCCGCCTTGGCCTGTTCGCGCTTGTCCCACGGGTTGCCGCCATCGCTGGCACGCGGTGGCAGGCCGGTGTGCTGGGTGAGGATCTTGGTGGTCTTTTCCTTGGCCACCTTATGGCTGCCGGCCGGCGTCGAGTTCTTGCGACGGGCGCTCTGGTAGCTGTCAGTCGACGGCTGGTGCAAAGGAATCAACTGATTCTTGCCCGGCCCGATCAGGTCGGCGCGGCCCATGCGGGTCAGTGCCTCACGCAGCATCGGCCAACCTTTCGGGTCGTGATAACGCAAGAACGCCTTGTGCAGACGACGCTGCTCCTCGCTCTTGACGATGGTCACCGCGTCACTCTTGTAGGTGACCTTGCGCAGCGGGTTCTTGCCCGAGTGGTACATCGCGGTGGCGGTGGCCATCGGCGACGGGTAGAACGCCTGCACCTGGTCGGCACGGAAACCGTTGCCCTTGAGCCACAGGGCCAGGTTCATCATGTCTTCATCGGTGGTACCCGGGTGGGCGGCGATGAAGTACGGGATCAGGTACTGCTCCTTGCCCGCTTCCTTGGAGTACTTCTCGAACATGCGCTTGAACTTGTCATAGCTGCCGATGCCCGGTTTCATCATCTGGTTGAGCGGACCTTCCTCGGTGTGTTCCGGGGCGATCTTCAGGTAACCACCGACGTGGTGGGTCACCAGCTCTTTAACGTATTCCGGCGACTCGACCGCGAGGTCATAACGCAGGCCGGAAGCGATCAGGATCTTCTTCACACCCGGCAATTCACGTGCACTGCGGTACAGCTGGATCAGCGCCGAGTGGTCGGTGTTCAGGTTCGGGCAGATACCCGGGAACACGCACGATGGCTTGCGGCATGCGGATTCGATTTCCGGGCTCTTGCAGGCAATGCGGTACATGTTCGCGGTCGGGCCACCAAGGTCGGAGATCACACCGGTAAAACCGGGCACCTTGTCGCGAATTTCTTCGATTTCGCGAATGATCGACTCGTGGGAACGGTTCTGGATGATCCGCCCTTCGTGCTCGGTGATCGAGCAGAAGGTGCAGCCGCCGAAGCAGCCACGCATGATGTTCACCGAGAAACGGATCATGTCGTAGGCCGGGATTTTCTCCTTGCCATACGCCGGGTGCGGAATACGGGCGTAAGGCATGCCAAACACGTAGTCCATTTCTTCGGTGGTCATCGGAATCGGTGGTGGGTTGAACCAGACGTCCACTTCGCCGTGCTTCTGCACCAGCGCGCGGGCATTACCCGGGTTGGTTTCCAGGTGCAGCACGCGGTTAGCGTGGGCGTAGAGCACCGCGTCATTGCGGACCTTTTCCACCGACGGCAGACGGATCACGGTCTTGTCGCGGGTCATGCGCGGACTGGCCAAAATCTGCACGACCTTGGCTTCCTGCGGATCGTCAACCGGACCTTTTTCCTGCTCGATGGCACAGGCCTGGGTGTCCTGGGTGTTGACGTACGGGTTGATGATCTTGTCGATCTTGCCCGGACGATCGATGCGCGTGGAGTCGACTTCGTACCAGCCTTGCGGCGTATCACGACGGATGAACGCGGTCCCGCGCACGTCGGTGATGTCTTCGATCTTGTGACCGTAGGACAGACGCTGGGCAACCTCGACGATCGCGCGCTCGGCGTTGCCGTAGAGCAGGATGTCGGCGCTGGCGTCGATCAGGATCGAGTTGCGCACGCGGTCCTGCCAGTAGTCGTAATGCGCGATGCGGCGCAGCGACGCTTCGATGCCGCCGAGCACGATTGGCACGTGCTTGTAGGCTTCCTTGCAGCGCTGGCTGTAGACCAGGCTTGCGCGATCCGGACGCTTGCCCGCCAGGCCACCCGGGGTGTAGGCATCGTCGGAGCGGATTTTCTTGTCCGCGGTGTAGCGGTTGATCATCGAGTCCATGTTGCCGGCCGCGACACCGAAGAACAGGTTCGGCTCGCCGAGCTTCATGAAGTCGTCTTTGGACTGCCAGTTCGGCTGGGCAATGATCCCGACGCGGAAGCCCTGGGACTCCAGCAGCCGGCCGATGATCGCCATGCCGAACGACGGGTGATCGACGTAGGCATCACCGGTGACGATGATGATGTCGCAGGAATCCCAGCCGAGCTGATCCATCTCCTCCCTGCTCATGGGCAGGAACGGCGCTGGCCCGAAACATTCGGCCCAGTACTTGGGATAGTCAAATAACGGCTTGGCTGCTTGCATGTCGATAACCGGTGTTGGCTTTCATTGAATTTCGCGGGCGCGGAATATAGCACAAATTTTGACCAATTCCGACGGCTGTGGTCGGAAATTGCGGCGACCCCTTTCGCGAGCAAGCCCGCTCCCACATGGGCGGCGCTGTACCTGTGGGAGCGGGCTTGCCCGCGAAGGGGCCAGCCGAGACAACAATGTTACTCGTCGTCGTCGAAGTTGTAGCTACCCGGCGCCAGGTTCTCGAATCGGGTGTACTTACCGATAAAAGCCAGCCGGATAAAGCCGATCGGCCCGTTCCGCTGCTTGCCGATGATGATTTCGGCAATACCCTTGTGCTCGGTTTCCGGGTGATACACCTCGTCGCGATACACGAACATGATCACGTCGGCGTCCTGCTCGATCGCTCCGGATTCCCGCAAGTCGGAGTTCACCGGGCGCTTGTTCGGCCGCTGTTCCAGGGAGCGGTTGAGCTGCGAGAGCGCCACCACCGGGCAGTTGAATTCCTTGGCCAGGGCCTTCAGGGATCGCGAGATCTCGGAAATCTCGTTGGTCCGGTTGTCACCGCTGGAACCCGGGATCTGCATCAGTTGCAGGTAGTCGATCATGATGAGGCCGACATCGCCGTGTTCGCGCACCAGGCGGCGGGTCCGGGCGCGCATTTCCGACGGGCTGATGCCCGCGGTATCGTCGATGAACAGCTTGCGGTCGTTGAGCAGGTTGACCGCCGAGGTCAGGCGCGGCCAGTCGTCGTCTTCCAACTGACCGGAACGCACCTTGGTCTGGTCGATGCGGCCGAGGGAAGACAGCATACGCATGATCAGCGATTCGCCTGGCATCTCGAGGGAGTAAACCAGGACGGCCTTCTCGCTGCGCAACACGGCGTTTTCCACCAGGTTCATCGCAAAGGTGGTTTTACCCATGGACGGACGGCCGGCGACGATGATCAGGTCGGCCGGTTGCAGGCCGCTGGTTTTCTCGTCGAGGTCGGTATAGCCGGTGGACAGGCCGGTGATGGCGTTGTCGGTGTTGAACAGGGTGTCGATGCGGTCGATGGCCTTGGTCAGCAGGTCGTTGACGCCCACCGGGCCACCGGTTTTTGGCCGGGCCTCGGCAATCTGAAAGATCTGGCGCTCGGCTTCGTCAAGAATCTCGGCGGCGGTACGGCCTTCAGGATTGAAAGCGCTATCGGCGATTTCGGTGCTGATGCCGATCAATTGACGCAATGTCGCCCGTTCGCGAACGATCTGCGCATAGGCCTTGATGTTGGCGACAGATGGCGTGTTTTTCGCCAGCTCGCCGAGATAGCCGAGACCGCCGACTTGCGAGGTCTGGCCTTCCTTGTCCAGTTGCTCGGACAGGGTCACGACGTCGATCGGCATGTTCTGATCGGCCAGTTTGGCGATCGCGCGGAAAATCAGGCGGTGGTCATGTCGATAGAAATCGCCGTCGGAGACCTGATCGAGCACGCGTTCCCAGGCGTTGTTGTCCAGCATCAGACCACCGAGCACAGCCTGTTCGGCCTCGATGGAATGCGGCGGCACCTTCAGCGCGGCGGTTTGCAGGTCGTATTGCTCGGGAGCTAAGATTTCGTTCATGGCCACTTGGTTTTTTTTTGGAAAGCAGGAATGTAAAAACTGGGATGCCAGAAAGACAAAGGGCACGACCTGTAAACAGGATCGTGCCCGATGTTACCGGCAAGCACCCGAGGGTGCCAGCCGACAAGTGCTGCTTAAGCTGCTACCACGACAACGCGTACGGTGGCTTCAACTTCGGCGTGCAGGTGCACGGCTACGTCGAATTCGCCTACGTTGCGGATGGTGCCGTTCGGCAGACGAACTTCGCTCTTCTGCACTTCAACGCCGGAGGCGGTCAGTGCGTCAGCGATGTCGTGAGTACCGATCGAACCGAACAGCTTGCCTTCGTCGCCAGCGGTGGCAGTGATGGTCACTTCCAGCTCGGCCAGTTGGGCAGCGCGGCTTTCAGCCGATGCTTTGCGATCTGCTGCAGCTTTTTCCAGCTCAGCGCGACGCTCTTCGAACGCAGCCAGGTTGGCTGGGGTCGCAGCGGTAGCTTTGCCGTAAGGCAGCAGGTAGTTACGACCGTAACCAGCCTTAACGTTCACTTTGTCACCCAGGTTGCCCAGGTTGGTGACTTTTTCCAGAAGGATCAGTTGCATGTGAAAATCCTCTTAACTTTTAACCTTCACCGTTCGCGTTATCGGCATCTTTCGGTGCCGAACGACCGCGAAAATCAATCAGGCTGTCGACGATGGCCAGGACCACCAGCAACGGATAGATCAGTTGCATGAACAGCAACAGCGTCACGTACAACCCCACCAGCCAGAACCTGGCCAGTCGCTTCTGCGCCACCAGCCCGTGAATCAGGGCCAGCCCGGCGAACACCAGCGGTACGCTGCACAACGGCGTCAACATGGCCAACTGCGGACCGATGTTCGGCCCCAGAAGCATGCACGCCAGCAGCAACATCGCCGGCAACAGCGGGATGCGGATGGCGCGAAACTCGCGACCAAAACCGCCCGGGTTGTACAACAACGCCTGCCAGTAGCGCCCGACAAGCAGGCTCAGCAAGCTGACGATTTGCAACAACGCCGCAATCAGGCCGGTCAGGACCGGTGCAATCAGGGACGCGAAACGCGCTTGTTCGTCTACCGACAACTTCTGGTAGACATCACCGAGTAGCGACGGCATGACTTTGATCAAAGCCTGCGCCAGCATCTCGATCTGGGGAGCAAAAGCTGTCCCCAACACCACTGAAAACACCACTCCCATCGCTATGCTGACCAGCAGCACGCGGTTCCAGGACTCGCTTGCGCGCAAAACCAACGCAAGGCTCGCAGACCCCAGCAGCACCAGAAGTGCCCGTGGGTCGTCGGAGTAAAGCCACCAGGCCAATGCCGGCAGCAGTCCCAGAGCAAGAACGCCCAGGGCGTCCCTCAATCCGCGCCGCAGGAGCACAAGGCATCCGGCGGCAGCACCCAACCAATACAACAACGGCATCGCCGCGCATCCAGCCACTACCAGAGTGGCCTGCATACGGCCGCGCATGATGAACTCAGCTATGGCCCGCATGCATTCAATCCTTTGCTACGTGTCGACTGCCCGGTCTCAGCGGCCGTGGCTGTCGGTGTAGGCCAGCAGGGCCAGGAAGCGGGCGCGCTTGATAGCGGTGGCCAGCTGACGCTGATAACGAGCTTTGGTACCGGTGATGCGGCTTGGAACAATTTTGCCGGTCTCGGATACGTAGGCTTTCAGAGTGTTGAGATCTTT
Organism: Pseudomonas sp. FW305-70; assembly: GCF_058783925.1. NCBI lineage: Bacteria > Pseudomonadati > Pseudomonadota > Gammaproteobacteria > Pseudomonadales > Pseudomonadaceae > Pseudomonas > Pseudomonas sp. FW305-70. The sequence continues at coordinate 123,822 of NZ_JBYSYZ010000002.1, forward strand.
GTAATCGATCTCTTTCACGTCTTCAGCGGTGAAGCGGCAGAATTTACGACGACGGAAGAAACGTGCCATTTGATAGGCTCCTTAAAAGGTCCGTGGATTACTCGTCAGCGTTATCGCTGTTGTCGCTGTCATCACTGTCAGCGCTTTCAACGCCTTCGTGCTCAGGACGGTCGCGACGCTCACGGCGCTCACTGCGGTTTTCTTCAGCCTTGAGCATCTCGGACTGGCCGGTAACGGCTTCGTCGCGACGGATGACCAGGTTACGGATCACTGCATCGTTGTAGCGGAAGTTGTCTTCCAGCTCGGCCAGGGCCTTGCCAGTGCACTCAACGTTCAGCATCACGTAGTGAGCCTTGTGAACATTGTTGATTGCGTAGGCCAGTTGACGACGGCCCCAATCTTCCAGACGGTGGATTTTGCCGCCGTCTTCTTCGATCAGCTTGGTGTAACGCTCAACCATGCCGCCGACTTGCTCGCTTTGATCCGGGTGGACCAAAAAGATGATTTCGTAATGACGCATGAATGCTCCTTACGGGTTGTAGCCTGCCGCTCAAAAGCGGTCAGACAAGGAGTGAATGACACTTATGGACTTGCGGACGCTAGACACGTTGGTGCCTGCCATCACAGCAAGGGGCGCAATTGTAGAGAAGGGATGAGGGAGGCGCAAGGCAATTGGTGATTATTTGAACAGCCACCAAATTCATGCCACACCGCAAAACACTGTGGGAGCGGGCTTGCTCGCGAATGCGGTACGACACTCAACATCTTTGCTGAATGTTACTCCGCTTTCGCGAGCAAGCCCGCTCCCACAGGGACTGCAACCGGATCAGGATTTCTTGGCGGCAGCCTTGGCTTTGACGCTGCGCTGGCGCTGCGCTTCGAACAGGCAGACGCCGGTCGCCACGGAAACGTTGAGACTGCTGACGCTACCGGCCATCGGCAGATTCACCAGATAGTCGCAATGCTCACGGGTCAGGCGACGCATGCCCTTGCCTTCGGCGCCCATGATGAGGATGGTCGGGCCGGTGAGATCCTGATCATACAGACTGACCTCAGCCTCGCCGGCCGTACCGACAACCCACAAGCCACGCTGCTGGAGCTTTTCCAGGGTGCGCGCCAGGTTGGTCACGGCAACCAGCGGAATCACTTCCGCCGCGCCGCAGGCGATTTTCCGTACAACCGGCGTCAGGGTCGCCGACTTGTCCTTCGGCACGATCACGGCCAGCGCGCCCGCCGCATCGGCGGAACGCAGGCAGGCGCCGAGGTTGTGCGGATCGGTCACGCCGTCGAGCACCAGCAACAACGGTGCGCCGTCGGTGCGATCGAGCAGTTCGTCGAGCATTGCCTCACCCCAGACCTGGCTCGGACTCACGTCCGCGACCACGCCCTGGTGCACGCCCTCAACCCAGGCGTCCATTTCGCGGCGCTCGGCCTGGCCGACCTGGACCCGGTTTTCGTTGGCCAGCTCAATCAGCGTCTGGACCCGAGGATCATTGCGGCCTTCGGCCAGCCAGATCTGCTTGACGCGTTTCGGGTGGTGACGCAACAACGCTTCTACAGCATGGACGCCGTAGATCTTTTCCAACTGACTCATGGCTTGGCCTTAGGTTTACGCGCCCCGCCACTCTTGGCTGGAGCCGAGCCCGCTTTTGGCGGGCCTTTACGATGTTTGCTCGGTTTGGCTGGCTTGCCGCCGACGGCCTTGTCAGGCGCCGACCGGCTGGTCTTTCCCCCAGACGCCGCTTTACCGCCGCTTTTCGCACCGGCCAGCAACGCCTGTTTCATTTCACGACTTTTGCGCACTTCGGCGTTTTTCGCCGCGGCATCGCTCGGGCGATAGGCTTCCACAGCCTTTTCCTTGGCAGGACGGCGACCGGTTTTCGCCGGGGCCGGTTCTGCTTCGACTTTCGCTGCAGGCGCTGCACTTTCGGTACCGCGTTTTTTGCGGCCGATCGGCGCGCTGATGGTTTTTTCGGCCATCTCGAAGTCGATCTTGCGCTCGTCGAGGTCGACGCGCATGACTCGCACTTCCACGGTGTCGCCCAGGCGGAAGCTGCGACCGGTGCGCTCACCGGCCAGGCGGTGGTGCACAGGATCGAAGTGGTAGTAATCGCCCGGCAGCGCGGTGACGTGCACCAGGCCTTCGACGTAGATATCGGTCAGCTCGACGAACAGACCAAAACCGGTCACGGCCGTGATCACACCCGGGAACGACTCGCCCACGCGATCTTTCATGAACTCGCACTTGAGCCAGTTCACCACGTCGCGGGTTGCTTCGTCGGCACGGCGCTCGCTCATCGAGCACTGCTCGCCGAGCTGCTCCAGGGCCGCTTCGTCGTACGGATAGATGCGCGCTTTCGGAATGGTCATCGCACCGGCACGGCGAACGTGCGGGGTGTTCTGCTTCGAATGGATCACGCTGCGGATTGCGCGATGCGTGAGCAAGTCCGGATAGCGGCGGATCGGCGAGGTGAAGTGGGTATAGGCTTCGTAATTCAGGCCGAAGTGGCCCTGGTTATCAGCGCTGTACACCGCCTGGCTCAACGAACGCAGCATGACGGTCTGGATCAGGTGGAAATCCGGACGATCCTTGATACCGGCCAGCAATGCCTGGTAATCCTTCGGCGACGGACCGTCCTTGCCTTTGTGCAGGGACAAACCAAGTTCACCGAGGAAGGCGCGCAGTTTTTCCAGACGCTCCGGTGGCGGACCATCGTGAACGCGGTACAACGCAGGAATTTCATGCTTTTTCAGGAATTCGGCAGTGGCCACGTTGGCCGCCAGCATGCATTCCTCGATCAGCTTGTGTGCGTCGTTGCGTACGGTCGGACGAATTTCGGCAATCTTGCGCTCGGAACCGAAGATGATCCGGGTTTCCTGGGTCTCGAAATCGATCGCACCACGAACGTGACGGGCCGCCAGCAATACCTTGTACAGCGAGTACAGCTGCTTGAGGTGCGGCACGACGTCGGTGTATTCGCCGCGAAGCTTGCGCGCCTCGGTGGCTTTCGGCGTTTCCAGCATGGCGCTGACTTTGTTGTAGGTCAGGCGCGCATGGGAGTGGATCACCGCTTCGTAGAAGCAGTAGTCGGTCATTTCGCCGGACTTGGAGATGGTCATCTCGCAAACCATGGCCAGACGATCGACTTGCGGGTTCAGCGAGCACAAACCGTTGGACAGCTGCTCAGGCAGCATCGGGATCACGCGCTCGGGGAAGTACACCGAGTTGCCGCGAACCTGCGCTTCGGCATCCAGCGCCGAACCGAGCTTCACGTAGCTGGATACGTCGGCAATCGCCACGTACAGCTTCCAGCCGCCGGAGAACAGACGCAGCTTGCCCGGACGGGCTTCGCAATAGACCGCATCGTCGAAGTCGCGGGCATCTTCGCCGTCAATGGTGACGAACGGCAGATGACGCAGGTCGATGCGCTTCTCTTTGTCTTTCTCTTCGACTTCCGGCTTGAGCTTGCCGGCTTCCTTGAGCACGGCGTCAGGCCAGACGTGAGGAATGTCATAAGTACGCAGGGCGACGTCGATTTCCATGCCCGGCGCCATGTAGTTGCCCACGACTTCAACCACGTCGCCTTGCGGCTGGAAGCGTGGCGTCGGCCAGTGAGTGATCTTTACTTCGACGAACTGACCGATCTGCGCGTTGGCATTACGGCCCGGCGTCACCAGCACTTCCTGCTGGATCTTCGGGTTATCCGCGACGACGAAACCGATACCGCCCTCTTCGAAGTAGCGACCGACGATGGTCTCGTGAGCACGGGACACCACTTCGACGATCATGCCCTCACGGCGACCACGACGATCCAGACCGGAAACACGCGCCAGGGCACGATCACCGTCGAACACCAGACGCATCTGCGCCGGGCTCATGAACAGATCGTCACTGCCGTCGTCCGGCACCAGGAAGCCGAAGCCGTCACGGTGACCGCTGATGCGGCCCAGGATCAGGTCAAGCTTGTCCACCGGCGCATAAGTGCCGCGACGGGTATAGATGAGTTGAGCATCGCGCTCCATGGCGCGCAGGCGGCGGCGCAGGGCTTCGATCTGGTCTTCTGTGGTCAGACCAAACTCTTCGACCAGTTGCTCGCGGTTAGCAGGCGAACCCCTATCAGCAAGGTGCTGAAGGATCAGTTCGCGGCTAGGAATAGGGTTTTCATATTTTTCCGCTTCACGAGCGGCCTCGGGATCGAGGGACTGCCAATCGGCCATTAGAGAGTTTTCACCTTGTCTATATGCGGGTTAGTTTGGCATAGGCGTAATGAAACGGGAAATTTCAGGCTAAGACGACCCATCTAAAGCCCTGTATCGACACCGCAAAGCTGTTTTGAAGACCGCTGGCGAAATTTTCCAGGTTTTTTTGATTCCGGGGGTTTACAGTTAAAAAGACGCTCCGTATAGTGCGCGCCATCGACGACGGAGACGTTGCCGATACTGCCCAGATGGTGAAATTGGTAGACACGCCAGCTTCAGGTGCTGGTGACCGCAAGGTCGTGGAAGTTCGAGTCTTCTTCTGGGCACCAATTTCGAGCTTGAGATTAGATCAATTTCAAGGCTCACACAAAAACCCGCGAAAGCGGGTTTTTGCATTCTGGACCACTGGTTTATTAATTTTTAAAATCAGGGGTTTACAGATCAAAACGCTCTCCGTATAGTGCGCCACATCAACAGCGGCAACGCTGAAGATGAATGCCCAGATGGTGAAATTGGTAGACACGCCAGCTTCAGGTGCTGGTGACCTTACGGTCGTGGAAGTTCGAGTCTTCTTCTGGGCACCAATTCAAGTTCAAGGTTACGGCCTTTAACTTCACAAAAACCCGCGAAAGCGGGTTTTTGCGTTTCTGGCATCCAGAAATGTTCTCTACCACCCTTCTGTAGGAGCGAGCCTGCTCGCGATGCGCGCCCAGACAACACTGGCATGCAGGCACCCCGCGTTATCGTTGGAGACCATCGCGAGCAGGCTCGCTCCTACAGGGTCATCGGCAGCCCGTACCAAAAGCAAATCCAACCTGCAAGGCGCATTTGAGAAACAATATCGTTTATCATTGTTACAAGTTTTTGCAATGCGACAGTGAGGAACCCCGAGAATGATGTTTCGAAATACCCTGCGCCGCGGCTTGACCATTACCCTGCTCGGCCTGGCACTTGCCACTCCCCTCACCCAAGCCGCCGACCCGGTTTCCCTGACGCTCTACAACGGCCAACACAAAGAAGTCGGCGACGCGGTCGCCAAAGCCTTCGAAGCCAAGACCGGGATCCACGTCAATGTACGTAAAGGCAGCAGCAACCAGCTCGCCAGCCAGGTCGTCGAAGAAGGCGATCGCTCCCCTGCCGACGTGATCTACACCGAAGAATCGCCGCCACTGAACAAACTTGGCGAACAAGGCCTGCTGGCCAGGGCGGATGACGCCACGCTGGCCGTTCTGCCCAAGGAATACGTCGCCAGCAATGGCACCTGGATTGGCGTGACTGCCCGGGTGCGCGTCGTCGCCTACAACCCCAAGCTGATTGATGAGAAAGACCTGCCGACCTCGGTGATGGAATTCTCCGATCCAAAATGGCAAGGCAAGGTCGGCTTCGTGCCTACCAGCGGCGCCTTTCAGGAACAAGCCGTCGCCATCATCAAAGTGCACGGCATGGACGCTGCCGAGGAATGGCTGACCGGGCTGCGCGCATTCGGCAAGACTTACAGCAACAATATGGTCGCGCTCAAAGCCGTGGAAAATGGCGAAGTGGCCACCGTGCTGGTCAACAACTACTACTGGTTCGCCTTGCAGCGTGAAAAGGGCCAGCTCGATTCGAAACTGCACTACTTCACCGGCGGCGACGTCGGCGGGCTGATCACCGTGTCCAGCGCAGCCGTCCTGAAATCCAGCAAACACCCTAAAGAAGCACAGCAATTGCTCGCCTACATGGCCAGCGAGGAAGGCCAGCGCGTGATCACCCAGACCACCGCCGAATACCCGCTTCACAAAGGCATGGAGTCTGATCGCGGACTCAAGCCATTCAACGAGCTGCAAGCACCGAAAGTCACGCCGGCCGACCTGGGCAATGCCGAAGAAGCCCTGGACCTGGAACGTGACGTTGGCCTGAACTGATGAGCGCATCGCTTTCCGCGCATGGCGGGTACATGCCACGACGCAAGCGGCCGTCAATCTGGCTGGTCCTGCCGGTTTTGCTACTGGTGGTGCTCAGCCTGCTGCCGTTGGCCTATGTCGGGCTCAAGGCCTGGCAAGCAGGCTGGGCCGAGGCGCTGCACTTGCTGTGGCGCCCCTATGTGTTCGGACTGCTGCGCAACACTCTGGCGTTGATGGTCGGCGTGACGCTGGCCTGCGGCGTGATCGGCCTGTCGCTGGCGTGGTTGCTGGAGCGCAGCAGTCTGCCGGGGCGACGCCTGTGGGGTGTGATCCTGTGCCTGCCCTTCGCCGTACCGGCGTTTGTCAGCAGCTTCACCTGGGTTTCATTGAGCGCTCATTTCGAGGGACTCGGCGGGGCGATTCTGGTGATGACGCTCTCTAAATACCCGCTGATTTTCCTGCCGGTGGCGGCGACCCTGCGCAATCTCGACCCATCGCTGGAAGAGTCGGCGCGCACCCTGGGGCAGAACCGCTGGGGCGTATTCTTCAAGGTCACCTTGCCCCTGCTCTGGCCGTCGCTGCTCGCCGGTTCCTTGCTGATCGCCCTGCACATGCTGGTGGAATTCGGCGCGCTGTCGATCATCGGCCTGCAAACCTTCACCACCGCGATCTATCAGCAGTTCGAGCTGGAATTCAGCAATGCCAATGCGGCGATGCTCTCCGCCGTACTGCTGATGCTGTGCCTGGCGTTGTTGTGGCTGGAGCTGCGCGTGCGCGGCAAGGGTCGACACGTGCGCACCGGCCAGGGTGCGGCGCGACGCGCGGAACAGGTTCACCTGGGACCCTGGGCTGTGGCGGGACAGCTTTATTGCCTGCTGCTGGCAATCATTGGCAGCGGGATTCCGTTGGGCATGCTGGCTTACTGGCTGGCAGTCGGATCATCGGCAGCCTTTCCAATGGCAGCCATCGGTGAAGCATTGCTGTCATCCCTCGCGCTGTCGCTGGGTGGCGCTGCGGTGTGCCTGGTGCTGGCGGTGCCGGTCGGCCTGCTGGTCGTGCGCTACAAGGGCCAACTGGCAATCTGGGCCGAGCGCTTGCCGTATCTGCTGCATGCCCTGCCGGGACTGGTCATCGCCCTGACCCTGGTGTATTTCGCCCTGCACTATGTGCCGATGCTTTACCAGACTTCGGCATTGCTGCTGATAGCCTATGCGCTGCTGTTTCTGCCGCTGGCCCAGGCGCCGATTCGCACCGCCCTGAACAAGGCGGCACCGCAGCTTGAAGAAGCGGCACGTACACTGGGCGCCTCGTCTTTCAGTGCGTTCTGTCGAGTGACACTGCCGATCATTTTCCCGGCACTGGGCGCAGCGTTTGCCCTGGTGTTCCTGGATGCGATGAAAGAACTGACGGCGACCTTACTGCTGAGTCCGACGGGGCTCAATACATTGGCAACGGAAGTCTGGGCGCATACCGCGAATGTGGAATTTGCCGCGGCGGCGCCTTATGCGGCGCTATTGATATTAGTGTCAGGGTTGCCGGTCTATCTGCTGACGACCCGGATGTATCTGAGCCGCTAAAACCGTATTCGCGAGCAAGCCCGCTCCCACAGTGGCCCTTTGTGAACATCATATTTGTGTTCGACAGAGGACCACTGTGGGAGCGGGCTTGCTCGCGAAGGGGCCGGCACCAACAACCAATCAAGCCCTGAACTGCCCCAGGCTCGCCTTCAACTGCGCCGCCAACCCATCCAGCACCTTGCCGCTGGCCGTGGTTTCCACCACCGCCTGAGCCGCTTTCTCAGCCTGGGCATGAATGGTCTGGACCCGCCCTCGCACCGCTTGCGCCCCTTGCGCCTGATGCGCCGCGGCCTGGGTCGCCAGACCGATCGCCGCATGCACCTGTTCAACCGACGCCTGCACCGACTGCTGCAACCGTGCACTGTCACGCAGCACCACCAAACCTTCGTTGGCCTGGCGTCCGGCCTGACCGATTGCCGCGACCGCCTCGCGCGCGCCCTGCTGCAATGCCACGATATGCGCCTGGATATCGCCAGTGGAGCTCTGCGTCTTGCTCGCCAGTGCCCGCACCTCATCTGCCACCACCGCAAACCCACGCCCGGTCTCGCCGGCACGCGCCGCTTCAATAGCCGCGTTCAGCGCCAGCAGGTTGGTCTGCTCGGCGATGCCGTGAATCACCGTCAACACCACTTCAATCTGCTGGCTTTGCTGCGCCAGGCGCTCGATCACCTGGGCGCCGGTATTGACCTGCCCCGCCAGTTCCTCGATCAGGCTGCCGACTTTCGCCGAGGTCCGGGTGTTTTCATCGGTGGCCTGACGAATCTCCACCACCTGTTTCAGCGCCGCCTGCATGGCGTGGCTTTCCGACTGCGCCTCATCCGCCATTTGCGACAGGGCACGCAAACTCTCCGCCACTTCGTCACGCTGCATGCCAGCCGCTGCGTCCGCACCCGCGTTGCGCAGGGTCATGGCACCAATCTCGACGCCGGTACGCTGAGCCACATCGCCCGCCTCGCGCACGATCGGCTGCAACTTATCCACAAAGCGATTGACCGCCGAGGCCATGTCGCCGATTTCGTCCTTGCTGTTGATCTGCACACGCTTGGTCAGGTCGCCCTCACCCGCTGCCAGGTCATCCATGGCAACGATCAGCATCTTCAGGCGATTGACCACTCGACGACCGAGCACCACCGCCAGCAACAGCAGGACACCAAAACCCACGACGGCCAGACACACGCCGATGCGCCAGCGCAATGTTGCAGCGGCTTCCTGTACCGTGCTGGTGGTGTTGGCTTTCATTTCAGCCGCGGTGGACTGCGCCGACTGCAGACGCGCGCGCATCGCCGTTGCACTGTCGGCAGCCGCGCCTTTGAGGCTGTCGCCGACCAGTTGGTCGCTGCTGGCGATCAAGGCCGAGAAGCGCTTGTCGAGGGCCGCAAGGTCCGTCTCCACGGAAGCCGTCGAGACCCCCATCAGGACCTTGCCGATTTCCACGCCATTGGGGTTGATCGAGGCCTCGATGTAGAAGACCGAAGGATCGTTCTTCGCCGCATCCAGCACCTTGTCGAGCGCCCGCTCGCCCTGGCCTTTTTCCAGCAGTGCCTTGTTGATCGGGTTTTCCCGGTTGAGGTAGCGCGTCAGGTGCTGACCGGTAGCGTCGTCATACACCACGAACAGCACATTGGGATTGCGCTGGGCCCGGCGGGCGAATTCAGACAGTGTCGGAATGTCGTTGTCCCACATGGCGCGGGGCGCGACCGAAGCCAGAAGCTGCGCCATATCGCTGGCGGAGTCCTTCAGGTCCTTTTCCAGGGTCGAACGCAATTGCGCCTGCTCTTCCTCAAGACGCGAGGACAAACCGGCCGTGAGGCGCTGACGTGTACTGGTAGAAAGGCTGTCCAGACTGGACGTGACTTCACGCCCGGCCTGCTCGAGCTCGGCGGAAAGTTTTTGACTGTCCGCGCCCAGGCGCGTGCCCAGATCGGCTTCGAGCGCGGTCACCGTGCTCCGGGTCAGAGCAACAGCCACCAGCACCTGCACCAAAAGGGCGATACCCAGGGTAACGAACACAGGCCGCAACAAACGGCTTTGTAACAGTGAGAGAACGGCCGACACTGTGAATCCCTCTACTTGGACGCCATTATTTTGATGGCATTCTTTTGAGGATATTTACAGCAAAGGTCATGCCGTCCTGCAGACAAATACGACAAAGGCCCCGATTAAGGAGCCTTTGTGTTTTACATCAACGACTTATCAAGCAAACGGATGACGCAGAACGATGGTTTCGTTGCGGTCCGGGCCCGTCGAAATAATGTCGATCGGCGCACCGATCAGCTCTTCAACGCGCTTGATGTAAGCACGGGCGTTAGCTGGCAGCTCTTCCAGGGTTTTGGCACCCACGGTCGACTCGGTCCAGCCCGGCACTTCTTCGTACACAGGCTGCAGGCCCACGTAGCTGTCAGCATCAGTCGGGGCAACGGCCTTGCCTTCTGCGTCTTTGTAGCCGACGCAGATGTTGATGGTTTCCAGACCGTCGAGCACGTCCAGCTTGGTCAGGCAGATGCCCGAGATGCTGTTCACATCGATAGCGCGGCGCAGGATAACAGCGTCAAACCAGCCACAACGACGAGCACGGCCGGTAGTCGCGCCGAACTCGTGACCTTGTTTGGCCAGGTGCGCACCGACTTCGTCGAACAGCTCCGTCGGGAATGGACCCGAACCTACACGCGTGGTGTAAGCCTTGGTGATGCCCAGGATGTAGTCCAGGAACATAGGGCCGACACCCGAACCGGTAGCAACGCCGCCAGCGGTGGTGTTGGAGCTGGTCACGTACGGGTAGGTACCGTGGTCGATGTCCAGCAGGGAGCCTTGGGCGCCCTCGAACATGATGTCTTTGCCAGCGCGACGCAGGTCGTGCAGCTCGGCAGTCACATCCAGCATCAGCGGCTTGAGCAGCTCAGCGTATTCCTTGCACTCGGCCAGGGTCTTGTCGAAGTCGATGGCCGGCTCTTTGTAGTAACCCACCAGCATGAAGTTGTGGTAATCCACCAGTTCACGCAGCTTGTCTTCAAAGCGCGGCATGTTGAGCAGGTCGCCCACACGCAGGCCACGACGTGCAACCTTGTCTTCGTAGGCCGGGCCGATGCCGCGACCGGTGGTACCGATCTTCAGCTCGCCACGGGCCTTTTCACGCGCCTGGTCCAGCGCAACGTGGAAGGACAGGATCAGCGGGCAGGACGGGCTGATACGCAGGCGCTCGCGCACCGGCACACCTTTTTCTTCCAGCTTGGTGATCTCGCGCAGCAGGGCGTCAGGTGCTACCACCACGCCGTTGCCGATCAGGCACTGTACGCCTTCGCGCAGCACGCCCGACGGAATCAGGTGCAAGACGGTTTTTTCGCCATCGATCACCAGAGTGTGGCCCGCGTTGTGGCCACCCTGGTAGCGCACTACGGCGGCAGCATGTTCGGTCAGCAGATCAACGATCTTGCCTTTGCCCTCATCACCCCATTGGGTGCCCAGGACTACGACATTCTTACCCATAACACTTGTCCTCATTCGCGCAAACTTGGTGCCGGCGGCAGCCGGCAGGAAAACTCAAGAAGCCAGTGGCGATACTTGCCAAAGCCCGTTCTGCTGAATCAATTGCCGGTCGCAGTCCGCTTCACGGGCGGCGGCCAAAGGTTGTCCAGGCAAGGCCTGAACGACACGCTGACCCTCACTGCGCAACTGGCAAACCTGCTGCCAGAGTGCCGCATCCGTACTGTCAGGCATCCAGATACCGCCAGACGGTAGCTCGATCTCAGCACGCCCCAGGGTCACCAGGGTTTTCAAATCGGTGGAAAAACCGGTCGCCGGACGGGCACGACCGAAGTCGGCGCCGATGTCGTCGTAACGACCGCCCTGGGCAATGGACTGGCCAACACCCGGGACGAACACGGCGAACACCACACCGGTGTGGTAGTGGTAGCCACGCAGCTCGCCCAGGTCGAAATACAGCGGCAGCTCAGGGAACCGCACGGACAGCCGCTCGGCAATTGCCAGCAGGTCGTCCAGGGCCGCCAGAACCGGGGCAGGCGCCTTGGCCAGACGCTCGCGGGCCGCAGCCAGCACTTCACGACCGCCACACAGGTCGACCAACGCCCGCAGCATGCCCGACAGATCGGCAGGCAAACCTTCGGTCAAGGTAATGACCTCATCGATGGCCTTGCGTTGCAAGGCATCGAACAACTGCTGCTCGACTTCACCGGACAAACCGGCCGCGCGGGCCAGGCCGCGATAGATGCCGACATGACCGAGGTCCATGTGCACATCCGGCACATCGGCCAGTTGCAGCATGGCCAGCATCAGGCTGATGACTTCGACGTCGCTGCTCGGGCTGCCGTCGCCGTACAACTCGGCACCCAGCTGAATCGGGCTGCGCGAGGACGACAAGGCACGCGGCTGGGCATGCAGCACGCTGCCGGCATAGCACAGGCGGCTCGGACCTTCGCGACGCAGGGTGTGCGCATCGATGCGCGCCACTTGCGGCGTGATGTCGGCACGGAAACCCATCTGGCGGCCCGATTGCGGGTCGATGACCTTGAAGGTGCGCAGATCCAGGTCCTGGCCCGCGCCGGTCAGCAGGGATTCCAGGTACTCGATATGGGGAGTCACGACAAACTCGTAACCCCAGCTCTGGAACAGATCCAACACCTGACGACGCGCGACTTCAATACGCGCAGCTTCCGGTGGCAGTACTTCTTCGATGCCATCTGGCAGAAGCCAGCGGTCTACCGTTGCCATTACGCCTTCCCCTATCTCCGGGCGACCAGCCTGTCGGCGAGCCTTGAGTGAAGCAGAAAATGATCGGCTTGCGCACAAACCACGCGCATGAGCGACGGAGCGAAAAGCCCTTCTACCGGCTTCGCCAACCACTTTCCTCGAAAAACTGTCGAGCCAATCGGCCCGGCATCTGCTTTAAAACAGCAATCAAACATGCAGACGCAAAAAAGCCGGGAATTTCCCGGCTGCCGCATCATACACACGTTTTCCCAAAGGATCACCCCGCCAGAGGTTTTAGCCGCCCGGCGGGGGATAAATCAGGTCAACGTCGTATCAAGGCTTGGCTTTTTCCAGGTAGTGGAAGAAGTCGCTGCTTGGGTCGAGGACCATGACGTCGGATTTGTTCGCGAAGCTTTCACGGTAGGCACGCAGGCTACGGTAGAACGCGTAGAACTCCTGATCCTGACCGTAGGCCTTGGAGTAGATCGCAGCGGCCTGGGCATCGCCGTCACCGCGAACCTCTTCGGACTCACGATAGGCTTCAGCCAGCAGCACGCGGCGTTGACGATCGGCGTCGGCACGGATGCCTTCGGCCAGCTCGTTACCCTTGGCGCGGTGCTCGCGAGCTTCACGCTCACGCTCGGTGCTCATACGTTCGAACACGCTGCGGTTCACTTCTTTCGGCAGGTCGATGGTCTTGACCCGTACATCGACCACTTCGATGCCCAGTTCCTTTTCAGCCATCTTGTTCAACGAAGCAGTAATGTCCGCCATCAACGCATCGCGCTCACCGGAGACCACTTCGTGCAAGGTGCGCTTACCGAACTGGTCACGCAGGCCCGATTCCAGACGACGGGACAGACGCTCGTCGGCGATCTGCTTGAGGCCGGAAGTCGCGGTGTAGTAACGCTCTGCGTCCTTCACGCGCCATTTGGCGTAGGCATCGACCATCACAGCTTTCTTTTCCAGCGTCAGGAAGCGCTGTGTCGGCGCATCCAGCGTCATCAGGCGTGCGTCGAATTTACGCACCTGGTTAACGTAAGGCACTTTCACATGCAGGCCTGGCTGAACATCGGTCTGGACCACGCGACCGAACTGCAGCAACACCGCACGCTCGGTCTGAGCCACGATGTAGAAGCAGTTCCAGGCAGCGATCGCCAGGACGACGCCGACAATAAGGGCGATCAGCGATTTATTGCTCATCAGCGACTCTCCCTGGTACGTGCTTGCTGTTGCTGCAGATCAGCTGCCGCACGTGCATTCGCTTCATTGCTGGTGGCTGCCGCACTGGTCACCGGAGTGCCGGTGTTGCGACCACTTTCGACCATCTTGTCCAGCGGCAGGTACAGCAGGTTGCTCTGGCCGTTCTTGTTGCCGGTCACGAGCACCTTGCTGGTGTTGCTGAAGACTTCCTGCATGGTGTCCAGGTACAGACGCTGGCGGGTGACTTCAGGCGCCTTGCGGTACTCGGCAACCAGCTTGGTGAAGCGATCGGCCTCACCCTTGGCGCGCGAGACGGTTTCGTCACGGTAACCATTGGCATCCTCGAGGATGCGCTGGGCCTGACCACGGGCTTCCGGCACGACGCCGTTGGCATAGGTTTCGGCCTGGTTGCGCGAACGCTGCTCGTCTTCCCGGGCACGGATCACGTCATCGAAGGCTTCCTGGACTTCGCGCGGTGCCGCTGCGCTCTGAACGTTGACCTGGGTAACGGTGATACCGGTGCGATAGGTGTCCATGAAGCGTTGCAGACGCTCCTTGATCTCGCTGGCCATCAACTCACGACCTTCGGTCAGTACCTGGTCCATTGCGGTGGAACCCACCACATGGCGCAAGGCGCTGTCGGTCGCGTGCTGCAGGCTGATTTCCGGCTGATCGACGCTCAGCACGAAATCCTGCAGGTTGCTGATCTTGTACTGCACGGTCAGCGGCACTTCGACGATGTTCTCGTCTTCGGTCAGCATCTGGCCCTGCTTGGTGTAGGCACGCTCACGCGTGACGTTTTCCATGTACTTCTTGTCGATCGGCGGGAAATAGATATTCAGGCCCGGCCCCACGGTTTCGTAGTACTTGCCGAAGCGCAGCACCACGGCCTGCTCCTGCTCGTCGACGACATAAACCGCGCTGTACAGCCAAACGGCGGCCAACACGACCAGGCCGATGCCGAGCAGGCCGCCAAAGCCGCCACTCTTGCCCGGACCACCGCCGTCGTCGCCACCACGTTTTTTACCACCACCGAACAAACCGTTCAGGCTTTCCTGCAGCTTTCGGAAGGCCTCGTCGAGATCCGGTGGCCCCTTGCGGTCGCCGTTGTTACGACGCTTGCCACCCCAAGGATCCTGATTATTCGAGTTGCCACCCGGCTCATTCCAAGCCATAGCGCTCTCCATCTGATAAAGCAAAGACGCACCCACGGCGCGCCGACCAATGCTACAGAATGCCTGTCACCACGGCACAACCGCTTTCTCAGGCTTTTATTGCAAAGTGTGTTGCTCGATAAACTCCGTCGGCACAACGCCTTCACGGCTGACCAGTCGATTGAGCTCCGAGCGCGGCAATCGAACGGCCAGCAAGCTGACACCTTCTTCGTCGTATTCTTCTTTCTGTACCGCGCCCAGCTCGAAAAACTGTGCACGCAGACGCGCAAAACGCTGAGGCAAGCGCAAGGTACCGACAAACAATTCACTGCCCAGCAACTCGGCAATGGCTTGCTCAAGCAATTCCAGACCTGTGCCATCACGTGCCGAGAGCCAGACCCGTTGGGGCCTGCCGTTTTCGTCGCGCTGGATTTGTGGCTCAACGCCTTCAAGCAAATCGAGTTTGTTATAGACCTCGAGGATCGGCAAGTCCTGGGCACCAATCTCACCCAGCACCACCATCACCTGCTCGATCTGCAACATGCGATCCGGTTCGGCCGCATCGATCACGTGCAGCAACAGGTCGGAGTTGCTCGACTCTTCGAGCGTAGACCGAAATGCCTCGACCAGCTTGTGGGGCAAGTGGCGAATGAAACCCACAGTGTCGGCCAGGACAATCGGCCCCAGGTCGTCCAGTTCCAGACGGCGCAAGGTCGGGTCCAGCGTGGCAAACAACTGGTCAGCCGCGTACACGTCGGATTTCGTCACGTTATTGAAGAGCGTGGATTTACCGGCGTTGGTATAGCCCACCAGGGACACGGTAGGAATATCCGCACGGGAACGGCCGCGTCGCGACTGTTCGCGCTGACTGCGCACTTTTTCCAGGCGGCCCTTGATCTGCCGCAGGCGAACCCGGAGCAGACGACGGTCGGTTTCCAGCTGGGTTTCACCCGGGCCACGCATGCCGATACCGCCAGCCTGGCGCTCAAGGTGGGTCCAGCCACGAACCAGCCGGGTGCTCATGTGGTCAAGCTGGGCCAGTTCTACCTGGAGCTTGCCTTCATGGGTGCGGGCGCGTTGCGCGAAAATATCGAGAATCAGACCGGTGCGGTCGATCACGCGACACTCGAAGACCCGTTCGAGGTTACGTTCCTGACTGGGTGTGAGGACGTGATTGAAGATGACCAGGTCTGCTTCTTCGGCATGGACCAGATCGCGTAGCTCCTCGACCTTGCCACTGCCAATCAGAAATTTGGCGGTTGGCCGATGACGCGGCACGTTAAAAAACGCAACGGTCTCGGCGCCGGCCGAATTAGCCAATTCCTGAAACTCCTGCGGATCTTCGCGCGCCTCAGGGTCCTGTCCATCCAAGTGAACGAGGATCACTCGCTCACCACCACCGTGGCGCTCAAAGAACAAAGGAGACTCCTATCAGGCGTTACCTGGCTCAGCGTCACCTGCATCGGATTCGGTTGCGCTAGGCAGACGAATTGGACGCACCGGTACCACTGTAGAGATAGCGTGCTTGTAGACCATCTGGCTTACGGTGTTTTTCAGCAGGATGACGAACTGGTCGAACGACTCGATCGTTCCTTGCAGTTTGATACCGTTGACCAGGTAGATGGACACCCCAACTTTCTCTTTACGTAAAGTATTCAAGTAAGGGTCTTGTAGCGAATGCCCTTTTGACATGTGCCGCACTCCTTTAAGGATTCAATATAAAAAATAGGTAAACAGATGGCTTTAGCCGCCACACCCCCAAGGATAGACGGCAATTGCAAGGACTCAGCTCAATATGGAGATGGTCCCCAGGTATTTCAAGGCGCGCGGCAGATTGTCGCAATCCAGACTGTCCAGCCAATGCAGGTCAGTCCAACTGCGCAGCCAGGTGAACTGGCGTTTCGCCAATTGGCGCGTGGCAATGATTCCACGCTCCTGCATCTCGGCTGACGTCAGCTTGCCATCCAGGTAGTCCCAGACTTGGCGGTAGCCTACTGCACGTATAGACGGCATCCCGGCATGCAGGTCACCTCTATTACGCAGGGCTACGACCTCGTCAATGAATCCCTGTTCCAACATTAAAGTGAATCTTTGTTTAATTCGCTCGTGCAGTACCTGGCGATTTGCCGGGGCAATAGCCAAGTTCGCGACAGTATAGGGCAATTGTTGCTGTCCCGAAGCGGCTGCTTCGGTACTTTGCGCAGATTGTTGCAAGCGTAGCGCAGTCATGCTCTGACCGCTTACCCGATAAACTTCCAGTGCTCGACTCAGACGCTGCGGATCGTTCGGATGAATACGCGCGGCAGAAACCGGGTCGATCACTGCCAACTGGTCGTGCAGGGCTTGCCAGCCAAGGCGTGCAGCCTCTTCTTCGATCTGGGCGCGCACGTGCGGATCGGCGGCCGGCATCTGCGCCAGGCCTTCAACCAAAGCCTTGTAATAGAGCATCGTGCCGCCTACCAGCAGCGGAATTTTTCCACGCGCGGTGATCTCGGCCATGGCTTGCAGGGCGTCACGGCGGAAATCCGCAGCCGAATAGCTCTCGGCCGGATCGAGAATATCGATCAGACGGTGCGGATATTGCGCCAGCAGCTCTTTGGAAGGCTTGGCGGTGCCGATATCCATGCCACGGTAGACCAGCGCCGAATCGACGCTGATCAACTCGCAAGGCAGGACCTTGGTGAGTTCGATGGCCAGGTCAGTCTTGCCGGCGGCGGTCGGGCCCATCAGGAAAATCGCAGGTGGGAGCTGGCTCATCAACGACCGCGCAAGAACAGTTTGTCCAGATCGTCCAGGCCCAGTTGGGTCCAGGTCGGTCGGCCATGGTTGCATTGACCGCTGCGCTCGGTGTTTTCCATGTCACGCAGCAGGGCATTCATTTCCGGCAGGGCCAGACGCCGGTTCGCCCGAACCGCACCGTGGCAGGCCATGGTCCCGAGCAACTCGTTCAGGTGCGCCTGAATGCGGTCGCTGGTGCCGAATTCCATCAGATCCGCCAGGACGTCCGCGACCAGCCGGTTGGCTTCGGCCTGCTTGAGCAGTGCCGGGATCTGCCGGATGGCCAGGGTTTCCGGGCCCAGGCGCTGCAACTCAAAGCCCAGGCGCTGGAACCAGGCGACATGCTCCTCGGCGCAATCGGCTTCACGCTGACTGACGGCCAGGGACTCCGGCACCAGCAACGGCTGACCACTCAGGCCCTCGCTGGCCATCGCCACCTTCAGACGCTCATACATGATCCGCTCGTGGGCGGCGTGCATGTCCACCAGCACCAGGCCCTGGGCGTTTTCCGAAAGGATGTAGATGCCCTTGAGTTGTGCCAGCGCATAACCCAGCGGCGGGATGTCGTCCTGCCCGGCCGGTAGCGCGACGGCATTGGCCTCGGGCAGCGGCGCAAAAAACTCGCGGTAGGCGGCCTGCGCTTCAGCGACCGGAACACCGGACTGCGGACGTGGTGTGTACTGATATTGATAACCGGCGCCAGCACCCGAACCTGCCGGTGCATTGAACGACGGCTGGGCCTGAGGCTGTTCCAGCAGGGCATTGGCGGCCAGGCGCATTTCGCCCTGGGGCCCGAATTCACCGGCTTCGAGGCCGGTAGGCCGGACGATGGCCGTGGCAACCGGTGCAGCCAGATGATCATCGGGGCGCACATCGCCCAAGGCGCGGTGTAAGGTGCCGTAGAGGAAATCGTGAACCATGCGCCCTTCGCGGAAGCGCACTTCGTGCTTGGTCGGGTGCACGTTGACGTCGACGCCGGTCGGATCGACCTCGAAAAACAGCACGAAGGTCGGGTGCCGACCGTTGAACAGCACGTCGCGATAGGCCTGGCGTACCGCGTGGGCCACCAGCTTGTCGCGCACGGCACGGCCATTGACGAAGAAATACTGCAAGTCGGCCTGGCTGCGGTTGAAGGTCGGCAGGCCGACCCAGCCCCATAAATGCAGGCCGTTGCGCTCGATTTCGATCGGCAGGGCCTGCTCCAGGAAGCCCGGCCCGCAAATCGCCGCCACGCGCCGGGCACGGGCCGCATCATCATGGGCCTCGTGCAGGCTGAGGATGGTCTTGCCGTTGTGGCGCAGATGGAACGCCACATCGAAGCGCGCCAGGGCCAGACGCCTGATCACTTCCTGCAGGTGATCGAATTCGGTTTTTTCGGTCTTGAGAAACTTGCGTCGCGCCGGTGTGTTGAAGAACAGGTCGCGCACTTCAACCGAGGTGCCCACCGGATGCGCCGCAGGCTGCACGCGGGGTGCCATGTCACGGCCTTCGGTCTCGACCTGCCAGGCCTGATCGGCGTCGCGGGTGCGGGAGGTCAGGGTCAGGCGCGCGACGGAGCTGATCGATGCCAGGGCCTCACCGCGAAAGCCCAGGCTCATGACCTGTTCGAGGTCTTCCAGGTTGCGGATCTTGCTGGTGGCGTGGCGGGCCAGCGCCAGCGGCAGGTCATCGGCGGAAATGCCGCTACCGTCGTCGCGCACCCGCAGCAATTTGACGCCGCCCTGCTCCACATCGACGTCGATGCGCCTGGCACCGGAGTCGAGGCTGTTTTCCAGCAGTTCCTTGATCACCGAAGCCGGACGCTCGACCACCTCACCGGCGGCAATCTGGTTCGCCAGTCGCGGGCTGAGCAGCTCGATCCGAGCGCCGTTGTTCACGAGCTGATTCATTCTTTGGCCGCCAGTTCAGTGCCCGGAATGGTCAGGTGCTGACCGATCTTGAGCTCATCGCTCGACAGGTTGTTGGCACTGCGCAGGGCCGCGGGCGACACCTGATAACGCACGGCGATCATCGCCAGGGTCTCGCCCGGATTGACGCGGTGGTCACGTGGCCCCTGCACGATCTTGCCGGAGTCGCGCAGCCAGGCAATGTAAGTGCCCGGCGGCGGGTTCTGCTGGAAGAACTGGCGCACGCCGCTGCTGATCGAACGCGCCAGTGCCTGCTGATGGTTCGATGCCGCGAGTTTCGAGGCTTCGTTGGCGTTGGAGATGAACCCGGTTTCCACCAGGATCGACGGAATATCCGGCGACTTCAGCACCATGAAACCGGCCTGTTCGACCCGCTGCTTGTGCAGAGGCGTAACCCGGCCAATGTTGCTCAGCACCCTCTGGCCAACGTTCAGGCTGGACGTCAGGGATGCCGTCATCGACAGGTCGAGCAGCACGCCGGCGAGCATGCGGTCCTTGTCATCGAGGCTGACGTTGCCCGCACCACCGATCAGGTCGGAACGGTTTTCGCTGTCAGCCAGCCAGCGGGCCGTCTCCGAGGTCGCACCACGATCGGACAGGGCAAATACCGAGGCACCGAAAGCGGCGGTAGAAGGCGCGGCGTCGGCGTGGATCGAGACGAACAGGTCGGCGCCTTTCTTGCGGGCAATTTCGGTACGGCCACGCAACGGAATGAAGTAATCGCCGGTTCGGGTCAGTTCGGCGCGGAAACCTTTCATGCCGTTGATCTGGCGTTGCAATTCGCGGGCGATCTGCAACACCACGTCTTTCTCACGCTGGCCGCGAGAACCCGATGCGCCCGGATCTTCACCACCGTGTCCGGCGTCGATCACCACAATGATGTCGCGCTTGCCGGCCGGGGCCGGCGGCAGCTTGATTGCAGGCTCCACAGGCGTGACCGGCACGGCGGGCATCGTGGCCACAGTCGGTGTCGGCGCTGGGGGAGGCGCGGCATCCGCGGCGTTATCGAACAGATCGACCACCAAGCGGTTGCCGTACTGGGCGTTCGGCGCCAGGGAAAAGCTTTTTGGTGTCACCGCCTTTTTCAGATCGATGACCACCCGCAGGTCGGTCGGCGTGCGTTGAGCCGAGCGCATGGCGGTAATCGGAGTATTCGACGTGTTGACGTTGAGTGGCGCACCGAGGGTCGCACCATTGATGTCGATGACCAGGCGATCCGGCGCGGTCAGGGTGAAGACGCTGTGTTGCACCGGGCCGGTCAGGTCAAACACCAGACGTGTGTTGTCCGGTGCCCGCCACAGACGAACACTGTTGACCTTCGAATCGGCCACAGCGTCGACGGTCACCGCCAGAAACAACACCCCTACGGCAGCAACCAACGCGCGAAAGCGCATACCTAACCCCATCATTTATTTGGATTCCAATGCCAAAGCGGCACACCAGGCCTCGCCACGCGAGCCCTGGGATAAAATTTTCAGCGAACGCCCGCTGTCTTGCGGGCTAATGGTAATGGTCAGGTCCGGCTTTGGCAAAAAGCCTGCACCTTTGTCGGGCCACTCGATCAGACACAGGGCATCGTCTTCGAAGTAGTCGCGGATACCGAGGAACTCCAGCTCCTCCGGATCGACCAGACGGTACAAATCGAAATGGAAGGCGCGAATGTCGCCAATCTCGTAGGGCTCTACCAGGGTGAAGGTCGGACTTTTTACTGCCCCGACATGCCCCAGGCCGCGGATGATGCCTCGGGACAACGTGGTTTTGCCCATCCCCAGGTTGCCCTCGAGGAAGATCAGGCCATGGCCTTGGGTGATTCGGGCAATGCGTGCGCCAAAGTCGCTCATGGCCTGCTCATCGGCCAGGTACAGGGTTACTTCAGACACGGTGCTTGCTCCTCCAACAACTGACGAATGACTGGAATCAGATCACTGGCCGCCAGTCCACGGCCGAATTTTCCTAGCTGTTCGCCGGCATTGGCGTGCAGCCAGACCGCCAGGCAGGCCGCGTCGAAGGGCTCCATGCCCTGGGCCAGCAATGCGCCGAGCAAACCAGCCAGAACATCGCCTAATCCGGCAGTAGCCATCGCCGGATGGCCCTGATGACAGACGGCCAGCCGCCCGTCGGGACTGGCGATCAGGCTCCCGGCCCCCTTGAGCACCACGACCGCCGAATATTTCTTGCTCAATGCATGGGCCGCTGCCGGTCGGTCGGCTTGAACCTGCGCCGTGCTCATTCCGAGCAA
This sequence comes from Pseudomonas sp. FW305-70, assembly GCF_058783925.1. Taxonomy (NCBI): domain Bacteria; kingdom Pseudomonadati; phylum Pseudomonadota; class Gammaproteobacteria; order Pseudomonadales; family Pseudomonadaceae; genus Pseudomonas; species Pseudomonas sp. FW305-70. The sequence continues at coordinate 145,467 of NZ_JBYSYZ010000002.1, forward strand.
CCGCGCCGCTTCGCCCGGATGCGGGGTGATCACACAATCCCTGGGCAAACTCACACGCTCCTCGGCCAGCAGGTTCAGCGCATCGGCGTCCCAGACTTGCGGCAACGCTGCGTTAGCGGCGGCCGACAACAAGCTGCGCCCCCAACCCGCCTGCCCCAGCCCCGGGCCGACAACCAACACGGAAACCTTTTGCAGCAAATCCATCAACTGATTGGCCGAGGAAGTGCCCAGCACCATCGCCTCGGGGATCCGCGCCAGTGCGGCCGCGACATGTTCGCTGCGGGTCGCCACCGACACCATGCCCGCACCGCTGCGCAACGCACTTTGCGCGCTCAGCAGGATCGCGCCACCCAACCCGCGATCGCCACCGATCAGCAACACATGGCCGAATCTGCCTTTGTGGGAAGCTGGCGCCCGCGCTGCTGGACGCGGCAGATTAGCTGCGCTCAGGCGACGGGCGGTGAAAGCAGCGCCTTCTATCAACCGGGGGTCTGCGTGCAAGTCGTTGAACAGCAGTTCGCCGACCACATCCGCCGCCTCGCCGGTGAACAATCCCAATTTCAAGCCGATGAAGGTCACGGTCAGGTCGGCCTGCACCGCCACGCCGAGGACACGACCGGTATCGGCGCACAGTCCTGAAGGAATATCCACCGCCGCAACCGGCAGCCCGCTCACATTGATCGCGGTGATGGCGCTGGCATACGGCTCACGCACCTCACCGCTCAGTCCGGTGCCAAGCAAAGCATCCAGGACGATGCCGCGCAATCCGGATTGTGCGGTCCAGGGCTCGATGAGCACTTTTTCAGATACCGCCTCGGCATGTGCCAAGGCCGCGTCCCCCTGCAGGCGCTGCGGATCTCCCACCGCCAATACCCGGACGGACCAGCCTGCGCGCAGGGCCAACACGGCCACCAGATACCCGTCCCCGGCGTTGTTGCCATGGCCGGCGAGTACACTGAGTTCGTTCGCTGTCGGCCATTGCCGCACCAGCGCCCGCCACGTCGCCCGCGCCGCGCGCTGCATCAATTCGAAGCCCGGTGTGCCGGCGGCGATCAGGCTCGCGTCGAGTGCTCGCACTTGCGCGGCACTGTACAGTGCGTCGGGTAATTCATCTTTAGTGTGCGGCATGCGTCTTCGGGCTCCGATGTCTGGCAGAATTATACGCACCTCAGCTCCGGTTTCTCTCGCCTCATGCCTGCTATTACCACAGACCTGCCTGCCCTCGCCCAATCCATCAAGGACTGGGGCCGCGAGCTGGGCTTTCAACAAGTCGGCATCAGCGGCCTCGACCTGGGCGAGCACGAGCACCACCTGGAGCGCTGGCTCGCCGCCGGCTACCACGGCGAAATGGACTACATGGGCGCCCACGGCAGCAAACGCTCACACCCGGAGGAGCTGGTGCCCGGCACTTTGCGCGTGGTTTCGCTGCGCATGGACTACCTGGCGGGCGACACCCACATGGCGAAAATGCTCGCCCAGCCGGAAAAAGCCTACGTCTCGCGTTATGCCCTGGGTCGTGATTACCACAAATTGATCCGCAAGCGCGTACAACAACTGGCGGACAAGATTCAGGCAGAAATCGGCCCGTTTGGTTTCCGTGCCTTTGTCGACAGCGCACCAGTGCTGGAAAAAGCCATCGCCGAACAGGCCGGCCTGGGCTGGATTGGCAAAAACACCCTGGTGTTGAATCGCAAGGCAGGCAGTTATTTCTTCCTCGCCGAGCTGTTCGTTGACTTGCCGCTGCCGGTAGACCCACCCCACGCCACCGAACACTGCGGTCGGTGCAGTGCCTGCCTCGACATCTGTCCGACCCATGCTTTCGTCGGCCCTTATGTGCTGGATGCCCGGCGCTGCATTTCCTACCTGACCATCGAACTCAAAGGCGCGATCCCGCAAGACCTGCGGCCGCTGATCGGCAATCGGGTGTTCGGTTGCGATGATTGCCAGATTGTCTGCCCCTGGAACCGCTTCGCCCGCCCGTCCGGTGAAAGCGACTTCAAGCCGCGGCACAACCTGGATAACGCCGGACTGGCGGAACTGTTCATGTGGGATGAGGAGAAATTCCTGAGCAGCACCGAAGGCTCGCCGCTGCGTCGGACCGGTTACGAAAACTGGTTGCGCAACCTGGCGATAGGCCTGGGCAATGCGCCTTCGACGATCCCGGTGCTGGAGGCGTTGAAAGCGCGGCGCGAGCATCCGTCCGAACTGGTCCGCGAACACGTCGAGTGGGCCCTGAAACAACACGGCCTCGTGTAGGAGCTGCCGCAGGGGATCGGGGCTTCAAGCCTCGTCGTTGTAGACGAACTTGGGCATTTCCCAGTGGAAACGGATCGCCAACAAGCGCAACAGGAATCCGCCGAACAGGGTGATCAGAATCGCCTGCTCCCCAGGCAAGTTCAGGTACAGACAGAGCATGTAGCACCACGCCGCCGCAAACGAGACGCTGGCATACAGCTCACGCCGGAAGATCAGCGGAATATCGTTGCAGAAAATGTCCCGCAGGATGCCGCCAAATACTCCGGTGATCACGCCGCTGACCGACGCGACCAACATGCCATGGCCCATTTCCAGGGCGGTGATGCAGCCGATCAGGGTGAAGGCCACCAGCCCCATGGCATCGAGCACCAGAAACAGTGAGCGCAAATGCCGCATCCAGCGTGCCGTGAACACGGTAATCATCGCCGCAGCCGTGGTCAGCACCAGGTATTCCGGATGTTTGACCCACGTCAGCGGGTAATGCCCGAGTAGCACATCGCGCACCGAACCGCCCCCCAGTGCCGTGACGCAAGCGATCAGCACCACGCCAAACCAGTCCATGCCACGACGCCCGGCAGACAGGGCGCCGGTCATGGCTTCGGCGGTGATGGCGATCAGGTAGAGCATCAGCAACATGGTGGCGGTCCTTGCGAAAAGGCGCGCAGTCTACTCAATTCACCAAAGCCCACAACCCCCTGTAGGGGCTGCCGCAGCCCCTACAGGGGAGCCCGATCAGAATTTGATGAAGTGCTTGCGGTAGTGCTGCAACTCGGCAATGGATTCGCGGATGTCGTCCAGCGCCAGGTGGGTGCTGCCCTTCTTGAAGCTGTCACGCACGTCCGGTGCCCAGCGCGCCGCCAGCTCTTTGAGCGTGGACACGTCGAGGTTGCGGTAGTGGAAATAGCTTTCCAGGGATTTCATGTGGGTATAAAGGAAGCGACGGTCCTGGCAGATGCTGTTGCCGCAGATCGGCGATTTGCCCTTCGGCACCCACTGCTCCAGGAAGGCAATGGTTTCGGCTTCGGCTTCGGCCATGCTGATACGGCTATCGCGAACCCGCTGGGTCAGCCCGGAACCACCATGCTGACGGGTGTTCCACTCGTCCATGCCGGCGAGGATTTCGTCGCTGTGGTGAATGGCGATCACCGGGCCTTCGGCCAGGGTGTTCAGGTCACTGTCGGTGACGATGGTGGCCATTTCGATGATGACGTCGGTATCAGGGTTCAGACCGGTCATTTCCAGGTCGATCCAGATCAGGTTCTGCGGATTTTGCATGTTCGGCTCCTAAGCAATGCTGCGCAGTTTAGCCTAGGCCGGTGGCCGGGCGTGCTAAACTCGCGGCCGTTTTACCTAATCGCTGCATTCTTTATACGGAACACCCATGGCCAAACGCCAACTCAATCGCCGCCAAAACTGGCGCATCGAAAAGATTCAGGGCGAACGCGCTGCCCGCGCCGCCAAACGCGAGTCCTCGGCTGTCGAGGCACTTGAGGGCGGCGATCTGGGCCCGGAACAGCACGGTCTGGTGATCGCGCACTTCGGTGTGCAGGTCGAGGTCGAGGCCCGCGATGGCGAGCTCGCCGGCCAGGTGTTCCGTTGCCACCTGCGCGCGAACCTGCCGGCGCTGGTGACCGGCGATCAGGTGGTGTGGCGCGCCGGCAACCAGGGCATCGGTGTGATCGTGGCGCAACTGCCGCGCAACACCGAGCTGTGCCGCCCGGACAGCCGTGGTCAGCTCAAGCCGGTGGCGGCCAACGTCGACATGATCGTCATCGTGTTTGCACCGCTGCCCGAGCCCCACGCCAACCTGATCGACCGCTACCTGGTGGCGGCCGAACATGCGGGCATCAAGCCGCTGCTGCTGCTGAACAAATTCGACTTGATCGACGAAAACAACGCCCCTGCGCTGAATGCCTTGCTCGCCGTATACCGCACCCTCGGTTACCCGGTGCTGGAAGTGTCGGCGCATCACGGTAACGGTATGGAGCAGTTGCAGACGCAACTGGACGGACGCATCAGCGTGTTCGTCGGCCAGTCCGGTGTCGGCAAGTCGTCGCTGGTCAACAGCCTGCTGCCGGATGTCGAGACCCGCGTCGGCCCGCTGTCCGAGCTGTCCGGCCAGGGCACCCACACCACCACGACCGCGCGGTTGTTCCACTTCCCCGGCGGCGGCGAGTTGATCGACTCCCCGGGTATCCGCGAATTCGGCCTGGGCCACGTCAGCCGTGCCGACGTCGAAGCCGGCTTCATCGAGTTCAACGACCTGCTGGGCACCTGCCGCTTCCGCGACTGCAAGCATGACCGCGAACCCGGTTGCGCCCTGCTCAAGGCCCTTGAAGATGGCCGCGTGCAGCAGCAACGGATGAACAGCTACCGCTCGATCATCGCCAGCCTGCCGGAAAACGGCTACTAAACAGACGTGCCGACCGCCCGGCTTTACGCGGGGTGGTCGGCGGCTGGATCTTCCCCCGCCTAAACATCAGACCTTTCTGTAAGACGTGCGCACGCTCGCTTGTAGGGCATTTCTCTTTCCGCGCCGGCCTCTTGTCGCCGCCCTGCAATCGCCTAGTTTCAAACCCTCTTCGCACTCCAGCGACATCGAGGGACACCCATGCAAACCTACCATCTGTTCATCAGCCACTCGTGGAACTACTCCGACGCCCACGACAGTCTCGTGCGCCTGCTCAACGCCAAGCCCGGCTTCGCCTACAAGAATTTTTCGGTGCCACCGGACAACCCGATTGTCGGCGCGAAAACCGACAAACAACTTGAGGAGGCCATCGAAAACAAGATCCGTCCGTGTTCGGCGGTATTGATCATGGCCGGGATGTACTCCACCTACAGCAAGTGGATCAACAAGGAAATCGAGATCGCCAAGCGCATGGGCAAGGTGATCATTGCGATCAAACCGTTCGGCGCCGAGCGGATTTCCACGGTGGTACGTGAGGCGGCACATGCCGAGTGTGCCTGGAACACCAACAGCATCATCAGCGCCATTCGCCAGCACACGGCGGTGTAACCATGCGCAAGGGACTGTTTATCGGCATCAACGACTACACCCACGTTTCGCGGCTGAGCGGCTGCAGCAATGACGCCATGGCCATGGCTTCCGTGCTGAAGACTGACGCCAATGGCGATCCGAACTTCAAGAACATCGTGCTGACCTCCGCCGAGGACTACCTGAGCCGGGAAAAGCTCGAAGACCAGATCCGCGAACTGTTTTCCGGGGACTGCAATGTCGCGCTGCTGTATTTCGCCGGCCACGGCAGCTTCGACACCGACACCGACGAAGGCATGTTGATCCCGCAGGATTACAAGAGCGCCAAGGACGGGATTCGCCTCAGCGACATTCTCAACTGGGCGAGCAAGGCCACGAAGATCAAAAACAAAGTGATCATCCTCGATTGTTGCCAGAGCGGCTCGGCCGGCGAACTGCGCGCCTTGCGCAGCGAGGGCAGCGTGGTCGGCGAAGGCATGACCATTCTGACCGCCTGCAAAAAGGAAGAGCCGGCAATGGAGGGCGTGCAACATGGCGTGTTCACCGGACTATTGCTCCAGGCCCTGCATGGCGGAGCAGCGAACATCCTGGGCAAGATCACACCCGGCAGCCTCTATTCGTTTGTCGACAACGCCCTCGATGCCTGGGAACAGCGCCCGGTGTTCAAGACCAACGTCTCGCAGTTCATTTCCCTGCGCGAAGTGTCGCCGCTGATCCCCAAGGAAATCCTGCGCAAACTCCCCGAATGGTTTGCCGAAGCGGAGTCGGTGTACCCCCTCGCCCCCAGTTTTGAACCCACCGAGCCTGAATTCAACCCGGAGCACGGCGACGTCTTCGCCCAGTTGCAAAAGTGCAACCGTCACAGTCTGGTCGAACCGGTGGACGCCGAACACATGTACTACGCCGCCCTCCACTCCACCGGCTGCCGCCTCACCGCCCTCGGCGCCTATTACCGCGAACTCGCGATCAAGGGACATTTCTGATGCCAGTGTTTATCAGCTACCGCCACATGGACCGCGCCCACGCGGTCAAGATCAACGCGCGCCTGATCCAGGCCAACATCAAGACCTACCTCGATGTGCTGGATGCCGAATCCCAGACCACCGACGACATCACTGGGGTGATCACCCGCAACATCAGTGAATGCACGCACCTGCTGGCGGTGGTCTCGGAGAAAACCGCGCTGTCCTGGTGGGTGCCGTTCGAAATCGGCGAGGCGACCATCACCCACCGACGCATCTGCTCGTTCAAGACCGGCCCGACCGAGCTGCCGCTGTACCTGGACAAATGGCCGAAGCTGACCAGCGACCGGGACATCGAGTTCTTTATCGATGCCTATCGAAACGAAGCGACGCTCAAGCGCTCGATGTCACTGGAATCGGTGACCGGCAGCGAGTCGGTGCGCAGCGTCAACAGATCCAATGCGGATCGCTTTCACGCCGAGCTCAAGACCCGAATCATCCGTGGGTTCTGAGTCACTCTGCTCCCCGATCCGTCCTCTTGACCGGTCGGGGTTTCTCTCACCCATCATCTGTAGGAGCCAGCTTGCTGGCGATGGACTCCAGTACGCCGAGTGGATTCAGACAGCACGCGTTACCGTTGACGACCATCGCCAGCAAGCTGGCTCCTACAGGGGATCGTGCCCCTGGCGGCCTCCAAACCAGTGAAAGCCGCACAAAAAAGCCGACATCGCAGTCGGCTTTTTTGTCGGTCACTGCTTGGGCGGTTCAGCCGGTTTGGCTGGTTCACCCGTTTTCGGCGCCGGATCGTCAAACAGATTCAAACGCTCGCGCAGTTCGTGGGCCGGCAGCGGTTCCTTGTCCGCCGGCAATGCGTTCGGGTCGACCGGCACGGTCGGTGCTGCGCCTGGTGCAGCCGAACCTTGCGGCGCATCGGGAGCAGGCTCTGCGCCTTGCGAACCTTCGATCGCACGCTGGGCTTTCTTGGTCAGCACCACGATGTCGATACGGCGGTTGACCGGGTTGAACGGATGTTCGCGATCGAACAACGCCGACGAGGCATAACCGACCACGCGCGCCACCTGCGCTTCCGGATAGCTGCCCGCCACCAGCGCACGCCGTGCGGCGTTGGCACGGTTGGCCGAGAGTTCCCAGTTACCGAAATCACCGGTGCCGGTGTATGGCTTGGCATCGGTGTGGCCGCTGATGCTGATCTTGTTCGGCACCGCCTTGATGGTGTCGGCCATGGCCAGCAGGATGTCTTCGAAATACGGCTTCAAGCGAGCCGAGCCCGAGTCGAACATCGGGCGGTTTTCCGCGTCCATGATCTGGATGCGCAGGCCGTCCTGAGTGATTTCGAACAGGATCTGGTCCTTGAACTTCTGCATCTGCGGGTTTTCTTCGACCTTGTTCTGCAGTTCCTGCAGCAACAACTCGAGGCGCTCCTTTTCGACCTGCTCGGCCATGCCTTCGACCTGGTCAACATCGACGGTGACTTTGTCCGGCTGCGGCTGGGACTTCACCTCGGGGTTGAGGGTGTTTTCCGGCGCCATGGTCGGCGTGCCGCCCAGATCGATGATGTACGGCGTGCCGCTTTCGGAAAAGCCGATCGGGTCCTTGAAGTAACCGGCGATGGCGATCTTCTGTTCCGGCGTGGCAGTGGACAGCAGCCACAACACCAGGAAGAACGCCATCATCGCCGTGGCGAAGTCGGCGAAGGCGATTTTCCACGCGCCCCCGTGATGCCCGCCGGCGATGCGCTTGACGCGCTTGATGATTATCGGCTGATTATTTTCCATACAGAGTGCTCTGTCTCACAAATACTGTTCCTTTTTGACGGTGCCTGTTGTCGCCATACGGCGTTGCCGCTCCTCGCCATAGCGGGCTATGACTCGTCGCGGCGCCTTGTCTGGCAACAACAGTCACTCGCCAAAAAAGGAACGTATTTGCGAAACAGAGCACTATCGACCGCGAACCGCTTGTTCCAGCTCGGCGAAGCTTGGGCGGTGCGCCGGGTACAGGACCTTGCGTCCGAACTCTACGGCCAGCGATGGCGGCATGCCGGAAGCCGAAGCCACCAGCGAGGCCTTGATGGCTTCGTAGACGTTCAGCTCCTCCTTGGCATCGTGGGCCAGGGAGTGGGCCAGCGGGCCAAAGAAGCCATAGGCGGCGAGAATACCGAAGAAGGTACCGACCAGTGCCGCACCGACGTGCAGGCCGATGGACTTCTGGTCGCCCTCACCCAGCGAGGCCATGGTCACCACGATACCCAGTACCGCCGCGACGATACCGAAACCGGGCATGGCGTCGGCGATGCCGTTGACTGCGTGGGATGGGTGTTCCAGGTCTTCCTTGAGGCTGAACAGCTCCATGTCGAACAGGCCTTCCAGCTCGTGCGGGGCCATGTTGCCGGAGGACATGATGCGCAGGTAATCACAGATGAACGCGGTCATGCGTTCGTCCTTGAGGACCGTCGGGTACTTGGCGAAGATCGGGCTCGCGGCGGCATCTTCGATGTCGCCTTCGATGGCCATCATGCCTTCGCGGCGGCTCTTGTTGAGGATCTCGTAGATCAGGCCCAGCACTTCAAGGTAAAAGGCGTGGTTGAAACGCGAACTGAACATGCTCAGGGACTTCTTGAGCACGTGCATCGTCATGTAGCCGGGGTTGGCCTGCAAGAAGGCGCCTAGGGCCGCACCGCCGATGATCATGACCTCGAAAGGCTGGATCAGGGCGGCAATCTTGCCGTGGGAAAGCACGTATCCGCCGAGCACGCTCGCGAATACGACGATGATGCCGATAATTTTAGCCATAGGTTAGGAGAGCACTTACTGAGTCGGGTTCAAGGTCATATTCGGAAGTTAAAAAATCTCTTCTTCTACTTATCGGCAAAACTGCGCCAGACTATAGCCAGTTCAGGCGAAAAGCTAATTTGACCCCTTCCGGGCACAGGTATTGTTGACGATGATCGCCTCCCACCATGGTTAACGAAACGAACGTTCCAACACCAAAACCGACGACGCTCGAAGGCTGGGTCAAGCTGCTCGATGGCGTGCGCCTGCCGGTTCCGCAAGCCAGCCACGACCGGGTCTGCAAGGCCATCCGCGACAATCGCAGCTCGCTGCGCGATATCGCCGACCTCATGCAAGGCAGCCCCGCCCTGGCCTTGAGCGTGATTCGCGAAGCCAACCGGCACACCCACGGCGGCATGGCCGAACCGGCGGAAAACCTCGAGATCGCGATCAATCGCCTCGGCTTGAAGCGCACCGAAGAGCTGCTCGCACGCCTGCCCGCCGAACCCCAGTTCGAAATCCCCAAAGCCTTGCGTCAGCTGCAGATGATCAGCCAGCACGCCACGCAACAGGCCAATGGTTTTTTTGCCAGTCGCCTGGCGCGCCTGTGGCAGGACATCCACTGGGGTAGCCTGCTGTTTCTTTCGCCCCTGTGGCCTTTGGCGCTGACCCATCCAAAACTGCTCGAAGACTGGGAACTGCGGGTCATCCATAAAGGTGAGTCGGCACGTAAAGTCGAAATGCAACTGTTTGGCGTACGCCTGCTGGACATCGGCCAGGCGCTGGTGGAGGTCTGGCGCTTGCCGATCTGGGTGCAGCAGGGCTATCGCCTGTTGCTCACCGAGCAGCGGGAGCTGGTGAAAGTCCTGCGCATCGCCCGTGACAGCGAGCACCCGTTGCGCCAGCAGAACCGCCTCGATGACGATCCGACCCTGCGCCGCTGGCTCAATCAACCGGCCAATACGGTGCTGCTGGCCAACGGTCTGGCGCTGTCGGTACAACACGCCTGGGACAGCCCGCACAGTGAACGCTGGCAGTACCTGACCAGCCTTTACCTGCAAATGCCAATGGATGAGGTGCAACAACAACTGCACCAGCAAGCCGCCAACAGCGCGCGCCATCACGCCATGCCCGACCTCTGGCACCCCGCCGAATCGCTGATCTGGCCGTGGGGCATGAACCGTATCCACGCCGGACTGCTGCCGGCCGCGGCCCCCACTGCCGAAGATCTGGCGAAATGGCGCAAGCAATGCGCCGAATTGCTGGCCGAGCCGAGTCGTTTCACCAATGCCATGCACCTGACCATCGCCGCCCGGGACGCCCTCGTGGCCTGCGGCATGCGTCGGGTGATGATCCTGATGGCCGACCGTACCCATGCCAACCTGCGCGTGCACCAGACGGCCGGACTGCCGAAGGAAACGGCCGGGCTGAACTTCGTGGTCAGCCAGAGCAACGTCTTGCAACGCCTGCTCGCGCAACAGGCGCAGGTCCGCCTGACGCCGGCCAACAACGCGCAATTCTCGGCACTGCTGCCCAACAGCCTGCGTTCGCAGTTCAGCGGCGAACACCTGCTGCTGCGCTCGCTGGTCAATAATGGCCGGGCGATCATGATCGTCGTGGCGGACCAGGGCGGTGGGCCGTTTTCGGAAATTTCCGTTCAGGCCTTCGGCAAAACCGCGCAGTGCATCGAAAAAGCCCTGCACAGCTTTAGCCACCGTGGCCAATAAGGCTGCGCTACAATCCTCCCTTTTGTGCTCTGGAGACCTCACATGTCTGACTTCTCTGGCTTGCCGCTGGTAATCGAGCCGAGCGACTTGCTCCCTCGCCTCGACGCCCGCGAACTGATTCTGGTGGACTTGACCAGTCCCGCCCGCTACGCCGAGGGACACATTCCCGGCGCGCGTTTTGTCGATCCGAAACGCACGCAGCTGGGGCAGGCACCCGCCCCGGGACTGATGCCCCCGCAGGCAGCGCTCGAAACGCTGTTTGGCGAGCTGGGACACAACCCCGATGCGGTCTACGTGGTGTATGACGACGAAGGCGGCGGTTGGGCCGGACGCTTTATCTGGCTGCTGGATGTCATCGGCCACAGCAAGTACCACTATGTCGACGGCGGCCTGACGGCCTGGCTGGCAGAAGGTTTGCCCATGTCGATCCAGATCCCGCCAACCGTGGGCGGCCCGGTTTCTCTGACCTTGCACGACGAACCCACCGCCACCCGCGAATACCTGCAAAGCCGGCTCGGTGCTGCCGACCTGGCCATCTGGGACGCACGCGGGCCGCTGGAGTATTCCGGCGAGAAAGTCCTGGCGGCCAAGGGCGGGCACATTCCCGGCGCGGTCAATTTCGAATGGACCGCCGGCATGGACCGCGCACGCCAGCTGCGCATCCGCACCGACATGCCGCAGATCCTCGAACAACTCGGGATCAGCAAAGACAAAGAAGTGATTACCCACTGCCAGACCCACCACCGTTCTGGCTTCACCTATCTGGTGGCCAAGGCTCTCGGTTATCCGCGGGTCAAGGGCTACGCCGGCTCTTGGGGCGAATGGGGCAACCATCCCGATACCCCGGTAGAAATTCAAGATTTTTAAGGACTGTTAATGAACAAGCGTCTGTTTCTCCTCGGCCAGTACCTGCTGCCCCACAACTTGCTCTCGCGACTGGCCGGCTGCATCGCCGAATGCCGCGTGCGCTGGTTCAAGAATGCCTTTACCGCCTGGTTCGCCAAGCGCTATCAGGTGGACATGTCCCAGGCGCTGGTCGAAGACCTGACTGCCTACGAGCACTTCAACGCGTTCTTCACCCGCGCACTGAAAGACGGTGCCCGTCCTCTGGACGAAACGCCGGGCGCGATCCTCAGCCCGGCCGACGGCGCGATCAGCCAGCTCGGCCCGATCGAGCACGGTCGCGTGTTCCAGGCCAAGGGCCACAGCTTCAGCGTGCTGGAACTGTTGGGTGGCGATGCGGCGAATGCTGCGCCGTTCATGGGCGGTGACTTCGCGACCATCTACCTGTCGCCGAAGGACTACCACCGCGTGCACATGCCGCTGGCCGGCACCCTGCGCGAAATGGTCTACATCCCGGGCCGTCTGTTCTCGGTCAACCAGACCACCGCTGAAAACGTTCCGGAACTGTTCGCCCGCAACGAGCGCGTGGCGTGCATTTTCGACACTGAGCGCGGGCCGATGGCCGTGGTGCTGGTGGGCGCGATGATCGTGGCTTCGATTGAAACCGTCTGGGCCGGCCTGGTCACGCCGCCGAAACGCGAGCTGAAAACCTTCCGCTACGACGAAGCCGCTCGCGCGCCGATCCACCTGGAAAAAGGTGCGGAACTGGGTCGCTTCAAGCTGGGTTCGACCGCCGTCGTGCTGTTCGGGCCGGATCAGGTGAAGTGGGCTGAGGAAATGACTGCCGGTACAGCAGTGCAGATGGGTCAGGGCATGGGTTCGCCAAAGGCCTGATAGACAACCGCCATTCACTGTAGGAGCGAGCCCGCTCGCGATGAACCTGAGAACGACGCGGGTATTCAGAAAGCCCGCGTCATCGTTGGCGACCATCGCGAGCAAGCTCGCTCCTACAGGTGTTTTGCGGTGTTACAGTTGGCCGTCGCGATCGCGGAAGCCCAGCAGGTACAGCACGCCATCCAGGCCCAGCGTCGAAATGGCCTGCTTGGCCGACTGTTTGACCAGCGGCTTGGCGCGGAACGCTACGCCCAACCCGGCAATCGCCAGCATCGGCAAGTCATTGGCACCGTCGCCGACCGCAATGGTCTGCTCCAGGCGCAAGCCTTCCTTGTGTGCCAGTTCCCTCAGCAAATCCGCCTTGCGCTGCGCATCGACAATCGGCTCGACCGCCACGCCGGTGACTTTGCCGTCGACCACTTCCAGTTCGTTGGCAAACACATAGTCGATTCCCAGCTTGGCCTGCAGTTGCTTGGCGAAGTAGGTGAAGCCACCCGACAGGATCGCGGTCTTGTAGCCCAGGCGCTTGAGTTCGGCGAACAGGGTTTCCGCGCCTTCGGTCAGGCGCAACGAAGCACCGATGGAATCCAGCACATTGACGTCCAGACCTTTGAGCAAGGCCAGGCGCTCCTTGAAGCTGGCGCGAAAATCCAGCTCGCCGGCCATTGCCCGCTCGGTGATTTCCGAAACCTTGTCACCCACGCCAGCCGCCTTGGCCAGTTCGTCGATCACTTCGGCTTCGATCAGGGTCGAGTCCATGTCGAATACCGCCAGACGACGGTTGCGACGGAACAGCGAATCTTCCTGAAAGGCGATGTCGACGTTCAATTCCTGAGCGACGCTGAGGAATTCGGCCCGCAGCGCCTGCGGATCAGCCGCCTCGCCACGCACGGAAAACTCGATGCAGCCCTTGCCCTTGTCGGCCGGAGTGTCCAGCGGCATGCGCCCGGACAGACGATCGATGTGGTCAATGTTCAGGCCATATTTGGCGGTGATCGAACTCACGGCCTGCAACTGCCCGGCTGTCACCTTGCGGGTCAGCAGGGTCACGATGTGGCGCTTTTTGCCCTGGTTGCCGACCCACTGCTGGTAATCCTGCTCGGACACCGGCGTGAAACGCACCTGTTGATCGAGCTCGTAGCCCTTGAACAGGATGTCCTTGAGCACGGACTTGCCTTGCTCGGTGTCGGGAATTTCAACCAGGATGCCGAACGACAAGGTGTCGTGGATCACCGCCTGACCGATGTCGAGAATGTTCACACCACCCTGGGCCAGAACGCCGGTAATGGCCGCAGTCAGACCCGGACGGTCGACTCCCGTGATGTTTATCAGGACGATTTCGCGCAAGGCGCACCCCCGCAGGTGGAAAAAAACCGCATTCTACCCACTTTCAGTGACCATCGGGCACCGTGAGCGCTTTGACGGTCTAGGGCCTGTCGCTATACTGCGCGTCAACTTCACGGACAAAAGAGCCGAGCTCAAGTGAACCGGCCTACGCCAGTAAAAACCGATAACTTCTTCCTGCTGATCTTCCGGGCACTGCGCCACCGCCGTGTACCGATTGCATTGCGCATCGCCAGCCATAACGTGATCCTGGTCGCCCTGGCCCTGGTCATCTATGCCGGCGTGATGGGCCTGCAGTTCAAGCAGGCCATGCACGAGCAGGCGGATGCGCTGGGCGAAAGCCTGACGACGCAGACGGCCACGTCGGCCACCGAGCTGTTGGTGTCCAACGACATCCTCAGCCTCAACGTGCTGCTCAATAACCTGACCAAGAACAAGCTGGTGGCCCACGCCGCCATCTACAGCCCGGATAACCGCATCCTCGCCGAATCCGGCCAGCGTCCCAAGCATGGCCTGTTGGGCGAAGCCGAGGGCATGTACCAGAGCAAGATCACCTTCCAGGACGTGACCGCCGGGCAATTGCGCATCAGCCTGGACATGGACCAGTTCCAGCAGCCGATGACCATCAGCCTGCAAAGCATGGGCATCCTAAGCGCCATCCTGCTGGCCCTGTCTTTGGCCCTGAGCCTGCGCATGGGGCGTTATCTCTCGACGCCCCTGCTGCAATTGCGGGTCTGGCTGCGCAATATCGATGAATACACCCCGGCCACCGACCGCCAGGACGAAATCGGCGACCTGGCGCGCCAGCTGCACGCTAACTTCGCCCCGGAGCCTGCCCCTGTGCCGGAACCGGAACCGGAATTCGACGACGTCGATGACGAGGCCGACCCGGCCTTCGAAGTCCGCAACCTGCGCGATCCGAGTTTCGACGAGAGCCGCCCGGTAGCGGCGCTCAAGCCAGCGCCACGGCAGATCGTCAGCACCGTCGAAGACGACGATGACGAAGACCCGTTCGCCGATCTGCGCGACGAGTCGCTGGACAGCCCCCCGCAACCGGTGATTCGCAAGGCCACGCCGAGCGTGCCGCAACACAGCGCGGTACTGGCGGTGCAACTGGGTTCCCAGGAGCAACTGCGGCGCCTGCCGCGGGCGCGCCTTGAAGAACTGCTGGAGCGCTATCGCGATTGCCTCAACCAGGCCGCATCGCTGTATCAAGGCGAAGTGGAGACCTTGAACGATGGCAGCACGCTGATGCTGTTCCACACCGAAGACAGCGGCGACGATTACCTGACCAATGCCATTTGCTGTGGCGAGCTGCTACGGGCCCTGGGCCACCAGCTGCAGATCGAAGTCGCGGACAGTGGCATCACCCTGCAATTGCAGTTGGGCCTGACCCTGGGCGACGAACTGTTTGGCCTGAGCCAGATCGACCTGCTGCTGACCGACCCCGCCCAGGACGCCCTGGCCCTGTCGCAGCACAGCCGCAACCTGCTGCTGGTGGAACGCAAGATCAGTGACGACACCTTGATCCGTCAGCGCGCACGGATCCGCCCGATTGCCAGCCCTGAAGGTGCATGCTGCGTGGAACGGTTGATGGAGCCGTATCCATCGATGCTGGAAAGGCAACTGGCGCGGATGCACGAGCGCCGGGCTTAAACCTTAGGCCCGACCACAATGAAGCCCGCAGATGAGTGATCGTCTGCGGGCTTTTTTGTTGTCTGTCATGACGCCTTCGCGGGCAAGCCCGCTCCCACAGGTTCAGGGGCGTTCACATAATTTGTGTACGACATGGACACTGTGGGAGCGGGCTTGCCAGCGAAGAGGCCGGAACTGACGCCAGATATCCCCAGCCGGCAGAAACAATAAAGCCCGCACAAGGCGGGCTTTATTGGGGGAACAGCTTCAGTCCAGACTTAGAAGCGGAACACTTCCATATCCGTACGAATAGGCGCAGCCATCGGGATCTTCGGCTGCTTTTCCTGTTCTACCGCAGGTGCAGCCGCCTTGGCTGGCGCTTTACGCGGGACTTCGGCGATCGGTGGCTGATTGGCCAGCGGCTTGAGCGCCACCGACAATTGCTCGGCCAGACGTTGCAACAACACACCCTGTGCCTGGACCTGAGCCGCCGTACTACCGGCATGCTGCTCCTGCAAATGGATGATGCGATTATCACGGACCTGCCCGCGACGGTCGATCAGGCGCCATTGCGCATCGAGGATCGCCGGTTGCTTTGCACCCGAATCCAGGCGCGTGATGGTCAGCAGCACCTGAACGTCCGGGGTGAACCCCAATGTTGCCGGGGCCAGCACTACGCGCTGGCTGTCCAGGTGACCTGCGACCTGACGCAGCAGCAACTGATCGATATCCGACGAAAGGCTGCCGGCCCAACGACCGTCGGTCGATGCTTGCAAGCTGCCATCCGGCTGACGCTGCAACAGGGTTTCGCGCTGCAGGTAGTCGGCCACGGTGACCGGGCCCAACAATACCGCCATGCCCGCGTTCTGTGCAGGCTGAACCGGGGTTCCAGCGTCCAGCTGATACAACGACACCGGTTGGTGAACGCTGCAACCCGCCAGGCCAAGAATGCCGGCGAGCATAAGAATAAAAGGAAGGCGCAGAGCAGTCATCGTCCCATCCAGGTGATCGCTAAAAGGCTGATCACAGTGAAAATACTCAACAAATATGAAGAACGCGCGGCAGTGCCGGCGCTTGAAAGGCCATATCATCCGTGAATATTCGTTCCGACTCCAGCGCAAAGCGCCGAACTACGGGTTAAATCGTAGTTCGGCGCTTCTAAGTCGCCTAATTCAGGTTTTCGACGAGCAGCGCATCTACCCGCTGGAAGCCACGCGGCAGCTTGTTGCCGCGACGGCCACGTTCACCCTTGTAGTGTTCGAGGTCGTCCGCTTTCAGTGACAAGGTACGTTTCCCGGCCTGCAACACCAGTGTTGCGCCGTCCGGCAATACGGCGATGTCCGTCACATACTCTTCGCGACTGGCCACTCGCTCACCGGGAATCCCGATGATCTTGTTGCCTTTGCCTTTCCCTAATTGTGGCAGGTCGCTGATCTTGAAGATCAACAGGCGACCTTCGGTCGTCACCGATGCCAGCCAGTTCTGCTCACGATCAGCCACAGGGCGCGGCAGCATGACCTTGGCATTGTTCGGCAGGCTCAACAGGGCCTTGCCCGCCTTGTTCTTGGCTTGCAGGTCCTCGCCCTTGACCACGAAACCGTAGCCGGCGTCGGAGGCGATCACGTACAACGCATCGTCTTCGGGCATCAGCACACATTCGAAACTCGCTCCCGGCGGCGGCGTCAGGCGACCGGTCAGCGGTTCGCCCTGGCCACGGGCCGACGGCAAGGTGTGGGCGGCCACCGAGTAACTGCGGCCGGTGGAGTCGATAAACACGGCAAACTGGTTGGAGCGCCCGGCGGCCAGCGCCTTGAAACCGTCCCCGGCCTTGTAGGAAAGCCCGGTGGCATCGATCTCGTGGCCTTTGGCGGAACGAATCCAGCCTTTTTCCGACAACACCACCGTCACTTTCTCGTTCGGCAGCAGATCGTGCTCGGTCAGGGCCTTGGCTTCGGCGCGCTCGACGATAGGCGACCGGCGGTCGTCACCGTAGGTTTCGGCGTCCTTGATCAGCTCGGTGCGCACCAGTTTTTTCAGCTTGGCTTCGCTGCTCAGCAGGGCTTGCAGCTTGGCTTGTTCCTTGAGCAGCTCATCCTGCTCGGCACGCAGCTTCATCTCTTCCAGTCGCGCCAACTGACGCAAACGGGTGTCGAGGATGTAGTCGGCCTGAATCTCGCTCAGGGCGAAGCGTTCGATCAGTTTGGCCCGTGGCTGTTCCTCGGTACGGATGATGTGGATCACTTCATCCAGGTTGAGGTAGGCAATCAGCAAACCGTCCAACAGGTGCAGGCGACGCTCGACCTTGTCGAGGCGGAATTGCAGGCGACGACGCACGGTCTGCACCCGGAACTCCAGCCATTCGACCAGCAGCGCGCGCAGGTTTTTCAGCTGCGGCTTGCCGTCCAGACCGATGATGTTGATGTTGACCCGGTAGCTCGACTCCAGCTCGGTGCTGGCGAACAGGTGCTGCATCAGCGCATCGTGGTCGAAGTTCTTGCGCGCCCCCGGAATGATCACGATCCGGCATGGGTTTTCGTGGTCGGATTCGTCGCGCAGGTCGGCGATTTGCGGGGCCTTGGACGGCTTGGCCTGCATCATCGCGGCAATCTGCTCCAGCACCTTGGCGCCCGAGACCTGATGCGGCAACGCGGTGACGATGATGTCGCCGTCTTCGATGTGATACACGGCGCGCATGCGCACCGAGCCGCGACCGGTTTCGTAGATTTTCAGCAGGTCGGCGCGCGGGGTGATGATTTCCGCTTCGGTCGGGTAATCCGGGCCCTGGATGTGTTCGCAGAGCTGTTCGACCGTGGCCTTGGGCTCATCGAGCAAACGCACGCACGCCGTGGCGACTTCGCGCAGGTTGTGCGGCGGCACGTCGGTGGCCATGCCCACGGCGATGCCGGTGGTACCGTTGAGCAGGATGTTCGGCAAACGGGCCGGCAGGACCAGCGGCTCGTCCAGCGTGCCGTCGAAGTTCGGCCCCCAGTCCGCCGTGCCCTGGCCCAGCTCGCTGAGCAGCACTTCGGAATAACGCGACAGCCGCGCTTCGGTGTAACGCATGGCGGCGAAGGACTTGGGATCATCCGGCGCACCCCAGTTGCCCTGGCCATCGACCAGCGTGTAGCGATAGCTGAACGGCTGGGCCATCAGCACCATGGCTTCGTAGCAGGCCGAGTCGCCGTGGGGGTGGAATTTACCGAGCACGTCACCGACGGTACGCGCCGATTTCTTGTGCTTGGAATCGGCATCCAGCCCCAGCTCGCTCATGGCGTAGACGATACGCCGCTGTACCGGTTTCAGACCGTCGCCGATATGCGGCAGGGCACGGTCCATGATCACGTACATGGAGTAGTTGAGGTAGGCATTTTCGGTGAAGTCAGCCAATGACCGGCGTTCTACACCGTCCAGGCTGAGATCAAGGGAGTCGCTCATGCGGGCCTCATCGGTTCGTTGTCTGGCGCAGCAGCATGGTGCCACCGCGCTGGGTAAATTCAAGTTTGTTCAGTGCGCTCATGCCGAGCAACACCTGATCGCCATGCAGCCCGGGGGCCACCAGTGCGCGCACATCCCGCAGCACGATGTCGCCCAGTTGCAGGCGTTCAATACGGGTGCGATAGCCCTGGCTCAGGCCATTGGCCGTGCTCAGGGTCACGCCGAATCCTTCTTCGAGCTTCAAACGCCTGGCCAGGTCCGCCGGAATCGACACATCGGTCGCCCCGGTGTCGAGCATGAAGTCCACCGGCTGGCCGTTGATCTGGCCGCTGGCAACGAAATGCCCCTGCGCATTGCTGACCAGTTTCACCTCGATGAAACCTTCGCCCTGCTCCGAGCTGACCACCACGTTCGGATTTTGCTGCCGCGCTTCCCACTGGGCGAAAAACCGTGTGGCCAGAAACAGTGCTGCGCACCAGGCCAGCACCATGAACACCCGGCCGATGCGCTGCCCCGGCGTTTGCTGCCTCACAGCCTGGCACTCCAGCCACCGTCCGGTGCCGCGAAGCGCCAGACCACCGGACGCACTTCACCATCGGCGCGCGCACCGAAGTTATTGTCGACACCGATCCAGGCACCCTCGGCATCGACGATCAACGCTTCTTCCAACCCGTAGTCCTGTGGATAACGACGGTTTTCCTGCAATAACTCGGCGGCGTACGACCAGCAGCGCTCGACCCTGGCCGTCTGCGGATCCCGGCGACAAATCTGATAGGCGTTGCGTTCAAGGGTGAACAGCTTGCCGTTGAACAGCGACAGGTCAGAGAAATCCCGCGAGACCGCTCTGGCGTGGGGAAACTGCTCGGGTTGCATTTCCATGCCCGCCTCGCTCAGCAGCACGCAGCCGCCGTCGCAATCCCACAACGTCTGCTTGCGTTTGATCATCAGCAGTCCGCGACCTATACGCTCGGCGGCGAGCCACATCTGATCGCCCGCCGGATTGACCGCCAACCCTTCGAACAGTGCATTGAATTGCAACAGCAAACCTCTGGCCCGTGCCTCGCGAACCATCATCGGGGAAATTTTCAGCCAGGTAGCAGGCCCCGTTGGCGGCACTTGCAAGACGGCGGCATGGCCTTCGCTGACGATGTAGCGATTGCCGGCGCTGTCGCAAGTGATGCCTTCGAAGTCCAGATCGCCACCACGCACGAACGAAGCCCCCCAGACACGAGACTTCAGCCCCCAGGGCAAACCGCTGTCAGGCACCGGCGGTACATCAATGTGCACCGTTTGTGCCTGCCACACGGATTCGCTGGTATCGAGGCGGTAGATCTGATCATCGTCGCGGTCGGAAACTGCCCACAAGTCATTGCCGCACTGCGCCAGCCCGGACAGGTTGCCACCGCGCATGCCATCGACGACATGCCCGGACAACACGCGCAGCTGTGGCGCCGGCTCGGCAGATACCGTAATCGACGTCAGCAGCAACGCACAGGCCAGGGCAAAGCCCAGACGCATCAGCCCAGCACCTCGGCCAGGTTGCCCTTGGACTCCAGCCAGGTCTTGCGGTCGCCAGCGCGTTTCTTCGCCAGCAGCATGTCCATCATTTCCGAGGTCGCCTCGAAATCTTCCAGGGTCAACTGCACCAGACGCCGAGTGTTCGGGTCCATGGTGGTTTCACGCAACTGCGGCGGGTTCATTTCACCCAGCCCCTTGAATCGGGTGACCTGTGGCTTGCCGCGCTTCTTCTCGGCCACCAGGCGATCGAGGATGCCGTCGCGTTCGGCTTCATCCAGGGCGTAGTAGATTTCCTTGCCCAGGTCGATGCGGTACAGCGGCGGCATGGCCACGTAGACGTGACCGGCATCCACCAGCGGGCGGAAGTGCTGGACGAACAAGGCGCACAGCAAGGTCGCGATGTGCAGACCATCGGAGTCGGCGTCGGCGAGGATGCAGATCTTGCCGTAGCGCAGTTGGCTCATGTCGGCCGCACCCGGGTCGACACCGATCGCCACGGCGATGTTGTGCACCTCCTGGCTGGCCAGCACTTCGCTGCCGTCGACTTCCCAGGTGTTGAGGATCTTGCCGCGCAACGGCAGGATCGCCTGGAACTCTTTGTCCCGTGCCTGCTTGGCCGAACCGCCGGCGGAATCACCTTCCACCAGGAACAGCTCGGAACGCATCGGGTCCTGTCCGGCACAGTCGGCCAGCTTGCCCGGCAGCGCCGGGCCTTGGGTAATGCGTTTGCGCTCGACCTTCTTGCTGGCCTTGAGGCGACGGCCGGCGTTGTTGATCGCCAGTTCCGCCAGCAACATCCCGGTTTCCGGGTGGGCGTTGAGCCACAGGCTGAACGCATCCTTGACCACACCGGAAACAAACGCCGCCGCTTCTCGGGACGACAGGCGCTCCTTGGTCTGGCCGGAGAATTGCGGCTCCTGCATCTTCATCGACAGTACGAAGGCAATGCGTTCCCAGACGTCTTCCGGCGCCAGCTTCACGCCGCGCGGCAGCAGGCTGCGGAATTCGCAGAACTCGCGCATGGCGTCGAGCAGGCCTTGGCGCAAGCCGTTGACGTGGGTACCGCCCTGGGCGGTCGGGATCAGGTTGACGTAGCTTTCCTGTACCGCGTCGCCACCTTCTGGCAGCCACAGCAGAGCCCAATCGACCGCTTCCTTATTACCGGCCAGGCTGCCGCAGAACGGCTCGTCCGGCAGGCGCTCGAATTCGCTGACCGCATCCACCAGGTAGGAACGCAGGCCGTCTTCGTAATGCCATTCGACTTTCTCGCCGGTGGCCTTGTCTTCAAAGCTGACCAGCAGCCCCGGGCACAACACGGCCTTGGCCTTGAGCACGTGCTTGAGGCGGCTGATGGAGAATTTCGGGGAGTCGAAGTATTTCGGATCCGGTGCGAAGAACACACTGGTGCCGGTGTTGCGTTTGCCGACAGTGCCGACGATCTCCAGTTCGGTGGCCTTGTAGCCATCCTTGAAGGTCATCTGGTACTCGTTGCCGTC
Source organism: Pseudomonas sp. FW305-70 (assembly GCF_058783925.1). Classification (NCBI taxonomy): domain Bacteria; kingdom Pseudomonadati; phylum Pseudomonadota; class Gammaproteobacteria; order Pseudomonadales; family Pseudomonadaceae; genus Pseudomonas; species Pseudomonas sp. FW305-70. The sequence goes on from NZ_JBYSYZ010000002.1 coordinate 167,364, forward strand.
ACGCTTGACCCGCACCCGCACTTCGGTGGACAAGGCGTTGACCACGGAAATACCCACCCCGTGCAAACCGCCGGAGAACTGGTAGTTCTTGTTGGAAAACTTGCCACCGGCATGAAGCTTGGTGAGGATCAACTCGACGCCCGAAACACCTTCCTCGGGGTGAATGTCCACCGGCATGCCACGACCGTCATCGCTGACTTCCAGCGAATGGTCGGCATGCAGGATCACCTGTACCGATGAGGCATGCCCGGCCAGGGCTTCGTCGACGCTGTTGTCGATGACTTCCTGGGCAAGGTGGTTCGGCCGACTGGTGTCGGTGTACATGCCGGGGCGTTTGCGCACCGGGTCGAGGCCCGAGAGGACTTCGATGGCGTCGGCGTTATAAGAGCTAGCGCTGGGAGTGGCCATGGGGTCTCGTCGTCAGTGTTCGGTGAAAAAAGAATTCATGGGGCTATCGCTCACAATGCGGTGAAATCGATTGCCTGATACAAATCGGCGCCGATGCCGGCAAAGCTCAACATGGCCGGCAGTCGCGTGGCAAAACCCTGGAAACTGTGGTCGCCACCGGCCTGGATACGCAAGGCGCATGCCCGGTAATACTGCTGGGCGAGACGATAGTCCAACGTTTCGTCAGCTGTCTGCAACCATACCTGATAACGCTGCGGATCCCGGGGTGCCGGCACTTCCAGCTCGGCCAGGGCCGTCACGTGGTCGTGGGTCAATTCCCAGGCCTCTTCGGTATACAGGTTTTTCTGCGTCCCCAGATAGCCGTCGAACATCCGGTGCGGGCTGACGGCAGGGTTGATCAACAGGGCTTTCAGGCCATGGCGCTCGGCCAGGTGAGTGGCATAGTAGCCGCCGAGGGAGCTGCCGACCAGCAGTGGCCGCCCCAGTTCGGCGATCGCCTGCTCCAGCTGCTCGATAGCCTGGCGCGGGTGGTGGTGCAATGCCGGAACGCGCAACTGTTCGCTCAGGCCCAGACGCTCCATCACCTCGACCAACTGGCAGGCCTTCTTCGACAACGGCGAGCTGTTGAAGCCGTGGATATAAAGGATCGAACCGGACATTTGAGTTCCCTGTGCGTCGGCTAAAAAGCCGCAGTTTACTGTAGGAGCGAGCTTGCTCGCGATGGTCGTCAACGATAACGGTGAAAACCTGGCGCCCCGCGGCGCTCTCAGGCTTATCGCGAGCAAGCTCGCTCCTACAGGGGATTTGTGACCGACGCAGGTCAAATGTGGGAGCGGGCTTGCTCGCGAAGGCCGCGCCCCGGTTTTCCAGAAAAATGAAAAATCAGTAGCCGCTGGAACCGTAATCCACAGTGAAATCGAACCCGGTGACCCGCTCTACCCCGGTTTCCAGCCCCCCATCGGGCAGCAGTCGCAACCAGCGATAACCCGGTGCCTGCTCCCCGACCTTGAAATCCTCGCTGCCCGGCTCGAACTGGATGCAGGTCGAGGGTGAGGCAATCAAACGTACGCCGTTGCGCCTCTGATCGATTTCCTGGTGCACATGCCCCCACAACACCGCGCGCACCTGTTCGAAACGGTCCAGCACGGCGAACAGCGCCTCGGGATTGCGCAAGCCAATCGGTTCCATCCAGGCACAACCGATGGACACCGGGTGATGGTGGAAGCACACCAGATGATGGCGTTCCGGCGCTTCGCTCAACGAGCGGGCGAGCAACTGCAGCTGTTCATCCTGCAAATATCCCGGCACCGAGCCCGGCACCGCCGAATCGAGCATCGTGACCCGCCAGTTGCCGATATCCACCACCGGCTCGAGCAAAGCGCTCTGCACCGCCGCCTCGGCCATGATATGCGGCTCGTCGTGGTTGCCGGGAATCCAGCGCGCCGGCGCATCCAACTGGCTCGTCATCTCGCGAAATTGCCGGTAGGACGCAAGCGTCCCGTCCTGGGACAGATCACCCGTGGCCAGGATCAGATTGATCTGCGGCTGTTGCGCGCGCACCAGCTCGATGACCTTTTGCAGACTGTCGCGGGTGTTCATGCCCAGCAACGCACCGTCCGCTTCGGCAAACAGGTGGCTGTCGGAGAGTTGCACCAGCAACGCCGGATCGGCGGTGGTCAATGTGGATACGCTCGGCAAGGCGTTCTCCCAGGGCGTGATCACGGGGATGGGTAAGTGCCGCAATTATGCTGGGGGACGGTCGAAAGGGGAAATCCGTGAACCTGACGCAGTTCACAACTGCGGCGCTCAGTTAACGGACGACTTCGTACTCATGCCCCAGCGCCAGGCAATGGCTCAGCCATTCGCCCAGAAACATGTTCAGCTGGGCCTTTTCGTCCGGCTGGTGCATCGAGGCGTTCGGGTAAGGATAGATGCCGCGAAAGCGTCGCGCATGTTCGGCGCTGACCACTTCGGCCATGCGCGCGTCGTGATAGACCTGCACTTCCAGTTGCGGCACCGGTAGCCACGGCAGGCTGTGTTCCTGGCGCACTTGCAGGGTCGTGGTGTAAGGACAGGTCAGCAATACCTCCAGGGCCAGCACGCCGAGCATCTGGTCGCCATGGGTCACGGCGATGCGCCGCGCAGCCGGCTCGCTGCGCATGTCCGGCAGCAGTCGCATCAGGCGCGCGTAGTTCGCCTCGCAGGACGCTTGCAGCCCCACCAGGTCTACCCGATAGCGATCGCGCAGCTTGTTTACGACCATAACCCCCTCACTTCAACGCGGTTCAAAGCCAGCCATTGCAAGGCAATGATGCTCGCCGCGTTGGCAATACGCCCGTCGCGCACGGCTTGCAGGGCATCTTCGAAAGCCCAGACCGTGACGCGGATATCTTCTGCCTCTTCCTCCAGCCCATGCAGGCCGCCAACCCCGGTAGTGTCACAACGCCCCAGGTACAAATGCACGAACTCGTTACTGCCGCCCGGCGATGGAAAATATTTGAGCATCGGCCAGAGCGCCCCGATTTCCAACCCAGCTTCCTCCTGCGCTTCGCGGTGAGCAACTGCTTCCGGCACTTCATCCTTGTCGATCAGACCAGCGACCAGTTCGATCAGCCACGGGTTGTCGGTCTTGCCCATGGCGCCGACGCGAAACTGCTCGATCAGCACCACTTCATCGCGCTGCGGATCGTAAGGCAGCATGCACACCGCATCATGGCGCACGAACACTTCACGATTGATCTCACGGCTCATGCCCCCGGCGAACAATTCGTGGCGCAAGTGCACGCGCTCGAGTTTGTAGAAGCCCTCGTAGCATTTTTCGCGCCGCACGATATCAACGGCGGTCGGAATGGCGTTGGCAAAATCCGTCATGACAATCCTCGTTACTGCGAATCCTGAACGAGGCTGCTTTTTTCCTGGGCCTCGACTTCGCGCCATCCTAACGCGCCCGCGATGTTTGATGCAGCCCCTTTCCCGTCAGCGGGATGGACGGTGAAGGCGAAACCCTCTCTAATTAGCTTAGTGGCGAACTGATTGCTTTGTTGAGAGTCGAAGCCGGTAACTTTTTGCCTTCCCCTGTTTCAGAAAGGACGCCCATGTCGCTTTTCAAAATCGCCTCCGTGGCCGCCATCGCCCTGACCCTGGGCGCTTGCGCGAGCCTGTTCCAGCCCAACTACCGGACGCCGCTGGAAACCACCCGCGATGCCTCCGAGCAACTCAAGCCCGGTTGCAGCAACCCCGACTGTCCGCTGGTCAACATCGACACCCTGCACTTTCCGGACGAGCCTGCACTGGACGGCATCATCGAAAAACGCCTGCTGCAAATGACCCGCACCTCGCCCGACGCGCCGTTGGCACCGACCCTGGCGGCCTATCGCGAAGAGTTTTTGCGCACCGCCGGCCCGCGCAACAGCAGCTATCTGCAGGCCAAGGTACGTGAGCAGCATGACGGCTTGGTGATCATCGAATTGTCCAGCTACCTGGACACCGGCGGCGCCCATGGCACGCCGGGGCGGGGCTTCATCAACTACTCGCGCCAGCAGCATAAGGTGCTGACGTTGTCCGACATGTTGGTGCCGGGGCAGGAAGACGCGTTCTGGAAGGCCGCGCAAGTGGCGCACAACAGCTGGCTGATCAGCACCAAGCTCGATCAGGAACCGGAGTTCGTCAAGAGCTGGCCGTTCCAGAAAACCCAGAACGTGGCGCTGACCTACGGCGGGGTGATCCTCAAGTACGAAACCAGCACCATTGCGCCTTACGCGCTGGGCCATGTCGAACTGAAGATCCCCTACCCTCGCCTGAACGGCATCATCAAGCCCGAGCTGTTTCCCGGCCGTAACTGAAGGCCCGGCCCAGCACCAGCTGCAGCAACCCTGCCAGGACCAGCGCCGGCAGGGTTGCACCCACGTCCGGATACAGGTTGGCGAGCAGATGGTAAGTGCTGATCCCGCCCAGCCAGGCCAGCAGCGCCGGCCAGCGCAGAGCGGCTGAAGCCACCTGGCCACTGCGCTTGCGCAGGATGAAGTGGTCCACCAGCACTACGCCGAACAACGGCGCAAACACCGAACCGATCAGCAGCAGGAAGTTCTGGTACTGGGCCAATGGCGCCAGCAGGGCAATCAGCGTGCAGATAACGCCGATGGCCAGGGCCAGATGCTCGACTTTGGCACGCAACAGAATCCCGCTGGACACCGCCGCCGAGTGAATATCGGCAAAGGCGTTTTCCGACTCATCCAGAAGAATCAGCAGCAGCGGAATCCCCAGGCCGGCCCCAGCCAGCGCCAGCAGCAAGGCATTGACTTCACCGCTCGGCGCAAACGCCAGGGTGTAGGCCACGCCCAGGCTCATCAGCCAGAAGTTACCGATGAAGAATCCGATGGCGGTGCCACCGAAGACGTTTTTCGCCCGCTTGCCGAACCGCGAGTAGTCGGCGATCAGCGGCAGCCAGGAGAGCGGCATGGCAATGGCGATGTCGAAACCCACGGCAAACGGCATCGAACCATCACCGGCCTGGGCCCACAACGCGGCCAGGTCAGCCTTGGCGAACAGGTTCCAGGTCAGCCAGATGCACGCGGCCAGCAGCAGCCAGATGCCCCACTTGCGCAGGATCTGCCGGACGAAAGTCAGCGGACCACTGACCGCCAACAGGGTCGCCAGGCCGCCAAAGAACAGGGTCCAGAGCAGCGGATTCGACAGCAGGCTGCCTTCGCTGAAGGCCTTCGCGCCCAACAGGCTGGCGGCATCGCGCATGACAATGATTTCGAACGACCCCCAACCGATCAGTTGCAGCAGGTTCAGCACTGCCGGCAGGCTCGCGCCCTTGGTACCGAGGCTGAGCTTGAGAGCGGCCATCGACGACAGGCCGGTGTCACTGCCAATCACCCCGACCGCCGCCAGCAGCAGAACGCCGACCAGGGTGCCGAGAAAAATCGCCAGCAACGAACCGGACAGGCCCAGGCCCGGTGCGAGCAATGCACCAGTCTGCAACACCATCAGGCCGATGCCGAGGGAGAACCACAGGGAAAACAGATCGCGACCGCCGAACACACGCTTGTCGGTCGGCACCACGATGTCGGGTGAATAAGTGCTGGGTTGAATGCTCAAGGGTGTTGTCTCATAGGAATGATAGCTACAAGCCACGAGCTACAAGCTTTAAGAAAAAGCAGGCTTTGCGCCTGCTTCTAACTTGCAGCTTGTAGCTTGCCGCTTAAACCTTTTTATAAAGCTGACTGCCTTCCTGCTTGAAGCGCTCAGCTTGTTCGGCCATGCCTTGGGCGACGTCCACGTCGACCGCTTCGATCCGTTGGTTGGCCGCATACTCGCGGACTTCCTGGGTGATTTTCATCGAGCAGAACTTCGGCCCGCACATCGAGCAGAAGTGCGCGACCTTGGCCGAATCCTTCGGCAGGGTTTCGTCGTGATACGAACGCGCGGTGTCCGGATCGAGGCCCAGGTTGAACTGGTCTTCCCAGCGGAACTCGAAACGCGCCTTGCTCAAGGCATTGTCGCGGATCTGTGCGCCCGGGTGCCCCTTCGCCAGATCGGCGGCGTGCGCGGCGATCTTGTAGGTGATGATGCCGGTCTTCACGTCATCCTTGTTCGGCAGGCCCAAATGTTCTTTCGGCGTGACGTAGCAGAGCATGGCGCAACCGAACCAGCCGATCATTGCCGCACCGATGCCCGAGGTGATGTGGTCGTAGCCCGGCGCGATGTCGGTGGTCAGCGGACCGAGGGTGTAGAACGGCGCCTCGTCGCAGCACTCCAGCTGCTTGTCCATGTTCTCCTTGATCAACTGCATCGGCACGTGGCCCGGGCCTTCGATCATGCACTGCACGTCGTGTTTCCAGGCAATCTTGGTCAGCTCGCCGAGGGTTTCCAGTTCGCCGAACTGCGCTTCGTCGTTGGCGTCGGCAATCGAACCCGGACGCAGGCCGTCGCCCAGCGAGAAGCTGACGTCGTAGGCCTTCATGATTTCGCAGATTTCGTCGAAATGGGTGTAGAGGAAGTTCTCTTTGTGGTGCGCCAGGCACCACTTGGCCATGATCGAGCCGCCACGGGACACGATGCCGGTCACGCGCTTGGCGGTCATCGGTACGTAGCGCAGCAACACGCCGGCGTGGATGGTGAAGTAGTCGACGCCCTGCTCGGCCTGTTCGATCAGCGTGTCGCGGAACAGCTCCCAGGTCAGGTCTTCGGCCACACCGTTGACCTTCTCCAGCGCCTGGTAGATCGGCACCGTACCGATCGGCACCGGCGAGTTGCGGATGATCCACTCACGGGTTTCGTGGATGTGCTTGCCGGTGGACAGGTCCATGACCGTGTCCGAACCCCAGCGAATGCCCCAGGTCAGTTTCGCCACTTCTTCTTCGATGGACGAACCCAGGGCGCTGTTGCCGATGTTGCCGTTGATCTTCACCAGGAAGTTACGGCCGATGATCATCGGTTCCAGTTCGGTGTGGTTGATGTTGGCCGGGATGATCGCGCGACCGCGGGCGATCTCTTCGCGGACGAATTCAGGGGTGATTTCTTTCGGGATGCTCGCGCCGAAACTGTGGCCGGCGTGCTGTTGCTTCAACAGGCCGGCGGCGCGGGCCTCTTGCAGCTTCATGTTTTCGCGGATGGCGACGTATTCCATCTCGGCGGTGATGATGCCTTTGCGCGCGTAGTGCATCTGGCTGACGTTGGCCCCGGCCTTGGCACGGCGCGGGTTGTTCACGTGGGCAAAGCGCAGTTTGGTCAGCTCTGGATCGGCAAGGCGCTCCTGACCGAAGTTCGAGCTCAGGCCACTCAGGCGTTCGGTGTCACCACGGTCGTCGATCCACGCCGAACGCACGTCGCCCAGGCCTTTACGCACGTCAATCACCACGTTGGGATCGGTGTAAGGGCCCGAGGTATCGTAGACAGTCACCGGGGCGTTGATTTCGCCGCCGAAGTCAGTCGGCGTCACGTCCAGGGTGATTTCGCGCATCGGCACGCGGATGTCCGGGCGAGAGCCCTGGACGTAGATTTTTTGCGAACGGGTAAAGGGTTGAACCGACTGCTCATCGACCTTGGCCGACTCACTGAGGTTGATCGCGTTTTTTGCTTTTATGGTCATCACGGGCTCTCCAGACAGCATCCAGGCAGTGGATTGTCGGAGCAGAACCTGAAAGGCACGGACGCACCAGGACTGGTGCTGTGCGTCGTCACACGGGGAGCGTTCGATTGTCGAACAATTTCCCGGACGAAGCACAAGAGGACTCGCCGGGTGACGAGAAATCTTGTTCCCTACGCAGGCGCTAACCTGATCAGGTTCAACGGGATCCGAAATTATTCGATCTCAGCCTCATAGCAAGGCACCCCGACAAGAACCCGGCCAGTCTAGACACAACTGGCAGAGAACGCCAACCCTCCGGCAAATACCATGATGAATGGCGTAATAACACGCAGTATCAGGATTGTTGCCACCCCAATGCGCAACTACACTCGCTACGCTGAGCCGCGCATTGACGCTGTCGAAGCAGAGCCTTAGCCTTGGCGCTCAAATTACCTCTGTAATATCAATTCTAGGGATCGTCTATGCTGCGCAAACTCTCACTGGCCCTTGCCGTGTCTTGTGCGTCCAACGGATTGGCCTGGGCAGCAGATGCGCCCTTATCGAACAAGACGGACCTTGTCAGCGTTTATCAGGAAGCCGTCAACAACAACGCCGATCTGGCGGCTGCCATCGCCCAATACGGCGCGCAGAAGGAAGTCGTGCCCCAGGCCCGCGCCGGGCTGCTGCCGAACCTCTCGGGCGGCGCCAATGTTTCCGAGGTGCGGACCTCGCTCGATCAACCTTCGGGCACGACCAACCGCGATGCTCATTCCTACCAGGCCACTTTGGCGCAGCCGCTGTTCCGGGCTGATCGCTGGTTCCAGTTCCAGGCCGCCAAGGAAGTCAACGAACAAGCCGCCCTGCAACTCTCGGCGACCGAGCAGAACCTGATCCTGCAAACCGCCGACAGCTATTTCAACGTGCTGCGCACCCAGGACAACCTGGCCTCGACCAAGGCCGAAGAAGCGGCGTTCAAACGCCAGCTCGATCAATCCAACGAGCGTTTCGATGTCGGCCTCTCGGACAAGACCGACGTATTGAACTCGCAGGCCAGCTACGACACCGCACGCGCCAACCGCATCGTTGCGCAGCGTCAGGTGGACGACGCCTTTGAAGCATTGATCACCCTGACCAACCGTCAGTACAACTCGATCTGGGGCATCAGCCATAACCTGCCGATCCTGCCGCCAGTACCGAACGACGCCAAGGCCTGGGTCGAAACCGCGGGCAGGCAGAATCTCAATCTGTTGGCCAGCAACTATGCCGTCAGCGCCGCCGAGCAAACCCTCAAGCAACGCAAGTCCGGGCACTTGCCGACGGTTGACGCGATCGCCAAGTACGAGAAAGGCGACAACGATGCACTGGGCTTCAGCAACCCGAACAACCTGCCCCAGGCGTACGGTGGCGACGTCGATCAAACCACCGTCGGCCTGCAACTGAACATCCCGATCTACAGCGGTGGCCTGATCAACTCCCAGGTGCGCCAGTCGTATGCACAACTGGACCAGACCGAGCAGCAACGCGAAGCCCTGCGCCGCAGCATCGTGGAAAACACCCGCGACCTGCACCGCGCGGTGAACACCGATGTCGAGCAGGTACAGGCACGCAAGCAATCGATCATCTCCAACCAGAGCGCGGTGGAAGCGACTGAAATCGGCTATCAGGTGGGGACGCGAAACATCGTTGACGTGCTGGATGCGCAGCGCTCGCTCTACAACTCGGTGCGCGACTACAACAACACCCGCTACGACTACATCCTCGACAACCTGCGCCTGAAGCAACAGGCCGGCACGTTGAATCCGGGGGACCTGCAAAACCTGGCACGCTGGCTCAATCCCAACTACAACCCGGACAAGGATTTCCTGCCACCGGATCTGGCCAAGGCGGCAGAGGAACAGTTGAAAGCGCGGCCGGAGCAGTAAAAGCAAAAGCTTCGCGAGCAAGCCCGCTCCCACAGTGTTTCGAGTGTGGGAGCGGGCTTGCTCGCGAATGAAGGCAGCGCGGTCTACCGCTCGATCAACCTCCCCAACCCGTCCAGCAAGCGCTGCAACGCCCCCTGATTGGCGCGCATCACCTTCAACCCGGCCTCTGCCATGCGCTCTGCATCACGGGGCAGTTCGAACAGCCGCTGCACCGCCACCGCCAGCCCTTCGGCATCCTCCACTTCCTGCAACGCCCCGGCACTGCGCAACTGCGCAGCGATTTCGAGGAAGTTGAAAAGATGCGGCCCGCTCAGCACCGGTTTGGCGAGGGCCGCCGGCTCCAGCAGGTTATGCCCGCCGTTCGGCACCAGGCTGCCGCCGACGAAAGCACTGTCAGCCAGGGCGTAGAGAAACAGCAACTCGCCCATGGTGTCGCCCAGCAACACGGAAGTATCGGCACTGACCGCGTCGCCACTGGAGCGCCGGACGGTGGCAAACCCTTGTTGCTGGCACAGCCCGTACACCGAATTGAAGCGTTCCGGATGACGCGGCACCAGAATCAGCAACGCATCGGGGTGACTGACCAGCAACTGACGATGAGCCGCCAGCACGACCTCGTCTTCGCCGTCATGGGTACTGGCTGCGATCCACACCGGTCGCTCCAGCGCCTGCCATTGCCCGCGCAACTGGCTGGCGCGCTCGAGCAGTTGCGGGTCGATGGTCAGGTCGAACTTGATCGACCCGGTGACCTCGACGGTTTCCGTCCGCGCGCCCAGATCACGGAAGCGCTGGGCTTCGGCCTCGGTCTGCACCGCGAACAGGCTCATCTCGGCCAGCATCGGCTGGGTCAGATTGCGCAAGCGACCATAGCCCCTGGCCGAGCGCTCGGACAGTCGCGCATTGGCCAACGCCACGGGAATCCCGCGCTTGGCACATTGATGGATATGGTTGGGCCACAGCTCGGTTTCCATGATCACTGCCAGTTTCGGCCGGACCCGATCGAGGAAGCGCCGGGCGGCGCACGGTAAATCGTACGGCAGATAGCAGTGCTGGATGCGCGGCTCATTGGCAAACAGGGCCAGGATGCGTTCCGAACCGGTCGGCGTCATGCAGGTCACGGTGATCGGCAGGTCCGGGTAACGCGCCAGCAAGGCGCGGATCATCGGCGCAGCAGCAATGCTTTCGCCCACCGACACGGCATGCACCCAGATGCCGCCCGGTTTCATCGCCGGCATCCCGTAGGAGAAGCGCTCGCCGATGCGCCTGGCATACGCCGGCGCCTTGCGCGCGCGCAGCCAAAGCCGAATCGCTACCAGTGGCAGCCCCAGATAAAACAGCGCGGTGTAGAGAGTTCTATTCATGGCGGCGGAGTTTATCGGCTTTTTTCGCCAATCGTCTGCAAGTGCACGGCAAAACGTTCGGCGAGCCAGCGCGCGGCCGGACCAAGCGGCTCGTCCCGGCGCCATACCAGCTCCACCACCAGGGCCGGCGGGGTCCATTCGCTGACCAGTTCGACCATCTGGTTCTGATAGGTCGGGTATTGCACCACGTGGCGCGGCAACCACGCCCAGCCGAGGCCGCGCACCAGCCATTCGGCCATCACATAGAAACTGTCGGCGCGCCAGACTTGCGGACTGGCGGGATCACTGCCGGGATAAATGCTCGACTCCGTGGACATCAGCAACTGCCGATGCTGCGCCAACTGCTGGCCGTCCACCGTGCCTTTGCCCGCCAACGGATGGTCCTTGCCGCACACCGTGACCATTTCCACGCTGCCCAGCACACGACGCTCAAGCGCCTCGGGAATCTGATCGTGAAAGAACAGCAACCCCAGATCGGCGCGCCGCTCCACCAGCTTGCGCGCGACATCGCCCTGAGCGGCGCTGGTCAGCTGCACTTCAAGGCTGGGGAATTTTTCCGCCAGGGCCTCGAAGCTTTCGATGATCGGCTGATAAGGCATCGCCTCATCCTGCGCCACGCGCAGTCGTGCCTCCTGACCGCGCATCATCGCCAATGCCCGGCCATTGAGTCGTTCACACTGACGCAACACTTCCCGTGCTTCGTCCAGCAAAGCGGTACCGGCTTCAGTGAGCTTCGGCTGACGGCCGCTGCTGCGGTCGAACAGGCTGACGCCCAGGTCATCCTCCAGCAACGCTATCGCACTGCTGACCGCCGACTGCGCCTTGCGCTGATCCCGCGCCACTGCCGAAAACGAACGCTGCTCCGCTACGCTGACAAACAACCGCAGTTGCTCCAGATTCCACTGCATGCTCATGGCTCAACCCATCTCTTGAACAGATAGGTAATGACTTTACCGCATCTGGCAAATCACTAGAATGCCGACCTCAGAGAGCAACACTTCACACGAGGATTGACCCATGACCGCTTACTACTACCTGGCCATTGCCATCTGCGCCGAAGTGATTGCCACTGTTTCGATGAAAGCCGTCAAAGGCCTCAGCACCCCGCTGCCATTGGTGCTGGTCATCCTCGGCTATGGCATTGCCTTCTGGATGCTGACCCTGGTGGTGCGCAGCGTTCCCGTGGGTGTGGCGTATGCCGTATGGGCCGGCATGGGGATCGTGATGGTCAGCGTCGCGGCGCTGTTTATCTACGGGCAGAAGCTGGACGTGCCGGCGATGCTGGGGATGGCGCTTATCGTCCTTGGCGTTGTGGTCATCCAGCTGTTCTCCAAGACTGCAGGGCATTAGAACTCGAAACGCGACCCCCTGTGGGAGCGAGCTTGCTCGCGATGACGGCATGGAATTCAACATCAATGTTGACTGACCCACCGCTATCGCGAGCAAGCTCGCTCCCACAGGGTTACTCGTTGGCTCGAGAGTACTGGCATCAGCCCCTCCAATCTTCGAGTCTGTATACTGCGCCCTCGTCTTGAACACAGAGGTCGCTGCATGCCATCCGTTATTTCCACCGACGTTCTGATTGTCGGCGCTGGTGTCGCCGGCCTCTGGCTGAACGCGCGCCTGCGCCGCCAGGGTTTTTCGACCGTGCTGGTGGAAAGCGCCAGCCTCGGCGGCGGGCAGACCGTGAAGTCCCAGGGCATTATCCACGGTGGTGCCAAGTACGCATTGCACGGTGCCCTGACCGGCGCTTCGGAAGCCATCGCCGATATGCCGCGCCGCTGGCGTGAAGCCCTGGCCGGTGACGGCGAGCTGGACCTGTCTGGTGTGCGCCTGCTCTCCGAAGCCCATTACCTGTGGTCCCCTGGCACCCTCGCCGGCAACCTGACCAGTTTCTTCGCCAGCAAGGCCGTGCGCGGTCGCGTCGATCAGGTCAAGGGCGACCAGTTGCCGCCTGCGCTGCAAGACAAGCGCTTCAAGGGCAAGGTCTATCGCCTGGCGGAACTGGTGATCGATGTGCCAAGCCTGATCCAGCGCCTCGCCGACCTTGCCGGTGACGGCTTGCTCGCCGGGCAGAAAATCGAACCGCTGCTGGAAGGTGGCAAGCTGGTCGGCCTGATCGTCGATGAGCGCGAGATCCGCGCCCAGCGCATCGTCTTGAGCGCCGGCTCGGGCACGGCGCAACTGCTCGAAGCATTGGGCCTCAGCGAGCCGGCGATGCAGCGTCGACCGCTGCACATGATCATCGCCAAGGGGCCGAGCCTCAAACCGCTGTACGCGCATTGCCTGGGCGGCGGCACCAAACCGCGCATTACCGTCACCACCCACCCGGCCGCCGACGGTCAATGGGTCTGGTACATGGGTGGCGACATCGCCGAAAGCGAAGGCGTGCTCCGAGAGCCTGCGGAGCAAATCGCCACCGCGCAGAAAGAACTCGGCCAGTTGCTGCCGTGGATCGACTTGAGCACGGTACAGTGGGCCACCCTGCGCGTGGATCGTGCCGAACCCCTGCAATCGGGCCTGACCCGCCCCGACAATGCGTTTCTCGCAGAAGAAGGCCGGCTGCTGGTGGGCTGGCCAACCAAACTCGCCCTGGCGCCGGACTTCGCTGACCGGGTCATCGCCAGCCTGACCCGCGACGGTATCCAGCCAGGCCACCCGGCAGCGCTGCCTGAACTGCCAAAGCCGCCGATGGGCGTACCGGCCTGGGAGCAACTACTGCCATGAGCCAACCGACCCTGCATGACTTGCATCGCCCGCTGGGCAGCAGCGGCCTGCTGGTTTCACCCCTGGGCCTGGGCACGGTGAAACTGGGCCGCGACCAAGGCGTGAAATACCCCAACGGCTTCCGGATTCCCGATGACGATGAAGCGCGCATGCTGCTCAAGCTTGCCCGCGACCTGGGCATCAACCTGATCGACACGGCCCCGGCCTATGGTCGCAGCGAAGAACGCCTCGGCCCGCTGCTGCGCGGTCAGCGTCAGGATTGGGTGATTGTCAGCAAGGTGGGTGAAGAGTTTGCCAACGGCCAGTCCCGTCATGACTTCAGTGCGGCACACACGCGCATGTCGGTAGAGCGCAGCCTGCAACGCTTGGAAACGGACTTCATCGACCTGGTGCTGGTGCACTCCGATGGCAACGACCTCGCGATCCTCAATGACTGCGAAGTCTACGAAACCCTCGCCGAACTCAAGGCCGAAGGCAAGATTGGCGGCTTCGGGTTTTCCGGCAAGACCGTCGAAGGCGGATTGAAAGCGCTGGAGCAAGGCGACTGCGCGATGGTCACCTACAATCTGAACGAACAAAACGAGAAGGCCGTCATTGACTATGCTGCTGCACACGGCAAAGCCATTCTGGTCAAGAAAGCCCTCGCCAGCGGTCACGTATGCCTGAGTCCGGGCGTGGACCCGGTGCGCGCCAGTTTCGAGTTGCTGTTTGAACATCCGGGTGTTGCCAGTGCTATTGTCGGGACCATCAATCCGCTGCACCTCGCCCACAATGTCGCGACCGTTGCCCAGGTCCTACGTAGCCACTGACGCCGCTCACGCGGCCTTAAGCAGGAGCCGACATGTCGCGCACGCTCATCAGAAAGAACCCGAGCAACTTCAAGACCCTGCCGTTATTCGTCGAAGCGACTCCTGAAGGCCTGAGCTACCAGAGCGTCGGCAGGCCGCTGAATTTCTCCCAGACCCTGCAACGTCGTCGACCGGTCACGGTCGGCGACAGCGAACGATTTGCCCTGGAACTGGCCAATCTCGGGGTCTCGGTGCGCCTGACCCTGCATTGGCAGAATCGCGACTACTGGGTGCTGGTGCGTCAGCGTCGGCAGGACCGTGGCGACGTGGTGCTCAAGTTGATCTCCGGTTACGTGCCGGCCCACGAACTGAACCTTCCCCTGCACACGGCGATCCAGGAGATTGCCGAAGAATGCCTGCTGGAAACCCCGGAGGGCTGGCTCGGTGGCCGGTTCAATGACACCTGGCTGCCGGCCCCCTACTCGGCCGCCCTGCATTACCGCGAAGCCCTGCCATTTCGCTTGTCGCCACTGTCCGGCTCGGCGCGGCCGGTGCGTTGCGCCAACCTGACGTTGATGGAGCGTCCGCGGGCTTACGTGCATTTGCCGACAGCGTCGCTGCAACTGATTTATGACCTGCGCCTGGACGTTCCCAAGGAAGCCAAGTCCCTGAGTCTGTTCCATGTCGATGAAAGGCTGGAAGGCGATCAACTCGTCGCCCGTCTCGACCGCAAGCGCCCCGATCTGTACTTGATGCCCTTGCAGGACGGCCACCCGATGGCTGAGCTCTACACCCTGAAAAAGGATCAGCTGCACCCGGCCAGCACGCGCGGCCTGTACCTGGCCGAGAGTTTTGCCCGACAGGAAGGCTGGCTGGTGCGCGATGAACGAATCCGCTGGAAGGACTGGGTGAGGCAGCAGGGGTTGACCCCGCCGGGGAAGGATTCGGGTTTGGCGCGATTGCGCGGGAAGGCCAAGCTGCTGCTGAAGAAAATCGTGCCGCGCAAGAAGGTCAGCTCTTAAAATCAAAAGATCGCAGCCCCTGTAGGAGCGAGCTTGCTCGCGATGGACGTGAACGATACCGCGTGTTGACTGATTGAATGCGGTGCCGCTGAGTTCATCGCGAGCAAGCTCGCTCCTACAGAGGATGCGATCTTTTATAGCCTTATTCGGACTTGCGGATCTTCTCGACAATCGCCGTGGTGGAGCTATTTTCCACCAGCCCCAGCACTTTCACGGTACCGCCGTAGGCCGTCACGATGTCCGCGCCGACCACCTGGTCGATCCCGTAGTCGCCTCCCTTGACCAGCACGTCCGGCTTGATCGCGCTCAGCAGGTTTTCCGGGGTGCTTTCCGGGAAGCTGATGACCCAGTCCACTGCGCCCAACCCGGCCAGCACCGCCATGCGCCGGTCGACACTGTTGATCGGACGGCCCGGCCCTTTCAGGCGGCTGACCGATGCGTCGTCGTTGATCGCGACGATCAGGCGATCGCCCTGGGCCCGCGCCTGTTCCAGATAGGTCACGTGGCCGGCATGCAGGATGTCGAAGCAACCGTTGGTGAACACGATCCGCTCGTTATGCGCGCGGGCATCATCGACCGCCAGCAACAGCTGCTCAAGACCCAACACACCGCGCTCGGAACCCTCCGCACGCTGGATTGCACGACGCAGTTCCGGTGCACTGATGGCCGCCGTACCGAGCTTGCCGACCACGATACCGGCCGCCAGGTTGGCCAGTGCCACTGCGTGAGGCAGCTCTTCACCCGCGGCAATCGCTGCTGCCAGGGTGGAAATCACTGTATCGCCGGCACCGGTCACGTCGAACACTTCGCGGGCACGGGCCGGCAGGTGCAGCGCCGGATGATCCGGACGCAGCAAGGTCATGCCGTGCTCGCCACGGGTCACCAGCAAGGCACCGAGGTCCAGGTCGTGCATCAGTTGCGCGCCCTTGTTGACCAGATCGTGTTCATCGGCGCAACCACCGACGATGGTTTCGAATTCGTTGAGGTTCGGCGTGATCAGGCTGGCGCCACGGTAGATCGAAAAATCCTTGCCCTTTGGATCGGCCAGCACCGGAATGCCGCGGGCCCGGGCGGCCTGGATCAGCGCCTGATGATTTTTCAATGCGCCTTTGCCGTAGTCGGACAGCACCAGCACCTTGATGCCTTCGAGCAACTCGTCGACCTGCGCGGCCAGCGCCAGGGCGTCGGTGGCGAAGGGTTCTTCGAAGTCGATACGCAGCAGTTGCTGGTGACGACTCATGACCCGCAGCTTGACGATGGTCGGCTGGTGCGCAATGCGCTGGAAGATAGCCCGCACGCCAGCGCCCTTGAGGCTGTTGACCAGGCTATTGGCGGCTTCATCGTCGCCGGTTACACCGACCAGCGAGGCGGGAGCCCCCAGGGCGGCAATGTTCAAGGCAACGTTGGCAGCGCCACCCGGGCGGTCCTCGATGTGATCGACCTTGACCACCGGCACCGGCGCCTCAGGGGAAATCCGTGAGGTACCACCATGCCAGTAACGGTCGAGCATGACATCGCCGACCACCAAGACAGGGGCTTGATCGAATCGCGGCATGGACAACTTCATGGTGCAACCCACATACAGAATGAACAGGGGCGCGATATTAACACAGGGTTGGCGTCGGCTTGTGCGGTGGCTGCAACGGGATGAGTTGCCGGGTATTTTTGCTCATTTTTTGAGCAAAAGAACCGTCAGGCGACGGCACCGGCACGCAAGGGCGAGCCAGGCTCGCCCTTTCGGGGTCAGGCGATGTCTTCGGCCGGGGCGTCGAGGCCCATCGCGTTGAGGCGCGAGTAGTAGCCGTTTTGCGCCAGCAGTTGCTCGTGGGTGCCGCGCTCGACGATTTTCCCCTGATCCATGACCAGGATCAGGTCGGCCTTCTCGATGGTCGACAAGCGGTGAGCGATCACCAGCGTGGTGCGACCTTTCATGACCTGATCCAGGGCGGCCTGGATATGCCGCTCGGACTCGGTATCGAGTGCCGAAGTCGCCTCGTCGAGAATCAGCAGCGGGGCATTCTTCAACAGCGCCCGGGCAATCGCCAGGCGTTGACGCTGGCCACCGGAGAGCAACACGCCGTTTTCCCCGACCTGGGTGTCCAGGCCTTCGGGCAATTGAGCAATGAAGTCCATTGCGTAGGCATCCTTGGCCGCTTTTTCAATGTCCTCACGCGGTGCGCCGGCCAGGTCGCCATAAGCGATGTTGTTGGCCACCGTGTCGCTGAACAGGGTCACGTGCTGAGTCACCTGGGCGATATGCCGACGCAGGTTCAACAGCTTGTACTGTTCCACCTCGACGCCATCAATGAGGATTTCGCCCTTGTCGTGGTGATAGAAACGCGGAATCAGGTTGGCCAGGGTCGACTTGCCGCTGCCCGAACGCCCCACCAGCGCCACCATTTGCCCGGGCTCGACCGAGAAGCTGATGTCATTGAGCACCTGACGCTCGGTGTCAGGGTAGGTAAAGCTGAGGTTGCGCACGTCCAGGCGGCCGCTGACGACATCACGCTCGACGGTACCGGTATCGACTTCAGGCTCGACATCCAGTTGCTCGAAGATACTTTCGGCACCGGCCACACCTTTCTGAATGGTCGAGCTGACTTCGGACAGCTGGCGAATCGGCTTGGGCAGCAGGCCGGCCAGGGTGATGTAGGCGACCATGTCGCCGGCGGACGCATCGCCCCGCAGGAACAGCACCAGGAACATCAGCACGGCCATGGCGGTGTAGATCACCAGTTGCAGCAGCGGCGTATAGATGGCGCCGGTGCGGGTCATGCGCAATTGCTTGTCGGTATTGCCCTGACTGGCGTCGAAGAAGCGTTTCTCTTCGTACTTTTCACCGCCGAAACTGCGCACCACGCGATAGCCCTGGATCGTTTCGGACGCCACGTGCGTCACGTCCCCCATGGCCAGCTGGATTTTCTTGCTCTGCTTGCGGAATTTCTTGCTGGCCGTGCGCACCATGAGGGCAATCAGCGGCAGGATAGCGACCATCACCAGTGTCAGGCGCCAATTCATGAACAACAGCGAGGCAAACAGGAAGACCACCGTCATGCCTTCACGAATTACGACCTTGATCGCATCTGTTGCCGCCCCCGTGACCATGGTCACGTTGAAGGTGATACGTGAAATCAGGTGCCCCGAGTTATGCTTGTCGAAATACCGGTTCGGCAACACCAGCAGGTTGTTGAACAGCTGGACCCGCAAGTCATGGACCAGGCCCAGGGAAACCTTGGCCAGGAAGTAGTTGCCCAGGTACGACCCCAGCCCCTGCCATGCGGCGATCAGGATGATCAGCAACGGCACCGCCTGCAGCAGTTGCAGGTCGCGCAGGTAGGGTACGGTTGGAAACAGCGCCGCTTCAGGATTGGATAGACCGTCGACGAAGTACTTGAGGATGTAGCCCAGCATTGGCTGCGTCGAAGCGAAAATCAGAAAACCGACGATGCTGATCAGGAACAGGCTGATATACGGCCGGACATAGCCGAGCAGACGGAAGTAGATTTTCAAGCTCGATGGGCTTGCGCAGAGACTGGAGTCGGTCATATCACGCGAATGTCGATGAAAAGGACGCTGACTTTAGCACAGCTTCCCCAGGGTTCTGGCAATCGCATACAGTCTGTGTATTGTGGCGCGTCAAATAGCCACCCGCTACCCCTGCCTTGGTACGGTCGCTCAATTCAGGAATAAGTTACTCAGCATGCAATTAAACGCTTTGAACAGCACGCCCAACAGAATCTTCGATTTAATTTGTTTGTGGATCCTTCCACTCGGTTACTTATTGCTGCTTTGTGCACTGTTTTTCCTGCCGGGGCGCAGTGAGCATCACAAGCTCTACTATGGCCTGTTCAGCATTCCGGCGCTGATTGCACTGTGCTTGCGACCGCGGCTCGCCAAGGAGCTGCTGCACGAACCGATCGTCGTTGCAGTCCTGCTATTTGTGGGGTGGGCATTGCTCAGCCTGAACTGGGGGCCGGAAAATGACGTCCCCGCCGGTCAGATCAAACCGTCACTGCATACCCTGATGCTGTTCGTTGGCTGCTACCTGCTGGTGCGCCATCGCAGCGAAATCATTCAGCCCCTGCTGTTCTGCGCCGCGACGCTGGCGCTGATCGTCTCTGCCTACAACCTGTACAGGTTCGGCCTGATCTACCAACCGGAAATGCGCCTGATCGGTGTCGGCGCGTTCGACAATCCACTGCTCAGCTCCCACGTCTTCGGCTTTTTCTGTACTTACTGGCTAAGCCTGAGCATGACCTGCAAGCGCCCCCGGATACTTTGGTTGAGCTTGCCAGCGATGGCGATCATGTTCGCCGCCGTGCTGGCCACCGGTTCCAGGACGCCACTGGTTGCACTGGTGATCGCGGCGCTGTGGCTGTGTTTCATCTGCTGGAATCGACGCTCGGCACTCTTGCTTGCCTCCATGTTCATCGCCGGAACGGCGACTTTCGCGCTATTTACCGACAAAATCGTCGCAAGAGGCAGCTCCTTCCGCATCGAGCTCTGGCAATTGACCCTGGGCAAGGTCGCTGAACATCCGTGGATCGGACATGGCTACAACGCCAAGTTGAGCCTGGACCCGGGCGTCGGCTACTCCCTGCAAGAACCCCATAGCTTTGCCTTGGGCGTGCTCTACTACGTCGGCATTATCGGCCTGCTGCCATGGTTGTTCTTCCTTGCATGGGGCCTCATCAGTAGCCAGCGCCATCGCGTGCAACCGCTGTTCATCATTGCCTCCGCCTGGCTGGCCTTCGGTATCGGCGCGGGCCTGACTGAAGGCGGCGGGATTATCTCGCGCCCCAAGGAGCACTGGTTCCTGCTGTGGATCCCCCTGGCGCTGGTTGCCGCATTGAGCATCAATCAACGGGCCAGACGCCTGCTGGACTTGCCGATCAAGACCGCGACGCCAAGCGCCCTGCAGCAGCTGACAGCCGATGCCCGAGTCATCGAAGAAGACGGCTTGGGCCCCAAAGTCCTGCGCCTGACCGACGGCAGCTTTCTCAAGCTGTTCCGCCGTCGCCGCTGGTATACCTCGGGCAGTTTCACGCCCTATTCCGATCGTTTTGCCGTCAACAGTATGCAACTGCGCGGCTTGGGCATCCCGACCCCGCAAATCCTCGATCTCTACCGGTTCGAAGACGGCAGCACCGCGGTGCACTACTCGCCGTTGCCGGGCAACACGCTACGCCAGATCCTGCAAGGCATCACCGCCCCGGCAGTGCGCCAGGCACTGGTGGAGCGCTTCGGCAAGTTCATGGCTCAACTGCATCAGAAAGGGATCTACTTCCGTTCCCTGCACCTGGGCAATGTGCTGGTGCTGGAGGACGGCGAGTTCGGCCTGATCGACCTGGCCGACCTGCGAATCTACCCGTCATCACTGAGCCCTTCCCTGCGTCGACGCAATCTGCGCCACATGCAGCGCTACGCAGAAGATCGGCGCTGGCTGTTCGAGGACCACTTCGAAGCGCTGCTGCAGGGATACGCCGCGGTGGCCTCGAAAGCCGACGTGGATAATTTGCACAGGCAAGTGCTGGCCGGGAGCCCTTCGACCCAGGCTCACTGATGACGTAAACCAGCCCGCTGATCGCGATGACGGCCTACCGGCCGGCTATCGCGACCGCGCCGGGCAAAGCTTCCAACCCCTGGCTCAGTCTTTCTCCAGCCGTGAGAAATACATCCGGCCCAACCCGCGCCAGGTTTTCTTGTTCCAGGCCTTGAAAGGAATCTGCGCCAGCAACTCACGCGCCAGCTTGCGATCACGGTTGGCGGTCTTGAGGAACATGGAATTGAGAAACTTGTAGCGCACCTCGTCGTACAGCGGGTGATCGCTGAAGAGTGCGTAGGTGCGCAGGATGCTGTCGATCATGAAGCGGTGGTTCTTGTAGGAGTTGGTGGCGTGCTTGCGATAGCGCGCCATCAACACGTTCAGACCATCGATGAAGTAACCGGCATGGGTCACCTTCAACTCGATCAGCAAATCTTCCAGGCGAATGGTCGGGTCGAAACCGCCCACCTTCTCCAGTGCTTCGCGCCGGATCATCAGGGTGGGGGCCGGAGGATAGGGCTTGCGCTCCAGGAACATGTCATCGAAGTCCAGGCGACGGAACGGCACATCCCGGCGCTGGCGCTTCTCCGGGTAGAGGTTGCCGTCGGCATCGATCAGCTCGATGTTGCCGGCGCAAATGCCGACCTCGGGCTTGCCGTCCATATGTGCGACCTGGATGGCGATTCGCTCCGGCAACATGATGTCATCCGAACCGAACGGCACGATCAGGCTGCCCTTTGCCCGGGCAATCGCCCCATTGAGGGTGTTGGTCAGCCCCTGGTTTTCCTGGACCCGAAAGTCGAAACCATGGGTGGCCTGCAACGCCTTGATCCGCTCGACGCTGTCGTCCTTCGAGCCATCGTCGATCACCAGCAACTCAATGTTTCGATAGGTCTGGTTGAGGACGCTGAGAATGCTCTGCTCGATGTAGGGGCCGTGGTTGTACGACGCGATAATGACCGTGACGATGGGTTGCGCGTCGTTCATGGCTGTTCCTTGCGGGCCTGTTCCAGGCCGGAGTCGATCAGATTGAGGTATTCGCGACGGAACTCCTCGATGTCATGGTGTTGTTGCAGATAGCGGAAAGCCTGCTCGCCCTTGGCCTTGAGTTCGTCATCCGACAGCCCGAGGTAGGTGTCCAGCGCAGCCTGCAGCGTCGGCACATCCTTGGGCGTAATCGCCAGGCCACCGGCCCCCTCGATGAGCGGCAACATGGCCGGCACGTTCGAGGCAATCACCGGCAAATGCCCGCTCATGCCTTCTAGCAGCGCCAGCCCGAGGCCTTCGGCCAGGGATGGCATGGTCCAGATGTCGAACGCGCGAATGTACTGCAGGGCGATTTCCTTGAACCCCAGCAAATGGGCACGACCGCTGAGGCCGAGGCGGTCGATTTCCGCGGCCAGGCGCGACTCTTCGCGACCGGCACCGATGATCGCCAGCTGAGTATTCGGGTACTTGTCCTTGAGCGCGGCAAAGGCCTGCAGCAAATAGATGTGGCCCTTGACCGGCACCAGCCGCCCCAGTGCACCGATCAGCCGTACCGACGGATCGATGCCGAGCATTTCACGGGCCTTGTCGCGGCTGTGCTGCAGACCTTCGGCCTGCTCGATGTCGATGGCATTGGTGATGGCATAGGTATTCTGGTCGGTGAAGCCACAGTCACAATCCAGCAGATACTGTTTCACCGCTGGCGACACGCCGACGAAGCGCCAGTGACGATCGATCAGGCGCTGGGTCTGGCGGCGCCGGTAAAAACGGTCGTACTCGCCAAAGCCGTGGGAAATGCCGATGCACAGCGGCACTTTCAACCAGCGGTTGAGCGCCAGCATCATGTTCACCGGCTTGAAGCGGTTGCAGATCACCACATCGAATTTTTCCCGGCGGCAGAACTTGTACAGCTGCCACATCGCCCTCAGGCGCATGCCCTTGAGGGACTTGTCGGAAAATTCGAAATACACCGAACGATCAGCCCGGCTCACTGCTTCGCCCGGCCCGGGTTTGCCCCGCAGAAACGCGGCGGTCACTTCATATCGATCGGTGGGCAGGGCCTTGACGATTTGCTCCGCGAGGTCGGCGAAATCATGGGCTTTGACGTTGTAGTCAGGCTGCAGCTGCAGGACCTTTGACCGCTGACTCATAACTCTCCCCGCTGAGAAACATTACCTGGTGTGTGCTTGATGGACCACAAAAGCTCGTGGCGCCGGACGGCCTTGCGAAAGAATTCGTTCTCGCCATAGGCGGGCGGCACCCGGCCGGCCAACAACCGCTGGATCAAGCGACGCAAGCGGCGCTTGAACGGCATCGGCGGCTGCAGGTCGTGCATCATGCCCAACGCCATGGCCTTGTCCCACTGTTGCTCCAGCGGCATCGGCAGACAATAAGGCTGCATCGGCTGGACGGAATCGAAGGCTGGCGGCAAGGCGATGCCGTCACCGCTATCGCCCATCGGCCAACGGTCGTTGTCGTGCAGGTGGTTGGCGTAGCCCAACAGCGTGGTCGGTTGCCAGTCCAGGCCTTGCAAGGCCTCGAGGACTGCCGCCTGGGCGCAGATATGATCGGGATGCGGATCCAGGGTCGGGTGCGGCAGGACGATGACCTCGGGTCGGGCCCGCAGCAGCAACTCACGCAGATCCGCCAGCAGATTGTTCCAGGTCGGCGCGCCATCGGCATCGCCTGGCAGCGTGAACGGATTCAGCTGGCGAAATAGTCGGGTATCACTCAGGTCGGCTTCCCGCGACCCCGCCGCCACGGCTGGCGCGGCCTGCATGCTCGCCAGTTGCAGACAGAAATAACCCAGCTGTACGCAGTGAGCCTCGGGCACACCGGCCCAACGCGGCACGGCAATGCTGTCCCAGGTACGCAGACGGCCTTTCAAGCGGGCCGCATCGACCTTGTTCAGACCCATCTGCCGATAGTGTTCGGCTTCGATTTCACCGGCAGTCAGTGTGACGATCCAGGTTTCGTCGGCCTGGCTGTACAAACCGTAGGCCGCCAGCTCGGCGTCATCGGCGTGGGGCGCGATGACCATCACCCGCTGACGCCGATAATCCGGATGCTCGAACGCCCACAGCACAGGCTCGCCGAGTACGCGACAGAAACGCCCTCGCAAGCGCAGGTCACCACGGGACAGCGCCTGGGCCTGACCACTGAGATTGAGGTAACGCAGGCCGTTCACGCCCCGCTCGAAGGTTTGCCGGTCAGGATTTTCGCCCCCCGCCAACTCGACCACCGGATCGATAAACCGCCCCAGCCAGGTGCTTTTTACCCGCAGGGCCAACACCAGCGTCGCGTCGTCGACCAGCATCACGCCCTCGTCCAGCCGCAAATGTTCACCGCTCAGGTGCACCTTGGGCTGTGGCGTGTACGGGGGAAAGCTGTACTGATAATCGTCTTTCGGCGAGTAGAACAGATGGTCGGCAAACCAGGCTTCGTGTGCCATCCAGCCCAGTACCGCCAGCACCAGCGGCAACCACCAGGCCACCAGCACACCGATGACGATCAACAGCACCAGCGCAATCAACAGACCGATGCGTTTAGTGCGCCGATGGCGCTTGAGCAGTTGCTGTTTGCGGCTCATGGCTTGGCTCATACGGTGAAGACCGGCACAGGGTTGCACCAGCGATCCTTGTATTCACGGTCGGCGCGACCGAAAGAAAAACGCAACGGTTTGTCCTGCGCCCGGGCATGCTCCCAAGCGCTTTGCGTATTGAGAAAACTCAGCACGCTGCCGGGGCTGAACTCGCGAGTCTCGGGATCGACCCCGCCGTTGATGTACTCGACGCTGATCCACTGCGAAGTTTCGACGCGGTACACCAATTGAATCGCAATCGGCGCATCGTTGAGAAAAATCACCGAACCGATCAGCAACTCGCGCAGCAACTCGATGACCTCAGCCATGCGTTCGGCACCCGTCGCCGGGAAGCCCCAACGACGCTGGAACAGGTCGCAATAAATCGCCGCCAACTCAGCGCTGGAGAATTCGGATACCGGCCGTACCACACCCCCCGCCTCTTCCAGCAAGCGCAATTCGCGGCGCTGGTTGTAGCGAAACTTCTTCGAAAGCTCCTCGGGGGTACGAGCCATGGCCAGTTGCTCGGCCTGCAACCGGATACCGGTGAACCGCCCCTCGTTCAACGCCGACAGATAGCGCCCCCGATGGCGCAAGGGCGCCTGGGTATCGGCCGCGGCCGGCAGGATGATCTCGGCGTTACCCAGGTCGAACAGGCCTTTCTTGCCGCGACGCTTGAGCACGTCCTTGGACAAGGCCAGGTCGCGACCCCAGGTCGGGATCGCCGCCTTGACCTCATCACCCTGCATCCAGGCCAGGTAGCGCACCGGGATGTCGGCCAGTTGCGCCAGGCGCTCGACCACCATGGGATGAGTTGCGACGCTGCCGCCATAACGCTGCCAGGTTTCGGCGTAAGTCGAGGCGTCGACTACCGCCCAGCCACGCTCGCGCCAGCCTTGAAATCGGTTGAGCATCAGCCCCTCTGTGCCAGTTCGGTAACGTGCGGCAAGTGCCAGAAAGCATCGCGCACTGCGCGGTCGGAAAAGCGTTCGCGCAAGCGCTCGAGCATCATCTCGGCACACTGCCGGCGTTGCTGATCATCCATGGCAGCCAGGTGTTGCAAGCCCTGGGCCAGATGTCCGGCATCGCCCAAGGGGAACAGGATGCCCACGCCCTCGACCACTTCTTTCGCTCCGCCGCACGCTGTGGCGAGCAAAGGTACGCCGGCAGCCATGGCCTCCAGCAGTACCATGCCGAACGGTTCGTGATCGGAACTCAGGGCGAACACATCGAAGGCGCGGAAATAGTTGCGCGCATCCGGCACCTGACCGAGGAACAGCACCCGGTCGCCGATACCCAGCTCGCGGGCCTGAGCCTTGAGGTCTTCCTCCAGGCGCCCCTTGCCGAGAATCACCAACTGGCTGTTGGCCGGCAACTGCGGCAATGCCTGGGCGAAACCATCGAGCAGAGTGGCCTGGTCCTTGTCCGGATGCAGGCGTCCGACGTTGCCGACAATCCAGGCATCCGCCGCCAGCCCGAGGGTTTCCCGGGCCTCGCGAGCCGACACCTGCGTGGCTTGCAAGGCATCGACGTCGATGCGGTTGTACAGCGTCTGAATTCGCGAAGCAGGCCACTTCGGCAGGCAACTGCGCATGTCGTCGCGCACCGCGTCGGACACACCGAGCAGGCTCAAACGCTTGCGGAATATATGGGCGAACAGTTTGCGGCTGCCGCGCTTGTAGTCTTCAAACCCGTGGTGCACGCCAATGACCGGCAACGAGGTACCGAGCAAGGCGATATAGATAGGCTTGAAACGATGAGCGATGCAGAAACTGAAGTTGCGCGACGCGGCGATCTTGCGCAGATCGCCGATGGCGCCCAGTTTCAGGCCACGAATGGCCTTGGAACTGTACTCCATGAACAGCACCTCGTCGGAGGCGCAGCCCGCGGCGACTTCGGCATCGGCAACCCCGGTGAGAAACACCGTGGTCACGCGATAGCCAGTCCCCGCGAACAGGCTGGCGTACTGCCGTGCGCAGTCCAGGAACGGCCCGTCATAGCCGTGGCAGAACTGCAGCACATGACGTTCAGCCGAACGTGTCATAGGCGTTTGCGCCCTCTTTGACCACCAGGATGTCTTCCATGATCAGATACTGTAGATCCGAACCGAAGAACATGTTCAGCGCATCGGTCGGCGAGCAGATCATCGGTTCGCCGCGACGGTTGAGCGAGGTGTTGAGCGAAACGCCGTTGCCGGTGAGCACTTCCAGCGCTTTCATCATGTCGTAGTAGCGCGGGTTGTATTCGCGCTTGAGCACCTGGGCGCGGGAGGTGCCGTCTTCGTGGACGACTTCCGGCACGCGGGTCTTCCATTCTTCCGCCACTTCGAAGGTGAAGGTCATGAACGGAGCCGGGTGATCGATCTTGATCATCTGCGGCGCCACGGTGTCGAGCATCGACGGGCAGAAAGGCCTCCAGCGCTCGCGGAACTTGATCTGGTGGTTGATGCGATCGGCCACGCCCGGCACGCTCGGGCAACCGATGATCGAACGACCGCCCAGTGCACGCGGACCGAACTCCATGCGGCCCTGGAACCAGGCCACCGGGTTGCCATCGACCATGATTTTGGCGATCTGCTCCGGCATGTTGTCGAGCTTGCGCCAGGTCGGTTTGTTCTCGTGACGGGCGCAGGCGGCGATCACGTCTTCGTTGCTGTACGACGGGCCGAGGTAGACGTGTTCCATTTTCTCCACCGGTACGCCACGGGCGTGAGACACATAGGCCGCGGCGCCGACCGCGGTACCGGCATCACCGGACGCAGGCTGTACGAACAGCTCCTTGACGTCGTCGCGGGCGATGATTTTCTGGTTGAGCTTGACGTTCAACGCACAGCCACCGGCGTAGGCCAGTTTGCCGGTTTCCTTGAGCACGCCGCCCAGGTAGTAGTCGATCATCTGCAGCGCAATCTTTTCGAACAGCGCTTGAATGCTGGCGGCGTAGTGGATGTAAGGCTCGTCGGCGATGTCGCCTTCGCGCTTGGGACCCAGCCACTCGATCAGCTTCGGCGAGAAGTAGTAACCCTTGCCCTTCTCTTTATAGCGACGCAGACCGATGACGTTGGCGTAGTCGGTGTTGATCACCAGCTCGCCGTTTTCGAACGAAGCCAGGCGCGAGAAATCGTATTTGCTGGCGTCGCCGTACGGCGCCATGCCCATGACCTTGAACTCACCGTCGAGCATGTCGAAACCGAGGAACTCGGTGATCGCGCCGTACAGGCCGCCGAGGGAGTCCGGATCGAAGAATTCCTTGATCTTGTGGATCTTGCCGTTTTCGCCGTAACCGAAGAAGGTCGTGGCGTACTCGCCCTTGCCGTCGATGCCCAGGATCGCGGTTTTCTCTTTGAAGCCGGAGCAGTGGTAGGCGCTGGAGGCGTGGGCCAGGTGATGCTCGACCGGCTCGATCTTGATCTTCTTCGGATCAAAGCCCAGTTGCTCCAGGCACCAGACGATCTTGTTGCGATAGCGCTTGTAGCGACGGTTGCCCATCAGGATCGCGTCGAGTGCACGGTCCGGGGCGTACCAGTAACGCTTGGCGTACTGCCAGCGGGCCTTGCCGAACAGGCTGATCGGGGCGAACGGGATCGCAACCACGTCGACATCGGACGGCTTGATGCCGGCCTGTTCCAGGCAGAATTTCGCCGATTCGTAGGGCATGCGGTTCTTTGCATGTTTATCGCGTACGAAGCGTTCCTCTTCAGCCGCCGCGACCAGCTTGCCGTCGATGTACAGGGCTGCGGAAGGATCATGGCTAAGGGCGCCGGACAGGCCAAGAATCGTCAATGCCACAGGGGTCTAGCCTCTTTAGTCTGCATGCAGGCGCAAGCGCCTCAAAAATTAATGTGCCCTCGCAAGGGGCGAGAGACAGCTAAAGGGCGGGATTATAGCGTAAAAGCAGCGGCTAGCCTCTAGCTACAAGCGGCAAGCCACCAGGGTGGTGACCTTGCGATTACTTTTAACCGCGCGAAGGCCGCCAGTAGACAAGGATATTGCCGTCCACGCTCTGCCGGTAAATCGTGTAGGGCAAGGCGGCGGTGTCCAGTGCGCCGGACAGGGCCAGGTCGAGCAAAATGAGCGGTAGAAGGACACCCGTGGGATCGGGCGGTGCGTTCAATACGCAGAAGTCATAAGCGAGGCCGCTATAGACCCGGGGGATGGACTGGCAATAGGTCTTTTGCCTGCGCAGCCCGTGCGCGGCTTCGGCTTCATCCTGCAGGACCGTAGCGGCGGTCCCGCAGCCCATTAGCGACACGGACAAAACACCCGATGAAACTGCCATTTTGATCGACACAGCCGGCCCTCCGAGAACGTCAGGCAAACTAGCATCGGGGCGATTTCGGCCACAGTTCATGGCTTCCCAAGATCGCGTAGGACGGTTCACAAGAACCTGTCTGCTTTCTCGGTTGGCAGTTCCGGCCCCTTCGCGAGCAAGCCCGCTCCCACAGGGATTTCTGAGCGACCGGAACCACTGTGGGAGCGGCGGTGCGGCGATCCGACTTGCTCGCGAAAGGACCAAAGGTCCGATTCAGGCCGCGCTGGAGATATCTTTGGGCAAACGCTGATCGATGACCTGATAAAGCGCACTGCCTTCAGGCCAGTTACGCATGAACCGCGCCCGATCCCGCGCATATGCCGGTGCATAACTGGTCAGCGAGCCGTGCTGGCACATCGAGTCGAGGTCGATCAACGCCCAGCGATCCTGCTGCCAGAACAGGTTATGGCCCTTGAAGTCGCCATGACTGATACGCAAACGAATCAGCTCGGCAAACAGATGATCCAGCGCCGCCAGTTCGGCCTGCGGTGCGTCACCGCTTTCAACATAGGGCGCAAAACGCTCGATGATGTCCGGCCCCGGCAGATACTCGGTGATCAGGTACGCCCGGCTGCGCAGCCACAGGAAACGCTTCTCCAGCAACGCCAGCGGCTTGGGCGTGGCAATCCCGAGGAACGCCAGGCGATTGCCTTCGCGCCATGAATGCCAGGCCCGGCTCGGGCGCCAGAAACGCTTGAGCCAGTGGGCAAAACCCTTGATGTTGTAGCGTTTGATCACCAGCGTGCGGCCATCCACCTCGACCTTGCCAACACTCGCCGCACCGCCGGTC
The DNA here is from genome assembly GCF_058783925.1 of Pseudomonas sp. FW305-70. NCBI lineage: Bacteria > Pseudomonadati > Pseudomonadota > Gammaproteobacteria > Pseudomonadales > Pseudomonadaceae > Pseudomonas > Pseudomonas sp. FW305-70. Next base: position 196,878 of record NZ_JBYSYZ010000002.1, read on the forward strand.
TTGTACAGATACCCCTGATCGAGCAAGGCATCGGCCTGCTCCAGCACCGGTACCATGGACGCCTCTTCCTCGCGGCGAATCGCCCGCAGTCCGAAGGCGCCGCGCTGGACACTGAACAGCGTGCACTCGCGACCGACCTTGATCAGGTAGTCCTTGAGGCGCCAGTTGCGGACCTTGTCGATCTGCTTCTGCAACGCCTCCATGGGCAAGGCGTGCTCGCCGTTGCTGAGCAGGTAATACACCAGCAACTCTTCAATGAAGGGTTCAATCGACTTCGGCAACTGGGCGAAGAACACCCCGAGGTTTTCCAGGACTTTCTGCCGCGACAGCGGCTGGCCAGGCGTCTCGCAGCAGATACCGGCCCCATCGATCAGGTACAGGCGGCCGCCCTGGCGCAGTAGATTGTCCAGGTGCAGGTCTTCCTGCCACAGGCCCTTGCGATGCATCTGACCGATTGCACCCAACGCCTCGGCCAGCACCGCCCCTTGTCCATCGGACAGTACGGGCTGCTGCTCAACCTGCTTCCAGGTGTCGCCCAGGCTTTCGGCATGCTCAAGGAAATCAAACAGCAGCCAGCCACCCTCGCCGTCTTTCAGGCCGTCGGCCAACAACTGCGGCGTGGTCAGGCCCTGGTCGGAAAGTCGGCGCACGCCGTCCAGTTCACGCTGAAAATGCCGTGCAGCCTTGCTGCCGACCAGCAACTTGGCCAACACCGGCCGGCCACGCCAGACACCGGCACCGACATAACGCTGCCCCGGCAATACCCGCAACAGGCTCAACAGCTGCAAATCGGCGGGGCCGGCGGCATCGGCCAGCGAAACGCTCAGCGGCAAAGCCGGATGGCGGCCAGCGGATTTCAATTCGGACAAACGCATCAACGTGGCCCCTTTTGGCTGCGCCGTGCGGTCAAGCGCTGCAGCCAGCTGTCGATCAGCGAGCTGTCCTGCGGCTGATCCAGATAGGCCGCCAGCAATTGCCGCAGCTGCGATTCGCCCCACTCGGGCGCGCGGCGCGTCAGCGGTTCCAGGTCCTTGATGCGGTCACGCTGCCCGTACAGCAGCGGCCGGGTCTTTTCCAGGTCGATCAATTGAGCCTGGTAGCCGTGGCCGGTGGCACGCATGAAAATGTGCTTGGGATAGAAACACCCGTGCACCTGGCGTGCAGCGTGCAGTTGCCGGGCCAGTTCGCCACTGGCCTTGAGGATCTCCGAGTGCTGTTCAGGGCTCAATTGAGCCCAGCGCTGCAACAACGAGTCGAGGTCGTCCCAGCCATCCAGGGCGCGGGTCAGCAGGATTGCGCGGACTTCGCCATTGACCTTGCGCTGCCCGTAGAACACCGCTTCCAGCGCCGGAATGCCCATCTTCCGGTAACGGGAGATGTTGCGAAACTCACGGGCAAAACTCGGCTCGCCGAACGGCGCGCGCAAGGTGCGGGTCAGGTAGTTGCTTTGACGCTTGAGGTAGTAGCCATGACCTTCCAGATCCAGCCGAAACACGCTGCTCCAGCCGCCGCGACCGGTGTTGGGTTCGTCCACCGCATCGAGCTGCTTGGCCCAGAGCGCCTCGAACGTGCCGAGACCATGGCGCTCAAGCAGCGCACGGTCTTCAGCGGCCAGAAAATCAGTCATTCGCGTCCCTCGAAAAATCTCACCACGTGCCGGATGCGTTTCTTGTCCGCAGCGTTGAGCCGGGTCCGGTTGCGGTATTGCAGGTAAAAGCGCAGGCGCTGGGTAGCCGACAGTTGATACTTGGCAACCTTGTCCAGGCACGCCAGATCCTTGGTGATTCGGTACTTGAGCCAGAAACCGCGCCAGAAATCGCCATTGGGGCAGTCGATCAGAAACAGTCGAGCCTCGTCGTCGATCAACAGGTTGCGCCACTTCAGATCATTATGGGTGAAGCGGTGATCGTGCATGGTCCGGGTGTACTGGGCCAACTGACGACTGACGGCATCGACCCAGGCGCGATCCGACAGTTTCGGATCGCGTCGCTCGGCCAGTGCCGACAAGTCTTCGGTACGCGGCAGTTCCCGGGTAATCATCGCACCGCGAGCGTAGGCCGCACCGCGACGTTCCAGCCCCCAGGCCACCACCTCGGCCGTGGGAATGCCCCACTTGGCGAAACGCTTGAGGTTCTGCCACTCCATCTTCACCCGAGGCTTGCCGAGGTAACGCCGCAAGCCTTTGCCGGCACCCACGTAGCGCTTGACGTAATAGTTGACGCCATTGCGCTGAACGCGAATGACCTCGGAGAGCAGGTCCTTGGTCAACCGCTCGCCCTGAAGCGCAAACACCGCCTCAAGGCTGCCGAAGTCATCGGCCAGATCGCTGTAGGCCGGTTCCAGTTTCCAACCCGACATCAGAGCGCATCCCCGTATCGCTGTTTACGCTCGTAGAGCTTGTTGGCCTTGCCATCGAGCCAGCTCAGCAGCCCGGCTTCTTCGCTCAGGATCTGCCGCAGCGGCTGCTGGAAATAGCCTTTGAGAAAACGCAATTTGTCGCGGCGGGTCAGGCCGATGTCCAGGGCGGAAAAGTACAGGGCGGCCAGATCCTTGTTGCGCCAGCGCGAGGTGATCGCCGGACGGGTCTGGGCGCGGTGCAGGTCGATCACCGAAAGCTTGAAGTCATCAAAGGTCACCGGTTTGTCGGTGTGCAGCAGGAAATGGCAGATGTAGCAGTCGCGGTGGTTGACCCCGGAGCGGTGCATCATGCCGGTCATGCGTGCGACTTCGGCGATCAGCGCGCGCTTGAGTTTTGGCTCCGGCGGCTGCTTGACCCAGTTGACGCTGAAGTCTTCGAGGCTGACGGTGGGCGCCAACTCTTCGGTAACGATGAACGAGTGCTGGTCGGCCGGGTTACTGCCCTTCTCGCCATACGCGACAGCGGTCATGGTCGGCACGCCGGCTTCCTGCAGGCGCTGAATGGCCCTCCACTCCTGGCCGGCACCCAGTACCGGGAGCTTGGCCGTGAGCAGGTTCTTGAAGATTTCGCCCCAGCCGATGCCACGGTGGATTTTCACGAAAAACCCGTTGCCGTCGACTTCCGTGCGCAATGTCCGGCGCGCTTCCAGCTCGCGGTACACCTCGCCCTTGAGCCCCTCGACTTCGGCGAACGGGTCGCGTCCGGCCCAGAGGCTCTTGAACGGTTCAGCCAGCATCAACTTCATTTAAGCGTGCTCCGCCAGAATCACATCGGCCGCGTGTTGCGGCATGCTGTAGAGGTCGGCCGTTTCGGCGAAGGCCAGACCATTGCGGCTCCAGGCCGCCCTTGCTTGAGCGTCGTTCAACATGCCGGTCAGGTATTGCGTCAGCTGCGCCTGATCGAAGGGCTCGTCCAACACCAGGCCCGCATCGGCCTCGGCGATGTAATGGGCGTAACCGCACACCGCGCTCACCAACACCGGCAAGCCGGCCACCAGTGCTTCGAGCAGCACGGTGCCGGTGTTTTCGTTGTACGCCGGGTGGATCAACAGATCGGCACCCAACAGGAAACGCGGGATATCGCTGCGGCCCTTGAGGAACGTGACGTTGTCGCCCAACCCCAATGTCGCACTCTGCATCTGGAATAACTTGGGGTCATCCTGGCCAATTACAAACAGCCGGGTGCGCTTCCTCAACTCGGCAGGCAGCGCCGCCAGTGCCTTGAGGCTGCGATCGACGCCCTTGGTCTTGAACCCGGAGCCGATCTGCACCAGCAGCAGTTCGTCGTCCTTGAGGTCGAACTCAGCGCGGAACCCGGCGCGAATGTCATCAGCATCAGCCGGTCGGCGACGGTCCTGAGCGATACCCGGTGGCAGCAGGTGGAAACGCTCCAGCGGCGTGTCGTAATGCTTGATGAACAGCGGCTGCTGGACCTCGGAAATCATCAGCACTTCAGTCTTCGCATCCCTGGCGAACACCGCGCGCTCGTATTCGGCGAAGTGGCGATAGCGGCCCCAGCGGCGGTAGAGCGAGTTGCGCAGGTTCTGCGCCTTGTCTTCGAAGCAGCCGTCGGCGGCGTAGTAGACGTCCAGGCCCGGCATCTTATTGAAGCCAATCAAGCGGTCGACCGGTCGTTTGGCCAGGTCCGCTTCCATCCATTCGCTGAGTTTTTCGTTGCGTCGATGGTTGAAGAACGCCTTGACCGGCGCCACCAGCACTTCGAAACCCGGCGGTACGTCGCCCTCCCAGATCAGCGTGTAGACGCGAATCTGATGGCCGCGCTTCTGGCACTCCAGGGCAATGCGCATGAAATCGCGCTGCAAGCCGCCAAACGGAAAATATTTGTACAGGACAAATGCCAATTGCATCAGCGCAGCTCCTCAGCCATTAACAACGTGCTCAGTCGGCTGGCGACACGCTCGGGGTTCAGACGCGTGAAGCACAGGGGCCACTCGCGTTTCAGGTCAAATTGACGGGCATCTTCGGCCGTCGGTTGATAGGTGCATTTCTTTTGCAGGCACGGCGCACACGGGAAGTCGCTGGCCAGGTGAATCTGCACCTTGCCGTAGGCGCCGGTCAGGCCCGGATTGGTCGGACCGAACAGCGACAGCGTCGGCACATCCAGCGCGGCAGCCAGATGGCCCAGGCCGGTATCCACCGCCACGCAGGCTTGCGCGCCAGCCAGCACCTTGCCAACACCGGCCAGGTTCAATTTGGGCAACACTTCGGCGTGTTTGAAACCGGCAGCGATGCGCTCGGCCCGGGCTTTCTCCTGCGCATTGCCCCAAGGCAACTTGACCCCAACGCCAAGGTAGCCGACCCGCTCGGTCAGCTCGCGCCAGTAAGCTTCAGGCCAGTGCTTGGTGTCCCAGGTAGTGCCATGCAGAAACACCACGTACGGGTTCTTGCGCGGCAATTCCACCAGGCGCTCGACATTCAGACCGTAGTCGCCCATGCCTTTTGGCAAGTCATAGCCCAAGGCGATGGCGAACAACTGACGCACTCGCTCCACCGCGTGCTGCCCGCGGGCAACGGCCAGACGCCGATTGTAAAAGCGCGCAGCGATGGGTTCGCGCGCCGAGCTTTTATCGAGGCCGGCCACCGGTGCCTTGACGTAACGGGTCAGCCAGGCGCTTTTCAGCAAGCCCTGGGCGTCGATCACCAAGTCGTATTTCGTGGCGCGAACGCTTTGCTTGAAGCGCTTCCACTCACCGCTCTTGATGGTCTGCCAGATGTTTTTTCGCCAGCGACGGATCGCCACCGGAATCACCTTGCCCACCGCCGGATGCCAGGTCGGGATTTCGGCAAAGCCTTCTTCCACCACCCAGTCGAACTTGATGCCGGGAATCGCCCGCGCCGCGTCGGTCAACGCCGGCAACGCATGAATGACATCGCCCAGCGAAGACGTCTTGATCAACAGAACCCGCAAGCTATTTGACCTCGACCACAGTGCCTTGCAACCGCTGCAAGGCTTCGTTCACGGCCTGCGGCATGAGTTGGCGCAGGCAGTTGTAATGGCCGAAACGGCAGGTGCGATCGAAGCACGGACTGCACTCGATGCCCAGGCGTACGATTTCCACGTGCTCGGCCAACGGTGGCGTGAAACCCGGCGACGTCGAGCCGTAGACCGCGACCAGCGGGCGGTTCAGCGCGGCAGCGACGTGCATCAGGCCGGAGTCGTTGGACACCACCGAATCGGCACAGGACATCAAGTCGATGGCTTCGGCCAGCGAGGTGCCGCCGCTGAGGTTGACCGATTCTTCACGCAGGCCGGGAATCAGCCGCGCGCGAATGTCTTCGCCCACGGCGTGGTCGTTTTTCGAACCGAACAGCCAGACTTGCCAGCCTTCGCGAATCTTCGTTTCGGCGACCTTGGCGTAATGCTCGGACGGCCAGCGCTTGGACTCGCCGAACTCGGCGCCGGGGCACAGGGCCAACACAGGACGGTCGAGGGTCAGGCCGAACCTGGCCAGCGCCGCCTCGCGGGTGACCGGGTCGATCTGCAGCGTCGGACGCGGATAGGGTTTCGGCAACTCGACGCCCGGCTCGAAGGCCAGGGCCATGAAGCGCTCGATCATCAGCGGATAACGATCCTTATCCAGCGTGCGCACGTCATTGAGCAGGCCATAGCGGAATTCGCCACGCCAGCCGGTGCGCTTCGGGATGCCGGCAAAGAACGGCACCAGCGCCGACTTCAGGGAATTGGGCAACAGGATCGCCTGGTCGTACTGGCCGGCCAGGGATTTGCCGATGCGCCGGCGCGTCGCCAACTCCAGCACGCCATGACCGAGCGGAAAGCTCAAGGCCTGGCGAACTTCGGGCATGCGCTCAAGAATCGGCCGACTCCACTCGGGGGCCAGCACGTCGATTTCGCACTGCGGGTGGCGTTGCTTGAGACACTGGAAAAGTGTCTGCGCCATCACCATGTCACCGACCCAACTGGGCCCAACGATCAGAATTTTCATGTGGTTTCCATAAACGAACCGGGGAGGCCTACGCCTCCCCGCCTCGAGAATCTCTGCGGGAGCATGCTGGCTTGCGATGGGTCATCACCTTCAACATTGCTGTCGACTGTCACTCCGCTATCGCGAGCAGGCTCGCTCCCACATTGGGTATTGGTGTACTTCGATCGGCATGACACTGCAGATCTACTGTGGGAGCGGGCTTGCCCGCGAAGGGGCCATCACATTCAATATCTCTATCGACTGACACTCCGCCTTCGCGAGCAAGCCCGCTCCCACCTTTGAATCTTGTCGCTCCGATTGACGCGTTTCAGCGTAGCCCCAGCTCACGCCAGATCCGCATGACCTGCTGCCGTTCGTCCGCGAACTGGTCGGCCGGTATCACTCCCGGGTTCTTCTGCAGAGCCTGTCGATGGGCGGCGGAACGGTATGCTTTATACGCCTCACGCAACAGGCTGGCATCTTCGACGGGCATCAGCCCTTCGTGCTCCAGCTCTTCCAGAATGCGGATGTTATCGGTCCAGCGCAGCAATGGCGGGTGTGTTTCGGACCACGCCAGGGCCGCGTATTGCACCATAAATTCAATATCGACGATACCTCCGGCGTCCTGCTTGATATCGAACGGCGCCGTGGCTTCGAAGGCATTTGCCCCGGTACCGGCCGCCGTGCTCTTGCTGCCAAGATTATCGCGCATCTTGGCGCGCATCTCGCTGACCTCCTGGCGCAAGGTCGGCAAATCACGCGTCTTGCCCAATATCGCGGCACGGACTTTCTCGAAGGCCTGGCCGACATCCTGACTGCCCACCAGCACCCGCGCCCGCACCAGCGCCTGATGCTCCCAGGTCCAGGCTTCGTTCTCCTGATAACGGGCAAACGCCCCCAGGGAACTCACCAGCAATCCCGACGCACCGGACGGCCGCAGGCGCATGTCCACCTCATACAACTGCCCGGAGTTGGTCTGCGCCGTCAGCAGGTGAATGATCCGCTGCCCCAGACGGGTGAAAAATTGCGCGCCGTCGATGGGTTTGGGCCCATCGGTTTCAGCTTGCGGATCACCGTCGTGGATGAACACCAGGTCCAGGTCCGAACCATGCCCGAGTTCCAGGCCGCCGACTTTCCCATAACCGACAATGATGAAGCCGGGATCGCACAAGGTGCCATCGGTGCGTAGCGGCGTGCCGTACTTGGCCACGGTCTGGCGCCAGGCCAGTGCGAGCACCTGTTCAAGAATCGCTTCGGCGAGCCAGGTCAGGTAGTCGCTGACTTTCATCAGCGGCAGGCTGCCGGCGATTTCCGAGGCGGCCACCCGCAAGCGGTGCGCCAGTTTGAAGTGACGCAGCGCTTCCATTTGCTGTTCGAGGTCGTCCTCGGGAATCCGCGTCAGGCGCTCGCGCAACTCGGCGGCCAGTTCTGGCGCCAGTGGCGGCTTGAACAGTCGGCCTTCGTTGAGCAATTCGTCGAGCAGCAGCGGGAAACGGGTGATTTGCTCGGCGATCCACGGGCTCGCGGCGCACAGCGTCAGCAAACGCCGCAAGGCGCCAGGGTTCTCGGTCAGCAGCACCAGGTACGCGGAGCGACGGGCCACGGCTTCAACCAGCGGCAACACGCGCTCCAGCACCAGATCCGGATTGGCATGCTCCACGGCCTGCGCCAGCAAACGCGGAATAAACGCATCGAGACGTTCGCGTCCCAGACGCTGCATCGCCCGCAATTGCGGACTGCTGCGCAAGCCGGCCAAGGCGTTCAAGGCCTTGGGCGCATCCTTGAAACCACCTTCTTCCAGTTGGCGGCAAGCAGCCTCATCGTCCTGAGCCTCTTCCCACAGCGGCAACCACTCACCGCCGACCACCACTTCGCTTTCAGCACCCTGCTCTTCGTCGGGATCGGCGATCACCTGCCCGAAGTGCCAGGCCACGCGGCCACGCCAATACATCAGTTGTTCGTGGAACGCCGTCCAGTTGGCGAAACCCAGCATAAAGGCAATGCGCGCCTGATCCTGCTCGCCACTGGGCAACATTTGTGTCTGGCGGTCAGCGATCGCCTGAATCGCGTGTTCGGTGTAACGCAGGAATTCGTAGCCTTCGCGCAGCTCGCTGATCACCGCCGGCGGCAGATAACCCTGACCTTCCAGCGTGCTCAGCACCTTTAATAGCGGGCGCTGCTGCAAGCTCAGATCGCGGCCGCCGTGGATCAGCTGGAACGCCTGGGCAATGAACTCGACTTCGCGAATGCCGCCGGATCCGAGCTTGATGTTGTCGGCCATGCCCTTGCGCCGCACTTCCTGCTGGATCAACTGCTTCATGGTGCGCAGCGCTTCGATGGCCGAGAAGTCCAGGTAACGCCGGTAAACGAATGGCCGCAGCATCTCTTGCAGTTGCGCGCCAGCCATCTGGTCGCCGGCCACCACCCGCGACTTGATCATCGCGTAGCGTTCCCAGTCGCGACCCTGATCCTGGTAATACTGCTCCAGCGCATTGAAGCTCAGCACCAGCGCGCCCGCCGAACCGTAGGGGCGCAAGCGCATGTCGACGCGGAACACAAAGCCGTCGACGGTCATCGGGTCCAGGGCCTTGATCAGCCGCTGGCCCAGACGAATGAAGAATTCCTGGTTATCCAGCGCGCGCTTCACGCCGACGGTTTCGCCACCCTCGGGATAGGCGAAAATCAGGTCGATGTCCGACGACAGGTTCAACTCCACGGCACCGAGCTTGCCCATGCCGAGGATGACCATCTGCTGCGGCTCGCCGCTGCGCCGCCCGGTCGGCACGCCGAACTGCTGGCAATGCCGCACGTACAACCATTGATAGGCCTGATCGATGCTGGCATCGGCCATGTCCGAGAGGTCGCGGCAGGTCTGGACCAAATCGGCCTGGCGGGTCAGGTCGCGCCAGATGATCCGCACCTGGTGGCGCGCGCGCTGGCGGCGCAGGGCACGGCCAAGCAGATCGTCGGTCTCGGCCGTGCTCACGGCGGCCGCGATCTGCGCGCACAATTCACCCGGCGCGTAACTGCGGTCCAGTTCACCGGACTGCACCAGTTGCAGCAACATCAAAGGGTCACGAACAGACTGTTCAATCACGAAATCGCTGGCGGCGGTGACGCGGGCAAATTGCGCCCAGCGCTCCGGCGACCAGGCAGACAGCCCGTGATCATCGTCCAGAGTGGCGACGGCAGCCCGGAACGACTGCTCGGCACGGGTGACAAACGGCTGGAGAATGGCGGGCAGTTCGGCAAGCGAAGGGAGGCTCATGGTCTATCCTTGATCGGCGTACAACGGACTGCATGTAGTGGTTTGCGAAAACCCACTACCTGAGGGAGCGTCGAACAAAAGTTAGAAATAGCTGAAATTTCTTTAATTTTGGCAGCCAGCATCAAGCTTTTACCTTTTGTAGTTGGAAAAAGACCAACCTTAACGATTATTCTCACAACGCAGCCGGGGGCCACAAGCCGCTCATCTGTAGTTTTACTACTCGTATATACATTAGACGGGCTGAAATGCCGGAAGATTTGTAGTAAAACTACACGCCGCCGGAACAACCTGTCGGCAATCCAAGAATTCATAACGTCTGCCCACAAGGCCAGTCGCTAACTCAGGCAACCGATTCTGGTAGCCTTTCCGCCCTGGAGCAAGCCATGCAAGACCTCGATCCCGTCGAAACCCAGGAATGGCTGGACGCCCTGGAATCGGTTCTCGACAAAGAAGGCGAAGACCGTGCTCACTATCTGATGACCCGTATGGGTGAACTGGCGACCCGCAGCGGTTCGCAGTTGCCTTACGCCATCACCACGCCTTACCGCAACACGATCCCCGTTACCCACGAAGCACGCATGCCTGGCGACCTGTTCATGGAACGCCGCATTCGCTCGCTGGTACGCTGGAACGCGATGGCCATGGTGATGCGTACGAACCTGAAAGATTCTGACCTCGGCGGTCACATCTCCAGCTTCGCCTCCAGTGCGACCCTTTATGACATCGGCTTCAACTACTTCTTCCAGGCCCCGACCGACGAACACGGCGGCGACCTGATCTACTTCCAGGGCCACACCTCGCCAGGCGTTTACGCCCGCGCATTCATGGAAGGCCGCATCACCGAAGACCAGATGAACAACTTCCGCCAGGAAGTCGACGGTCAGGGCCTGTCGTCCTACCCGCACCCTTGGCTGATGCCTGACTTCTGGCAGTTCCCGACCGTATCCATGGGTCTGGGCCCGATCCAGGCGATCTACCAGGCACGCTTCATGAAGTACCTGGAACACCGCGGCTTCATCCAGCCAGGCAAACAGAAAGTCTGGTGCTTCCTGGGCGACGGCGAGTGCGACGAGCCGGAATCCCTGGGCGCGATCTCCCTGGCCGGCCGCGAGAAGCTGGACAACCTGATCTTCGTCATCAACTGCAACCTGCAGCGCCTCGACGGCCCGGTTCGCGGTAACGGCAAGATCATCCAGGAACTCGAAGGCGTGTTCCGCGGTGCTCAGTGGAACGTGACCAAAGTCATCTGGGGCCGTTTCTGGGACCCACTGCTGGCCAAGGACGTCGACGGCATCCTGCAACGCCGCATGGACGAAGTCATCGACGGCGAGTACCAGAACTACAAAGCCAAAGACGGCGCGTTCGTGCGCGAACACTTCTTCAACACGCCGGAACTCAAGGCGATGGTTGAAGACCTGTCCGACGACGAGATCTGGAAACTCAACCGTGGCGGCCACGACCCGTACAAGGTCTACGCGGCGTACCACGAAGCGGTCAACCACAAAGAACAACCGACCGTCATCCTGGCCAAGACCATCAAGGGTTATGGCACCGGTGCCGGCGAAGCGAAAAACACTGCGCACAACACCAAGAAAGTCGATGTCGACAGCCTGAAGTTGTTCCGCGATCGTTTCGACATCCCGGTCAAGGACGACGAGCTGGAAAACCTGCCGTTCTTCAAACCGGAAGAAGGCAGCGCCGAAGCCCGTTACCTGAGCGAGCGCCGTACCGCACTGGGCGGCTTCGTGCCTCAGCGTCGCGCCAAGAGCTTCAACATCCCGACTCCGCCACTGGACACCCTCAAGGCGATCCTTGACGGCTCGGGCGACCGTGAAATCTCCACCACCATGGCCTTCGTGCGGATCCTCGCGCAACTGGTCAAGGACAAGGAAATCGGCCCGCGCATCGTGCCGATCATCCCTGACGAAGCCCGTACCTTCGGTATGGAAGGCATGTTCCGTCAGTTGGGCATCTACTCCTCCGTCGGCCAGCTCTACGAGCCAGTCGATAAAGACCAGGTGATGTTCTACAAGGAAGACCAGAAGGGCCAGATTCTCGAAGAAGGCATCAACGAAGCGGGCGCCATGAGCTCCTTCATCGCTGCCGGTACTTCGTACTCCAGCCACAACCAGCCGATGCTGCCGTTCTACATCTTCTACTCGATGTTCGGTTTCCAGCGTATCGGCGACCTGGCCTGGGCCGCTGGCGACAGCCGCACCCGTGGCTTCCTGATCGGCGGCACCGCCGGCCGTACCACCCTGAACGGTGAAGGCCTGCAACACGAAGACGGTCACAGCCACCTGCTGGCTGCCACCATCCCGAACTGCCGCACCTACGATCCAACCTACGGCTACGAGCTGGCGGTGATCATTCAGGACGGCATGAAGAAGATGACCGAAGAGCAACAGGACGTCTTCTACTACATCACCGTGATGAACGAGTCGTACCAGCAGCCAGCCATGCCGGCCGGTGCCGAAGAAGGCATCAAGAAAGGCATGTACCTGCTCGAGGAAGACAACCGCGAAGCGGCGCACCACGTTCAGCTGATGGGCTCCGGCACCATCCTGCGTGAAGTCCGTGAAGCCGCGAAGATCCTGCGTGAAGAGTTCAACGTCGGCGCCGACGTGTGGAGCGTTACCAGCTTCAACGAACTGCGTCGCGACGGCCTGGCCGTTGAGCGCAGCAACCGCCTGCACCCTGGCCAGAAGCCTAAGCTGAGCTACGTCGAAGAGTGCCTGAACGGCCGCAAGGGTCCGGTCATCGCCTCTACCGACTACATGAAACTGTTCGCCGAGCAGATCCGTCAGTGGGTACCGTCCAAGGAATTCAAAGTCCTGGGCACCGACGGTTTCGGCCGCAGCGACAGCCGCAAGAAACTGCGTCATTTCTTCGAAGTCGACCGTCATTTCGTGGTGTTGGCAGCCCTGGAAGCACTGGCTGACCGTGGTGACATCGAACCTAAGGTTGTGGCCGAGGCCATCGCCAAGTTCGGTATCAACCCGGAAAAACGCAACCCACTGGACTGCTGAGGAGAGATTCTGTGAGCGAACTCATTCGCGTACCTGACATCGGCAGCGGTGAAGGTGAAGTAATTGAACTGTTTGTGAAGGTCGGCGACCGTATCGAAGCCGACCAGAGCATTCTGACACTTGAGTCGGACAAGGCGAGCATGGAAGTGCCTGCGCCGAAGGCCGGTATCATCAAGAGCCTGAAAGTGAAGCTGGGCGATCGCCTGAAAGAAGGCGACGAACTGCTGGAACTGGAAGTCGAAGGTGCCGCTGCGGCCCCTGCGGCTGCCGCTGCACCGGCGGCCAAGGCTGAAGCCAAGCCGGCTGCTACTCCTGCAGCTGCCGCCCCTGCTGCTGCGCCGGCTGCCGCCAGCGTTCAGCAAGTGCACGTGCCGGACATCGGTTCGTCGGGCAAGGCCCAGATCATCGAGATCCAGGTCAAGGTTGGCGACACCGTTGCGGCTGATCAATCGCTGATCACCCTGGAGTCCGACAAGGCGAGCATGGAAATCCCGTCGCCTGCCGCTGGCGTGGTCAAGGCCATCAGCGTCAAGCTCAACGACGAAGTCGGCACCGGCGACCTGATCCTGGATCTGGAAGTGGCAGGTGCTGCGGCACCGGCTGCCGCCCCGGCCCAGGCTGCCGCTCCAGTTGCTGCCGCTGCACCGGCACCTGCAGCAGCTCCGGCTGCACCGGTTGCCGACAGCGTCCAGGACATCCACGTTCCGGACATCGGTTCGGCGGGCAAGGCCAAGATCATCGAAGTCCTGGTCAAGGCCGGCGACACCGTTGTGGCCGACCAGTCGCTGATCACCCTGGAATCCGACAAGGCCAGCATGGAGATTCCATCGCCAGCCGCTGGCGTGGTGGAAAGCGTTTCCATCAAGCTCGATGACGAAGTCGGTACCGGCGACCTGATCCTCAAGCTGAAAGTCAAAGGCGCTGCTCCGGCTGCTGCGACCGCACCTGCCGCTGCTGCTCCGAGCGCTGCTGCTTCGGCTCAAGCCGCTGCTGCACCTGCCGCCGCACCTGCTGCCCCGGTTGCCGCTCCAGCCAAGCCGGGCGCGAAAGTTCACGCCGGCCCTGCCGTGCGTCAACTGGCCCGCGAGTTCGGCGTCGAGCTGAGCGCCGTCGGCGCCAGCGGTCCGCACGGCCGCATCCTGAAAGAAGACGTGCAGGTTTACGTCAAGGCCATGATGCAGAAGGCCAAGGAAGCACCGGCCGCTGCTGCCGGCGCAACCGGTGGCGCGGGCATCCCGCCGATTCCGGTCGTGGACTTCAGCCGCTTCGGTGAAATCGAAGAAGTGCCGATGACCCGCCTGATGCAGGTCGGTGCGGCCAACCTGCACCGCAGCTGGCTGAACGTGCCGCACGTGACGCAATTTGATTCGGCGGATATCACCGAACTCGAAGCGTTCCGTGTTGCCCAGAAAGCCGTTGCAGAGAAGGCCGGCGTCAAGCTGACCGTCCTGCCGTTGCTGCTCAAGTCCTGCGCGCACCTGCTCAAGGAACTGCCGGACTTCAACAGCTCGCTGGCGCCAAGCGGCAAAGCGATCATCCGCAAGAAGTACGTGAACATCGGCTTCGCCGTCGACACCCCGGATGGCCTGCTGGTACCGGTCATCAAGAACGTCGACCAGAAGAGCCTGCTGCAACTGGCTGCCGAAGCCGCTTCCCTGGCTGAAAAAGCCCGGACCAAGAAGCTTTCATCGGACGAGATGCAAGGCGCCTGCTTCACCATTTCCAGTCTCGGCCACATTGGCGGCACCGGCTTCACGCCGATCGTCAACGCGCCGGAAGTGGCGATCCTCGGTGTTTCCAAGGCCACCATCCAGCCAGTCTGGGACGGCAAAGCCTTCCAGCCGAAACTGATGCTGCCACTGTCGCTGTCCTACGATCACCGCGTGATCAACGGCGCCGCTGCTGCACGCTTCACCAAGCGTCTGAGCGACCTGCTGGGCGACATCCGCACCATGCTCCTGTAATACCGACCGGCCCTCCTTCACCGGAGGGCCGATCGCGTTCCACGTTTCCGAGCGCCACGCTCGTACCTCAACCCCGCCAATTTGGCGGGGCTTTTTTTGCCTGAAGTTCTTGTTTAAACACCTTCCTACATTTGTGGCTGCTATTGCCCACAACTTGAATCCATTTCTGCCAGGTATTTATTCAGGCCAAATAATTAGTCTTGGCTTAACACCCAATAACATCCGAAACAACCAACTCCCTGATTAACTGGCAGCGAATGGACTCAAGCATGCTAAAACCAACTGTCGGCCCGATTATTGGCCATACAACAACTAATCACGCGCGTATTTTTGTACGCGGACAAGCGCAAAACAGTGCGCCCGTATTTGCCGGCATTCGTTATCGGCAGTCCGGGCATGAACAATGGCTTAACAGTGTCTTTGCAAGGCTGACATACCTGCAGGACATGTCCGATGTCATTGTTCTCAATAACCTGGCCGCCGATACCGAGTACGAATACCAGGCCGGCTGGTTCAGCACCCAGAGTACCGAACACACAGCAGATTCGCTGCAGGAACTGCCGCTGCAATGGCCACCAGAGCTCTATCGCTTGCGCACCCGGTCTGGCGCCGCCGGTACGCCACAAGCCTATTTCGTCGGCTCATGTCGTTACCTGCGGATGACAGCTGGCATCCCGTCGGCACCACAACAGGGTGACCGGATATTTGCCTCGATGGCACAACTGGCAGAGCAAGCCGACCCACCGGTCAGCGCAGTACTGATGACTGGCGACCAGATCTATGCCGATGACTTGAATTTTTTTGCGCCTGACCGCGAATATCAGCAAATACTCGCAAAATACCATGCGGCTTTCTCCCAACCGCATATTTCCAGGTTAATGGCCAACGTATCGACTTACATGATCCTCGACGATCATGAAATTAAAGACAACTGGCCGGACAAGAAAAGTTCGACCGATGAGGTCTTATACAAAAACGCCATCACTGCATATGAGTTATATCAAGCTAGCCACAGCCCGGTATTTGAATTACTTGACGATGGCCGGATCAGCCGGATCCCGAATCACTACTGGTATCAGTTCGCCGATGGCGATATCGAATGGTTCGTCACCGATAGTCGCACCCGGCGCGACTTGTCCGCCGATGATCGACGCATGCTTGATCTCGAACAGGAACATGCCTTGTGCCAATGGCTGATCCATAGCCCCGCCCGGGTCAAGCTGGTGGTTACCAGTGTGATGTTCTTTCCCGACGCCAAACACGATGGGAATGACGCCTGGGCCGGTTTTCCCGCGCAACGATTGCGGTTGCTGGAGTTCATTCGTTCACACTGGCTGAAGAATGTCATTTTCGTTTCCGGTGACATCCACGCCTCCTTGACCAGCCGACTGACCCACAGCGAAGACCCGGACTTCGAAGTGCACACCATCGTGTCGTCGCCATTGTGCAACACCAAACTGCTGCCCTATGCCAGTCAATCCAGCTTTATCCTCGACCGGCCGCTGGCAGGGAACGCCGCTGGCGAATATCGGCAGGAATTGACCGGCAAGGTCATCAGCCAGGATAACTTCGCGCACCTGGTCATCGATGCAGAGCGCATTCAGGTGAATTACCACGATCGGGATGGCAAGTTGCTGCAATCGACAGACATCAATTTGCGCTGATGGCAAAAAATTGCAGCCTTCGAGACGCCCCCTCAAGGCTGCGACCTGATCAATAGCCGTACTTTTTTGGGAAACTGCAGAAATCTTCGCGCCTGCCGACATATTCTTATAGCACTTAGCCTTCATCTCTCTTGTCAGTCGGTGTCGCAATGATGCAACCTTGCCGCAGGCAACAGTAAAGAGGGCGTGAGCCCAGCGCGTTCAGCATATTCGAAGCGAGTTTCCCTCCATGAAAAGCCAACCCGATGCCGCCAGCCGTATGGTGGCCGAGGTAGTGACGCAGTTGCCTGTGCCCTCGCGGCTCGGCATGCTGCGTTTCGAACGGCTTAATGAACCCAGCTGGGCGCTCCTGTTTCTCGACCCCAATTGCGAACGCCAGTTCGGCCTGCCGGCCGTGGAGCTGTGTGCACTGGTGGGCTCGCCCTACGCCAGCCTGATGGAGCCGGAAGCGCGCTATCAACTTCATGATGCGGTCCAGCACCAGCTGACTCAAAGCACGCATTACCTGATCCGCTACACCCTGCACACGGCCTCCGGCTCCCTGAATCTGCTGGAACTGGGCGAAGCCTACAAACAACACAATCGCCACCTGTTGCGCGGCTACTTGCTGGTCATTGACGGCCTGTACGAGGATGACCCGCTGCAACCGGCCCTGGATCTGGAAACCCGGAACTCGCGCCTGCAAATCGCCCTGGAGCTCAATCAGCGCGCCCAGCAGGAGCAGCTGCTGCATCTGGACCGGGTGCGCGCCCAGCAGGACCTGATCCTGCTGCTTACCCGGCAGCGCTACAGCAGCAACAACTCCTTGCGCGAAGCCGCCGAGCTGATCACCCGCAGTGCCTGCGACATTTACCAAATCGACTGCGCCAGCCTGTGGAGCCTCGAAGGTTCGATGCTGGTGCCGATCTCGGCCTATCACCGCACGAATCAGGAATACCTGCTGCCGCAGCCGATCGACGTCAGCGTGTTCCCCGATTACCTCGACGCCCTGCACACCGGTCGCGCCATCGACGCCCATAACGCCATGCACGACCCGCGCACCCGGGAGATGGCCGAAAGCCTGCGCCCACGCGACGTCAACGCAATGCTCGACGCCAGCATCCGTGTCGATGGCCAGGTGGTTGGTGTTTTGTGCCTGGAGCAAATCGGTGCCACCCGTGCCTGGCAGTCGGATGAAATCGCCTTCGCCGGCGAACTGGCGGACCAGTTCGCCCAAGTCATCAGCAACCACAACCGGCGAACCGCTACCAGCGCCCTGCACCTGTTCCAGCGTGCGGTCGAGCAAAGTGCCAACGCCTTTCTGCTGGTCAACTGCGACGGCGTGGTGGAGTACGTCAATCCGAGCTTCACCGCAATCACCCAGTACTCCACCGAAGAAGTGCACGGTCAGCGCCTGTCGGAACTTCCAGCCCTGGAAAACCTCAGCGAACTGCTGTTCGACGCGCCTTCGGCACTGGCCAAGAGCAACAGCTGGCAGGGCGAATTCAAGAGCCGCCGGAAAAACCTCGAACCCTACTGGGGCCAGTTGTCGATCTCCAAGGTTTATGGCGACAACCGCGAGCTGACCCACTACATCGGCATCTACGAAGACATCACCCAGACAAAGCTCGCTCAGCAGCGTATCGAGCGCCTTGCCTACACCGACAACCTGACCAATCTCGGCAACCGCCCGGCGTTCATCCGCAACCTCGATGAACGCTTCGCCCGCGACAGCGACGCGCCGATCAGCCTGTTGCTGGTGGACATCGACAACTTCAAGCGGATCAACGACAGCCTCGGCCACCAGACTGGCGACAAATTGCTGATCAGTCTGGCCCGACGCCTGCGCAACAGCTTGATCCCGAGCGGCAGCCTGGCGCGATTCGCCAGTAACGAATTCGCCGTGTTGCTGGACAACAGCGACCTCACGATGGGTCAGCAGGTGGCCAATCAGTTGCTGGCGACCCTCGACAAACCGATGTTCGTCGACAACCAGTTGATCAGCGTCACCGGCTCCGTGGGCCTGGCCTGCGCGCCGCTGCACGGGCGCGACCCGCAAACCCTGATGCGCAACGCCGGGCTGGCGCTGCACAAGGCCAAGGCCAACGGCAAACATCAGGTGCAAGTGTTCACCGAAGCGCTGAACGCCGAGGCCAGCTACAAGCTGTTCGTCGAAAACAACCTGCGCCGCGCCCTGACACAGAACGAACTCGACGTGTTCTACCAGCCCAAGCTGTGCCTGCGCAGCGGCCGCTTGCTGGGCATGGAAGCATTGCTGCGCTGGGATCATCCGGAAAAGGGCATGATCCGCCCGGATCAGTTCATCAGCGTGGCCGAAGAAACCGGGCTGATCATTCCGATCGGCAAATGGATCGCCCGCCAGGCCTGCCGCATGAGCAAAGCGTTGACCGCCGCCGGCCTGGGCAACCTGCAAGTGGCGATCAACCTGTCGCCCAAGCAATTCTCCGATCCGGACCTGGTGGCCTCCATCGCCGCCATCCTCAAGGAAGAAGCCCTGCCCGCTCATTTGCTGGAGCTGGAGCTGACCGAAGGCCTGCTGCTGGAGGCCACCGAAGACACCCACTTGCAACTCGACCAGCTCAAGCGCCTGGGCCTGACCCTGGCCATGGACGACTTCGGCACCGGTTACTCGTCGCTCAGTTACTTGAAAAAATTCCCCATCGACATCATCAAGATCGATCGAAGCTTCATCCACGAAATCCCGGACAACCAGGACGACATGGAAATCACCTCCGCGGTGATCGCCATGGCCCACAACCTGAAAATCAAGGTCGTGGCTGAAGGCATCGAAACCGCCGAGCAGTTGTCGTTCCTGCGCCGTCACCGCTGCGACGTCGGCCAGGGCTACCTGTTCGACCGTCCGATCCCGGGCAATGAGCTGATCGAAAAGCTCAAACGCTACCCGCGTGGCCCAATCGCCTGACCTTGTGGGAGCGGGCTTGCTCGCGAAAGCGGTAGATCAGGCAACATTGATGTCGACTGTCCCAACGCCTTCGCGAGCAAGCCCGCTCCCACCTTGGTAGTGCTTAACCAGCAGTATTTGGGCACACTGACGGTCTGTTTATTTACAACCCAACCTGACTGAGAGGACTGATCATGGTTCTGCGCTCGGAAATTCTGGTGAACAAAAACGTGCTCCCTACTAAAGAACAAGCTCTGCCTGGCCGCGAAACCCCGATGAACTTGCCTGAGAAGCACTTTGTCTTCAAAGACACCCCTCTGCTGGGTCCATTCTTCGAGGACGTCGAGTTCGCGATCTTTGGCTTGGGCTGTTTCTGGGGTGCGGAACGCCGCTTCTGGCAGCGCGACGGCGTGGTCAGCACGGTTGTGGGTTACGCCGGCGGCTTCACCCCAAACCCGACCTACGAAGAAGTCTGCTCGGGGCTGACCGGCCACGCCGAAGTGGTGCTGGTGGTGTATGACAAGGCCAAGGTCAGCTACCAGGAGCTGTTGGCGATGTTCTGGGAACTGCACAACCCGACTCAGGGCATGCGTCAGGGCAACGACATCGGCACCCAGTACCGCTCGGTGATCTACGCCACCTCGCCTGAACAACTGGACGCCGCGCTCAAGAGCAAAGAAGCGTACCAGGCTGAGCTGTCCAAGGCCGGCCTCGGTGAAATCAGCACCGAAATCGACCAGGCCCCGACCGTCTATTTTGCAGAGACGTATCACCAGCAGTACCTGGCCAAAAATCCGGAAGGCTACTGCGGCATCGGCGGTACAGGCGTGACCTGCCCTATATAAGCAGTGACAAGCTGCAAGCCTCAAGCTGCAAGCCCTGTGTTCGCAACTTCAACTTGCAGCTTGTAGCTTGAAACTTGCAGCTGCTACTCAGCAATCAACCAATCCATCCGCCACCCACCCTGGGTCTGTCCCAACTTCTCGGACAACCACGGCAGCAGCTCACGCAACTCCTCCTCCAGCCCCCACGGCGGATTGGCAATCGCCAACCCGGAGCCATTCAGACTGTTCGGCGTATCCAACGGATGCACCAGCAACTCCACCCGCAACAACTTCGGCGCACCGGTACCCGCCAGATCCTGGTAGAAACGACGCAGCGCACGCTGATCCTTCACCGGATACCAGATCGCCGCCACGGTCTGGCGCATCCGGCCAATCGCTTCCTTGAGCGACGCGGCACAACGCTGCATCTCGTCGAGCTTCTCGAACGGCGGATCGATCAACATCACCGCACGCTTCTCCGGCACCGGCAGCAAGGCCCGCGACACATGCCAGCCTTCGCCCAGGTGCACCTTGACCCGACGATCGCCGGCCATGTTGTCCTTGAGCAGCACGCCGTCTTCCGGGTGCTTCTCGTTGAGCAACACGCGGTCCTGCGGGCGAGTCAAACGTCGCGCCAGCTCTGGCGACCCCGGGTAATAGCGCAACTGGCCATCCGGGTTCATCTCGTGCAGCACCTGCATGTAATCGGCGGTCAGGATCGGCAGATCCGGCTGACCCCACAAACGCGCAATGCCTTCCAGGTACTCACCGGTACGGCTGGCCTGGTCACCCTGAAGGTCATACAGACCGATGCCGGCATGGGTGTCGAGATAGGCAAACGGCTGCTCCTTGCGCGACATCAGGGCGATGAGGCGGGTCAAGGTCAGGTGTTTGAACACATCGGCGTGATTGCCGGCATGGAAGGCGTGACGATAATTCATGGTTGCTCCTGCGAAGGCCGGGGAGTTTACCTTTTACCGGCCGGCAAGTCAGGGGTTCGCGGCTGAGCGGACACTTCGAGCATTCATAGCGGCAACAAGCACGCACCATCACTCGATAAATTCAGAAACGCCTCACCACAGGAAGACTCCCGAACCTGCAAACCGGTGTGATAGCGTTCTTTGTCGAAAAAAGCAAAGGACGCACAAATGACCATTCGCTACGCAAAGATTGCAATGACCCTGGCGCTCGCCGCATTCGCCTTCATGACCGTGTTCAACAACATCACCGACTACGGTTCCAACTTCAACTTCGTCCGGCATGTGCTGAGCATGGATACCACCTTCCCTGACAACGCCGCCCGGTATCGCGCAATTGATCTGCCTTGGGTGTGGCATGGGGCTTACTGGCTGATCATCCTTGGCGAGGCCATTACCTGTGGACTTCTTGGCTACGGCGCACTACAACTCTGGCGCTCACGGTCAGCCGGTGGGCATGAGTTCAGACAGGCCAGGAAGTGGGCCGTAGCGGGTTTGACGACCGGGTTTTTCGTGTGGTTTTTCGGCTTCATGGTTGTTGGAGGTGAGTGGTTTCTGATGTGGCAATCCGACATTTGGAATGGTCAGGACGCAGCCTTCAGGTTCTACATGGCAATACTGGGCGTGCTGATCTTTCTGAATCAGCCCGATTCCGATCTTGACTGATCCCCAATAAAAAACGGCCCGCACCATAAAGCTGCGAGCCGTTCTTTTATCAGGGACGGGAAGCGTCCCCCCCATCACTCATCACTTGTTCAGACGATAATCACGCTCTGCAGCCTCAAAACGCTGGAACATGCCGGCAGTCGGCGTGCCCATTTTGCTGACGAAGTAGATCGCCAGGCTGGCGAAGATGAAGCCCGGGATGATTTCGTACAGGCCCAGCAGTTCGAAGTGTTTCCAGACGATCACGGTGATCGCGCCGACCAGGATACCGGCCAGTGCGCCGTTGCGGGTCATGTCTTTCCAGATCACGGAGATCAACACGACCGGACCGAATGCGGCACCGAAACCGGCCCAGGCGTAGCTCACCAGACCCAGTACACGGTTTTCCGGGTTGGCTGCCAGGGCGATAGCCACCAGGGCAACCAACAACACCATGGCACGACCGACCCAGACCAGTTCCAGCTGCGAAGCGGATTTACGCAGGAAGGTCTTGTAGAAGTCTTCGGTCAGGGCGCTCGAGCACACCAGCAACTGGCAGCTCAGGGTGCTCATGACGGCAGCCAGAATGGCCGACAGCAGGATACCCGCGATCCATGGGTTGAACAGGATCTTGGCCAGTTCGATGAACACACGTTCGTGGTTCTCGGAAACCGCGCCAGCCACATCCGGGTGTGCCGAGAAGTAGGCGATACCGAAGAAGCCCACAGCCACGGTGCCGCCCAGGCACAGGATCATCCAGGTCATGGAGATGCGACGGGCTTTGGCAATCGATTTCACCGAATCAGCCGCCATGAAGCGCGCGAGGATGTGCGGCTGACCGAAGTAGCCCAGACCCCAGCCCATCAGCGAGATGATGCCGATGAAAGTGGTGCCCTTGAGCATGTCGAAGTTGCTTGGATCTTGCGCTTCGATGGCCAGGAAGGTGGTGTCGACACCACCAGTGGCCAGCAGCACGATTATTGGCGTCAGGATCAACGCGAAGATCATCAGGGTGGCTTGTACGGTGTCGGTCCAGCTTACGGCCAGGAATCCGCCGATAAAGGTGTAGGCAATCGTCGCCGCAGCACCGGCCCACAGCGCCGTCTCGTAGGACATGCCGAAGGTGCTTTCGAACAGACGGGCACCGGCCACGATGCCGGAAGCGCAGTAGATGGTGAAGAACACCAGGATCACGACCGCAGAGATGATCCGCAGCAGGCCGCTCTTGTCTTCGAAGCGGCTGGCGAAGTAGTCCGGCAGGGTCAGTGCATCACCGTTGTGCTCGGTCTGTACACGTAGACGGCCGGCGACGAACAGCCAGTTCAGGTAGGCGCCGACGATCAGGCCGATGGCGATCCAGCTTTCGGAAAGACCGGACATGTAGATCGCGCCGGGCAAGCCCATCAACAACCAGCCGCTCATGTCGGAGGCACCGGCGGACAGTGCAGTCACGACGCTGCCCAGGCTGCGACCGCCCAGAATGTAGTCGGAAAGGTTGTTGGTGGAGCGATAGGCCATCAAGCCGATCAGCACCATTGCTGCGATGTAGATCACGAACGTGATCAGGGTTGGATTGCTTACGCTCATTAAGTTACGCCCTGGCTTTGTTTTTATGTAGCGGCGGCTGGTGAACCGCTCGCAAACGCATACGTTTGACAGACGATCCGGATTCCCGCGCATTTATGACTGATGTTTCCCCAGGAAAGCCATCAGCCGGAGCACCCGGTTTCTGTTCGGGTTGCACCTTGGGCGCGAATGCTATTCAACAAAGTAAATATGGTGCAACCTGTTTCTTGAGAATAAGTTGCACCCTTTTCAATTTGCGACAAATCCTACGGTTTTTGCTCCCTTTTAGCGCAGTCCAGCCGCTTTGCTAGAAGAAAAAGCACCAAGCAAGCGCGGTACAGACGTACCAGAATTTATTTCCTGACGAGTCGCGTAATATTCCGACAAAAAAAGGGTTGCACCCGGTTGCACCTCAACAGTTGCACGGCTAATCTTGGCGCCAGCTGATGCCACGCAGTCGTGGCAAACATGAGGATAAAAACATGGCTACCACCACCCTTGGGGTCAAACTTGACGACCCGACCCGCGAACGCCTCAAGGCCGCCGCGACCTCGATTGATCGCACGCCGCACTGGTTGATCAAGCAGGCAATCTTCAATTACCTGGAAAAACTCGAGGGTGGTGCAACCCTGACCGAGCTGAGCGGTTTGACCAAGGATTCCGACGACAGCGTCGACGCGCCTCTGGATCACGCCCACCAGTGCTTCCTCGAATTCGCCGAAAGCATCCTGCCGCAGTCGGTACTGCGCGCCTCGATCACCGCCGCCTACCGCCGCCCTGAGCCGGAAGTCGTGCCGATGCTGATCGAGCAGGCTCGCCTGCCGGCCCCGATGGCCGAAGCCACCAACAAACTCGCCGCCTCGATTGCTGAAAAACTGCGCAATCAGAAGAGCGCTGGCGGCCGTGCCGGCATCGTCCAGGGCCTGCTGCAGGAGTTCTCCCTGTCGTCCCAGGAAGGCGTGGCGCTGATGTGCCTGGCCGAAGCGCTGCTGCGCATCCCGGACAAAGGCACCCGTGACGCCCTGATCCGCGACAAGATCAGCACCGGTAACTGGCACCCGCACCTGGGCAACAGCCCTTCGCTGTTCGTCAACGCCGCCACCTGGGGCTTGCTGCTGACCGGCAAGCTTGTATCCACGCACAACGAAGCCGGCCTGACTTCGTCCCTGAGCCGCATCATCGGCAAGAGCGGCGAACCGATGATCCGCAAGGGCGTCGACATGGCCATGCGCCTGATGGGCGAGCAGTTCGTGACCGGCGAAACCATCGCCGAAGCCCTGGCCAACGCCAGCAAGTTCGAAGCCAAGGGCTTCCGCTATTCCTACGACATGCTGGGTGAAGCTGCACTCACCGAGCACGACGCACAGAAGTACCTGGCCTCGTACGAACAAGCCATCCACTCGATCGGCAAAGCGTCCCACGGTCGCGGGATTTATGAAGGCCCGGGCATTTCCATCAAGCTGTCGGCCCTGCACCCTCGCTACAGCCGCGCCCAGTACGAGCGCGTGATGGATGAGCTGTACCCGCGCCTGCTGTCGCTGACCCTGCTGGCCAAGCAGTACGACATCGGCCTGAACATCGACGCCGAAGAAGCCGACCGCCTCGAGCTGTCGCTGGATCTGCTCGAGCGCCTGTGCTTCGAGCCGCAACTGACCGGCTGGAACGGCATCGGTTTCGTGATCCAGGCTTATCAGAAGCGTTGCCCGTACGTGATCGACTACGTGATCGACCTGGCTCGTCGCAGCCGTCATCGCCTGATGATCCGCCTGGTGAAAGGCGCGTACTGGGACAGCGAAATCAAGCGCGCCCAGGTCGAAGGCCTGGAAGGCTACCCGGTCTATACCCGCAAGGTGTACACCGACGTGTCCTACATCGCTTGCGCGCGCAAGCTGCTGTCGGTGCCGGAAGTCATCTACCCGCAGTTCGCCACGCACAACGCCCACACCCTGTCGGCCATTTATCACATCGCCGGTCAGAACTATTACCCGGGCCAGTACGAGTTCCAGTGCCTGCACGGCATGGGTGAACCGCTGTACGAACAGGTTGTAGGCAAAGTCTCCGAAGGCAAGCTGAACCGTCCGTGCCGCGTGTACGCGCCAGTCGGCACCCACGAAACCCTGCTGGCTTACCTGGTGCGTCGCCTGCTGGAAAACGGCGCGAACACCTCGTTCGTCAACCGTATTGCCGACCAGTCGATTTCGATCCAGGAACTGGTAGCCGATCCGGTAGCCAGCATTGAGCAGATGGCAACCGTGGAAGGTGGTTTCGGCCTGCCGCACCCGCGCATTCCGCTGCCGCGTGACCTGTATGGCGCCGAACGCGCCAACTCCAGCGGCATCGACATGGCCAACGAACATCGTTTGGCGTCGCTGTCCTGCGCACTTCTCGCTACCGCGCACAACCACTGGAAAGCCGCACCGATACTCGGCTGCGCGTCCAGCAACGAAGCCCCGGCTCCCGTGCTGAACCCGTCCGATCTGCGTGACGTGGTCGGCCATGTGCAGGAAGCCACCGTCGAAGACGTCGACAACGCGATCCAGTGCGCCCTCAACGCTGCACCGATCTGGCAGGCCACCCCGCCCGCCGAACGCGCCGCGATCCTGGAACGTGCCGCCGACCTGATGGAAGCCGAGATCCAGCCGCTGATGGGCCTGCTGGCCCGCGAAGCCGGCAAGACCTTCGCCAACGCCATCGCTGAAGTTCGCGAGGCCGTGGACTTCCTGCGTTATTACGCGGTGCAGGCACGCAACGATTTCACCAACGACGCTCACCGCCCGCTGGGTCCAGTGGTGTGCATCAGCCCGTGGAACTTCCCGCTGGCAATCTTCAGTGGTCAAGTGGCTGCCGCCCTCGCCGCCGGCAACCCGGTATTGGCCAAGCCTGCGGAACAGACTCCGCTGGTCGCCGCTCAAGCCGTGCGCCTGCTGCTCGAAGCCGGCATTCCCGAGGGCGTGCTGCAACTGCTGCCGGGTCGCGGTGAAACCGTGGGTGCCGGTCTGGTCGGCGACGATCGCGTCAAAGGCGTGATGTTCACCGGTTCCACCGAAGTCGCACGCTTGCTGCAACACAACATCGCTGGCCGCCTGGACAGCCAGGGCCGTCCGATCCCGCTGATCGCCGAAACCGGTGGCCAGAATGCGATGATCGTCGACTCTTCGGCACTGACCGAACAAGTGGTGATCGACGTGGTTTCGTCGGCCTTCGACAGCGCCGGCCAGCGTTGCTCGGCCCTGCGCGTCCTGTGCCTGCAGGAAGATTCCGCCGACCGCGTCATCGAAATGCTCAAGGGCGCGATGGCTGAAAGCCGTCTCGGCAACCCTGAGCGTCTGTCCGTGGACATCGGCCCGGTGATCGACGCCGAAGCCAAGGCCGGCATCGAGAAGCACATCCAGGCCATGCGCGACAAAGGTCGCAGCGTGTACCAGGTGGCCATCGCCGATGCTGAAGAAGTCAAACGCGGCACCTTCGTGATGCCGACCCTGATCGAACTGGAAAGCTTCGACGAACTGCAACGGGAGATCTTCGGCCCGGTGCTGCACGTGGTTCGCTACAAGCGCAAGGACATCGATCAACTGATCGGCCAGATCAACGCTTCCGGCTACGGCCTGACCCTGGGCGTGCACACCCGCATCGACGAGACCATCGCCAAGGTGATCGACAACGTCAATGCCGGTAACGTCTACGTCAACCGCAACATCGTCGGTGCCGTGGTCGGCGTGCAGCCGTTCGGCGGCGAAGGCCTGTCGGGGACCGGTCCGAAAGCCGGTGGCCCGCTGTACCTGTACCGCCTGCTCTCGACCCGTCCTGCGGATGCGATCGAACAATCCTTCGCTCGTGGCGATGCCGCCGCAGCACCGGACGTTCGACTGCGCGACGCCATGAGCAAGCCGCTGACCGCCCTGAAAGCCTGGGCCGACAGCCACAAGTTTGCCGACCTGAGCACCCTGTGCGTGCAGTTCGCCGCGCAATCGCAAAGCGGCATCACCCGCGTTCTGGCCGGCCCGACCGGCGAGCGCAACAGCTACGCGATCCTGCCACGGGAACACGTGCTGTGCCTGGCGGAAGTCGAAGGCGACCTGCTGACTCAACTGGCGGCGGTACTGGCTGTCGGCGGTTCGGCGGTGTGGCCGGAAGGTGAACTGACCAAGGCGCTGTTCGCACGCCTGCCGAAGGATATTCAGGCGCGCATCAAGCTGGTTTCCGACTGGAACAAGGACGAAGTGGTGTTTGACGCGGTTGTGCATCACGGCCATTCCGACCAGTTGCGTGCGGTTTGCCAGCAGGTGGCCAAGCGTGCCGGTGCGATTGTCGGTGTGCAGGGTCTGTCGCAAGGCGAAACCAACATTGCGCTGGAGCGCCTGGTGATTGAACGTGCGTTGAGCGTCAACACCGCTGCGGCGGGTGGTAATGCCAGTTTGATGACCATCGGCTAAACCCGATAAGCCGGGCAGCCACGATAGCTGCCTGGCAATCAAATCCCTGTGGGAGCGGGCTTGCTCGCGAAAGCGGACTGTCAGTCAACTTAAATGTTGAATGTGACGACCTCTTCGCGAGCAAGCCCGCTCCCACAATTGTTTTGTGGTGCCTGTTAAGTTGGCGCTCTGCCCTACCATCACGCTCATCAATCATCCTGTTCAGCCTCTATTCCCCCGCCTAGACTCGGCCCATCCCAACAAAAGGTAGGCCGCCATGTCCGAGACGTTGCTCAGTTCCCGCAATCTGGCTTTCGAGCTGTATGAAGTCCTCGATGCCGAGGGCCTGACCCAGCGTGAACGTTTCGCCGAGCACAATCGCGAAACCTTCGATGCAGCCATTGGCACCGCCCGCAGCATCGCCGAGAAGTTCTTCGCCCCGCACAACCGCAAAGGCGACGAGAACGAGCCGCGCTACGAGAACGGTCAGGCAATCCTGATTCCAGAAGTGAAACCGGCGGTGGATGCTTTCCTCGAAGCCGGCTTCCTCAACGCCGCGCGCAGTTTCGAAGCCGGCGGCATGCAACTTCCTACGCTACTGTCCCAAGCCTGCTTCGCACACTTCCAGTCGGCCAACGCCGCTTCGACCTCTTATCCGTTCCTGACCATGGGCGCGGCCAACCTGATCGAAAGCTTCGGCACCGATGAGCAGAAGCGCCGCTTCCTGCAACCGATGATCGACGGCCGTTTCTTCGGCACCATGGCCCTGACCGAACCCCACGCGGGCTCATCGCTGTCGGATATTCGTACCCGCGCGGAGCCTGCGTCCGACGGCACTTATCGCCTCAAGGGCAACAAGATCTTCATTTCCGGTGGCGATCATCCGCTGTCGGAAAACATCGTGCACATGGTCCTGGCCAAGCTGCCGGATGCGCCGGCCGGGGTGAAGGGCATCTCGCTGTTCATCGTGCCCAAGTTCCTGGTCAACGATGACGGCAGCCTCGGCCAGCGTAACGACGTGCTGCTCGCCGGGCTATTCCACAAGATGGGCTGGCGTGGCACCACGTCCACCGCGCTGAATTTCGGCGATAACGGTGAGTGTGTCGGCTATCTGGTGGGCAAGCCGCACCAGGGTTTGAGCTACATGTTCCAGATGATGAACGAGGCGCGGATTGGCGTCGGCATGGGGGCAGTGATGCTCGGCTACGCCGGCTACCTGTACTCGCTGGAATATGCCCGCGAACGTCCGCAAGGACGCGTGCCGGACAGCAAGGACCCGAACACTGCACCAGTGGCAATCATCCAGCACGCTGACGTCAAGCGCATGCTACTGACACAAAAGGCCTACGTTGAAGGCTCGTTCGACCTCGGCCTGTACGCGGCGCGACTGTTCGACGACACCACCACCCTTGAAACCGAAGCCGAACGTAAGCAGGCCCATGAATTGCTGGACCTGCTGACGCCGATCGTCAAATCCTGGCCCTCGGAGTTCTGCCTGAAGGCCAATGAACTGGCGATCCAGATCCTCGGCGGCCACGGCTACACCCGTGAATACCCGGTGGAGCAGTACTACCGTGACAATCGCCTGAACCCGATTCACGAAGGCACCCACGGCATTCAATCGCTGGACCTGCTGGGCCGCAAACTGGCGCAAAACGGTGGCGCGGGGCTCAAGCAACTGATCCGCCTGATCGCCGACACCGCCGAACGTGCCCAGGCGTTCGAGTCGCTGACGCCGCTACGCGAGCCGCTGGAGAAACTGGTGGCGCGCCTGCAGGCCGTGACCATCGGCCTGCTGACCGACCTGGCGCAAGGCAAGGTCAACAGCAGCCTGGCGAACTCGGCGCTGTACCTGAAGGTGTTCGGGCACACGGTGATCGGCTGGCGCTGGCTGGAACAGGCGATTCGTGCCGAGGACGGGCTGGCAAAAGGCAATGCGGCGGATGTGAGCTTCTATAAAGGAAAGCTGCAGGCGGCGCGCTACTTCCTGACATGGGAAGTGCCGGGGTGCCACCATGAACTGGCGATTCTTGAGGCGCGGGATGATGTGTGCCTGGGCATGCAGGATGAGTGGTTCTAGCTCCAAATACTTGTAGTGCTGCTTAGATCCATTCGCGAGCAAGCCCGCTCCCACAGATGAATGTATTTCAAATGTGGGAGCGGGCTTGCTCGCGAAGACGTCCGCGCAGACGCCACATCACCCCAGCTTGAACCCACCCATCTGCCGCGCCAGATCATCCGCCAACCGCTGCAACGTCTGGCAATCCTCACGACAAGCCCTGACCTCCCCCGCCGTCGCTCGCGCCAGATCGGAAATGCCCTGCACGTTGCGATTGATTTCCTCGGTCACTGCCGATTGCTCTTCCGTCGCCGTCGCCACCTGATGGTTCATGTCGCTGATGCGCTCCACCTGTCCGGTAATCGCGGTCAACGAGGTACCGGTACGCTGGCTCGACTCGACACCCGTGCCCGTCGCAGCTTGCCCGGAATGCATCGACGTCACCGCGTTCTCCGCGCCTTGCTTGAGGCTGCCGATCATCTGCTGGATTTCATCGGTGGACGATTGCGTACGCCGCGCCAGGGTACGCACTTCATCGGCCACCACGGCGAACCCACGGCCCATGTCGCCCGCACGCGCCGCTTCGATAGCGGCATTGAGCGCCAGCAGGTTGGTCTGCTCGGAAATCCCGCGAATCACCGCCAGCACCTGATCGATGGATGCCACTTGATGAGCCAGCTCGGCCACCGCCGTGGCCGCTACACCGATTTCCCTGGACATGCTTTCAATGTGGCGGATAGAACCACCCACCACCTCCCGCGCCTGCAGCGCTTCATCACGGGCGGTTTGTGACGCGAACGCCGCGTTGCCGGCATTCTGCGCAATGTCCTGCACGGTCAGGCCCATTTCGTGAACAGCGGTGGCGACCATGTCGGTCATTTCCTGCTGACGACCAGAGCGTTCGGCGGTGTTGTCCACCACCCGCGCCACCTGGCCGACAGCGGTGCGCAGGCGCTCGCTGGTTGTCAGCACTTCGCCGATCATGTCGCGCTGGCTATCCAGGAACCGATTGAAACCGCGCGCCAGATCGCCCAGCTCATCGGCGCGGCTGGAATCCAGCCGCTGGGTCAAATCTCCACCACCGCTACCGATGGCCACCAGCGCCGCTGTTACCTGGCGAATCGGCCGCACCAGCCCACGGGCCAGCAACACCACCAGCAACAGGCACACCAGTGCCACCGCCAGGCCGATGCCGCTGCTCATCCACATGGCACGGCGGGCTTCGGCGTAGATCTGCGATTGCGGCACTTCGGCCACCAGGGTCCAGCCGAGATCACGCAGCGGCAAGCTCAAGGCGAGGAAGTCTTCGCCGTCGCGCTGGAAGCCGCTGCTGGTGGCGGCTTTTTGACTCATCACCGCTTGCGCCGCTGTAGCACCAATCTGCTCGGCCAAGGTGCGTTTGCCGCTGAACTGCGCCTCGGGATGCACCTGGATCAAACCGTCGGAACGCACGAGATAGACCTTGCCGCGCTCACCGAAGCTGAAATTGTGAATCAGCTCCGACAGCTCTTTCATGCTCAGGCCAAGCCCGGCAACGCCCACGACTTTGCCGGCCTGCTCGACCTTGAGGTCGATGAACAGCGCCAATTCTCCGGTGGCCGTGTCGTTATCGATGTTGAGGGTGCGCGGCTGATTGCTGTCGAGGAACGCGTAGAACCAGGCATCTTTGGGATTGGATCGGCTGAGGGTGCGGTCCAGGCCCTTTTCGGTGATGTAGTGATTGGACGCGGTGCCGACAATCAGCGCGGTAAAGGCTTTGTGTTCGGCGCGGATGCCTTCCAGATAGGTGGCAAAGGTGCTGGTCTGGGCACTGTCTTCACCCCCGGCCAACCAGTCGCGCACCATGCTGTTGCTGGCGATGTCCTTCGCGGCGGTGAGGGGCTGGACGAGGATCCGCTCGATGTCGTTGCGCATCGCCTCGATGCTCGACGGCAATGCCTGCTCGACCAGATAGCTCTGGGCGAGACGGTTGACCACGAGGGTATAAATGCCAACCACGATCAGGATACTGACCAGAAGGGCGGTGCCCATGCTCAGGATCAACTGCCATTGAATACTGCGTCGCCAGAACTGCATGGAGCACCCCCAAAGAATAAGAGGCTGAAACACTGCAACAGCCGTGCCGATTGTATACAAACCAATCGACAATCTATTCTTTGGTTGTGCGCAAAGCCGATCAGGCCTGATTGATCGTCTTGGAGATCACTTCAACCGTGGCGCTGACTTGCTCTTGGTAACGGTCGAGTTCGAGCTTGTGCTGTTTCTGCATTTCAATCTGCTGGGAGCACAGATTCATCGCCGCCAGCACCAGCAGTCGGTCACCGATCAGCGTCGGGTACTTCCTCTTGGTTTCGGCCAGGGCTGCTTTCAACATCATCGCGGCGTCCAGCAGGGTTTGTTCTTCCCCGGCCGGTGCCTTGATCGAATAGTCCTCCCCCAGGATCGAGACGACTTTTACCCCTGCGGCGTTGTAACTCATGCGCTGACAGGGCCTGCGCTGACGCGCTCAACCAGGGCCTGGATGCGAGCCGCCGTGGCGCCTTGTTTCTCTTCCTGCTCCATCAGGCTCAGTTGCAGGCTTTCGTTTTCATCCTTGGCCTGGGCCAGTTCTGCAGTCAGGGTCTGGTTGGTGCCGAGCAACGTCTGGTTCTGTTGCACCAGGTCGCTGACCAGTTGTTCCAATTGGCTTAGGGATGCTTCCAACATTTTGATATTCCGGGCTTTTTCAAAGGGCGCGTACGATAAAGAAAAGTCACCGTGGATGCCAGGGTTATACAGGCGCAAAGCCTTGATTTTGCTGACGGGCGACCTTCCTCGCGAGTTTTAAAGACTGTGATAAGCCAATCTGGTTCCTGCACTTCGTCGCCCGCCCCCAACTTGTGTAGGAGCGAGCTCGCTCGCGATGATTTCAATGGCGACGCGTTGAGTCAGGCAGTACGCGTTATCGTTGACGCCCATCGCGAGCAAGCTCGCTCCTACAGGGTTCTGCGTTTCAAAAGCTTTTTGACAGCATCACATTTCAACAGGTTAGAATCGCTGGCACGCAGACTGCATGGTCAGTTTGTGCCCGCCTTTCAGCTTTCTGGAGTACTGCCTTTGAATGCGACGACCATCAACAGCCTGTTCTTGATCGGCGCGTTGCTGGTAGGTGCGAGCATTCTGGTGAGCTCCCTTTCGTCCCGCCTCGGCATCCCGATTCTGGTGATCATCCTGGCCGTCGGCATGGCGGCCGGCGTCGATGGCGGCGGCATTATCTTCGACAACTACCCCACGGCTTATCTGGTCGGCAACCTCGCACTGGCGGTGATCCTGCTCGACGGCGGCTTGCGTACCCGGGTCTCGAGTTTCCGCGTGGCGTTATGGCCGGCGCTCTCTTTGGCCACGATCGGAGTGCTGATTACCACCGGGCTGACCGGCATGGCGGCCGCCTGGCTGTTCGACCTGAATCTGATCCAGGGCCTGCTGATCGGGGCTATTGTCGGCTCCACCGACGCCGCGGCGGTGTTCTCGCTGTTGGGTGGCAAAGGCCTGAACGAACGGGTAACCGCCAGCCTTGAAATCGAATCCGGCAGCAACGACCCGATGGCGGTGTTCCTCACCGTCACCCTGATCGACATGCTCGCCAGCGGCCAGACCGGCCTGCACTGGAGCCTGCTGACCCACCTGATCCGCGAGTTCGGCATCGGTGGCGTCATTGGCCTGGGCGGTGGCTGGCTCATGCTGCAACTGGTCAACCGCATCAACCTGGCCACCGGTCTTTATCCGATCCTGGTCATCGCCGGCGGCCTAGCGGTGTTTGCCCTGACCAACGCCCTGCACGGCAGCGGCTTCCTTGCCGTGTACCTGTGCGGCCTGGTGATCGGCAACCGTCCGGTGCGCAGCCGCCACGGTATTTTGCACATGCTCGACGGCATGGCCTGGCTGGCGCAGATCGGCATGTTCCTGGTGCTGGGGCTGTTGGTGACACCTCACGACCTGCTGCCAATCGCCTTGCCGGCACTGGCACTGGCGCTGTGGATGATTCTGTTTGCCCGGCCACTGTCGGTGGTGGTCGGCCTGCTGCCGTTCAAGGCATTCCATGGTCGTGAGAAAGTGTTCATTTCCTGGGTCGGCCTGCGCGGCGCGGTCCCGATCATTCTCGCGGTGTTCCCGCTGATGGCCGGCCTGCCCAACGCCCAGCTGTACTTCAACCTCGCCTTCTTTATCGTGTTGGTGTCGCTGCTGGTTCAGGGCACGAGCCTGCCGTGGGTCGCCAAGCTGCTCAAGGTGACGGTGCCTCCGGAGCCTGCCCCCATCTCGCGCTCGGCCCTGGAAGTGCACGTTACCAGCGAGTGGGAGCTGTTCATTTATCGCCTCGGCGCGGAAAAATGGTGCATCGGTTCACCCCTGCGTGAGCTGAAAATGCCCGAAGGCACCCGTATCGCAGCCCTGTTTCGTGGTCAACAATTGCTCCATCCGTCGGGTAGTACGGTGCTGGAAGTCGATGATTTGCTGTGTGTTATCGGCCATGAACACAACCTGCCGGCCCTCGGAAAACTCTTCAGCCAGGCCCCCCAACGGGGCCTCGATCTGCGCTTCTTCGGCGACTTCGTACTCGAAGGAGACGCCCAGCTGGCCGCGGTTGCGGCCCTGTATGGGCTGAAGGTCGAAGGCATCGATCCGGACATGTCCCTGGGCCGCTTCATTGCCCAGAAAGTCGGCGGCGCGCCGGTAGTGGGTGACCAGGTGGAATGGAACAACACCATCTGGACCGTGGCGGTCATGGACGGGAACAAGATCGGCAAAGTGGGCGTCAGATTCCCCGAAGGAAGTCGCCCGGGCCCCGGACTCTTCCTCTAAACTGCTTCCACTCTCACTTGCTTGACCGGTCTTTATGCCTAACCTGCGCTCCTTTTTCGCCATTGCCCTTCTGGGTTTGAGTCTCTCTGTCGGCCCCCTTGGTTTTTCACAAGCGGCACAAGCGGCCGAACCGCCCTCCAGCGAAGCTGTGCAAGCGAGCCTGGACAAGATTGCCGACCGCAAACTGCCGGAAGCCGATCAGAAGGCTTTGCAATCCGTCCTGCAAGGCACGCTCAACCAGCTCAACAACAAGCGTGATTACGAGCAGAAGCTGACCGATCTCAAGCAAACGTTGAGTTCTGCCCCCAAGCAGACGATCGAGAACCAGCGCGAACTGACCCGCCTCAAGGCCAGCGCCGTGGTGCCGGTGGCGCAGCGCTTCGCCAAAGAGTCGATCCAGCAGCTGGAGCAAATGCTCACTGAGCGCTCCACCCAGCAAAGCGACCTGCAAAAAGCCCTGGGCGATGCCAACAGCCTGATCATCACTGCCCAGACCCGCCCCGAGCGTGCCCAGGCGGAGATATCCGCCAGTCAGACGCGCATCCAGCAGATCAACAATACCCTCAAGAACGGCAAGGACGCCGGCAAGACCCTGAGCGCCGAGCAGCGCGACCAGCTCAATGCCGAACTGGCGGCACTGAACGCCCTGATCCCGCTACGCCGCCAGGAACTGGCCGGCAATACCCAATTGCAAGACCTCGGCAACAGCCAGCATGACCTGTTGTCGGAGCGATCCGACCGCCTGGACAAGGAAATCCAGGAACTGCAAACCCTGATCAACCAGAAGCGTCTGGCGTTGTCCCAGGAAACGGTCACCCAACAATCCATCGAAGCGCAGAAGGCCGGCGGCAGCAGCCTGTTGGCCACCGAAAGCGCGGCCAACCTGAAGCTCTCGGACTATCTGCTCAAAAGCACCGACCGCCTCAACGAAGTCACCCAGCAGAACCTGCAGACCAAGCAACAACTGGACAGCCTGACCCAGAGCGATTCGGCGCTGGACGAGCAAATCAACGTACTCAAAGGCAGTCTGCTGCTCTCGAAGATTCTCTACAAACAGAAACAGGCGTTGCCGCGCCTGCGGCTCGACCGCAACCTGGCCGACCAGATCGCTGACATTCGCCTGTATCAGTTCGAAGTCAGCCAGCAACGGGAACTGCTGAGCAATCCGACCACCTACGTTGAAAACCTGCTGTCGACCCAGCCCCCCGAGCAAGTCACGCCGCAGTTGCGCAAAAGCCTGATGGAACTGGCCACCACCCGCGCCGACCTGCTCGAGCGGCTCAATCGCGAACTGAGCGCAGTGCTCAATGAATCCATCACCCTGCAACTGAACCAGAAACAGCTGCTCAGCACCG
The DNA here is from genome assembly GCF_058783925.1 of Pseudomonas sp. FW305-70. Classification (NCBI taxonomy): domain Bacteria; kingdom Pseudomonadati; phylum Pseudomonadota; class Gammaproteobacteria; order Pseudomonadales; family Pseudomonadaceae; genus Pseudomonas; species Pseudomonas sp. FW305-70. The sequence goes on from NZ_JBYSYZ010000002.1 coordinate 232,744, forward strand.
CACAAAGCCTGCGGGCGACGCTCGATGAGCAGATGTTCTGGATTCCCAGCAACAAGCCGCTGGACCTGGAGTGGATTCACAGCGTGCCAGATCGCCTCCAGCGTCAACTCGATTCACTCCCGGTACTGTCAAGCCTGAGCGAACTGGCCGACGGCTTGACCCAACGCCCTCTGCTGTTCCTGCCATTGGCGCTACTGATCGGTGCGCTGCTGTGGCGACGCAAGAGTCTGTACGCACGGCTGAACAAGGTTCACCAGGACATCGGTCACTTCAAACGCGATAGCCAGTGGCACACCCCGCAGGCGATTCTGATCAACATCCTGCTGGCGATGCCGGTTTCCCTGGGCCTCGCCCTGTGCGGGCTGGCCCTGCAAATCGACGCCCGCGGGCAGAACGCCAATATGGGCGCGGCGCTGCTGCAAATGGCCGGGGCCTGGCTGGTGTTCTACACCGCCTACCGGATCCTCGCGCCGGGTGGCGTGGCAGAACTGCATTTCCGCTGGGAAAAGCCCCAGGTGGAATTCCTGCGCAGATGGATCCGCCGCCTCGGCATCGTGGTGATGGCACTGGTGACCGTAGTGGCCGTTGCCGAACTGCAACCGGCGGCGCTGGCCGATGACGTGCTCGGCATGCCGGTGGTGCTCACCTGCTACGCCTTGATGACCTTGCTGCTCAGCCGCCTGCTCATCAGCAGCCCGACCCACGAGAACGCCTCGCTGTTCCGCAAACTGGTGGGGATCCTGTTCACCGCCCTGCCTGTCGCGCTGTTCGTGGCGGTGTGCTTCGGCTACTACTACACCGCGCTGAAGCTCAGCGACCGCTTGATCAATACCCTGTACCTGCTGATGTTCTGGCTGGTGATCGAAGCCACCTTCGTGCGCGGCCTCAGCGTGGCGGCCCGGCGGCTGGCCTACCAGCGCGCCCTGACCAAGCGCCTGGCCGCCAAAGAGGCCGGCGATGGCGAAACGGTGATCGAAGAGCCGACCATGGACATCGAGAAGGTCAACGAACAGTCTCTGCGCCTGATCCGCCTGGCACTGCTCGGCGGTTTCATGGCGGCGCTGTATTGGGTCTGGGCCGACCTGATCACCGTGTTCTCGTACCTGGACAACATCACCCTCTACGAATACACCAGCGGTACCGGCGCCAACATGAGCATGGTGCCGATCAGCATCGGCGACATGCTCGGTGCGCTGATCATCATCGGCATCACCTTCGCCCTGGCGCGCAACTTGCCCGGCCTGCTGGAAGTCTTCGTGCTGTCCAAGCTCAACCTGGCCCAGGGCAGCGCCTACGCGACCACCACGTTGCTCTCGTACGTGATCGCCGGCGTCGGTTTCGTCTCGACCCTGTCGACCCTGGGCGTGAGCTGGGACAAGTTGCAATGGCTGGTGGCGGCGCTGTCGGTCGGCCTCGGTTTCGGCATGCAGGAAATCTTCGCCAACTTCATTTCCGGCATCATGATCCTGTTCGAACGTCCGGTGCGGATCGGTGACACCATCACCATCGGCAACCTGTCGGGTACGGTGAGCAAGATCCGCATCCGTGCCACGACCATCACCGACTTCGACCGCAAGGACATCATCGTCCCGAACAAGACGTTCATCACCGGGCAACTGATCAACTGGTCGCTGACCGACACCATCACCCGGGTGACCCTCAAGCTCGGCGTCGACTACGGCTCGGACCTGGACCTGGTGAAAGAGTTGCTGCTCAAGGCAGCACGGGATAACCCGCGCGTCCTGAAAGACCCGGAGCCGCATGTGTACTTCCTGAATTTCGGCGAAAGCACCCTCGACCACGAGTTGCGCATGCACGTGCGCGACCTCGGCGACCGCAACCCGGTGCTCGACGAGGTCAACCGCTTCATCAACCGCGAGTTCAAGAAGCAGCACATCAACATCTCGTTCCGGCAGATGGAGGTCTACCTCAAGAACCTGCACGGCCAGGAATACAAGATGGTGCCCATCGAGCCGGAAGCGAAAACCATCGTGCCGATCGTCGACGGCAGGCCGGCGCAAGAACCGCCCGCCGCCAAACTCGACTAACCGGCCTTTCCCCAGCAGAATGCTCGGACATTCTGCTGGAGCCGGCCCTTGAAAGCCCTCGACGAACTCACCTTCGATAATCGCTTCGACCGCCTGGGCGACGCGTTTTCCGCCCATGTGCTGCCAGAGCCCATCGACAATCCGCGCCTGGTCGTGGCCAGCCCCGCCGCCATGGCCCTGCTGGACCTCGACCCGGCCGAGGCCGAAACCCCGGAGTTCGCCGAACTGTTCAGCGGCCACAAGCTCTGGGCCGATGCGATTCCGAGGGCGATGGTCTATTCCGGGCATCAGTTCGGTTCCTACAACCCGCAACTGGGCGACGGTCGCGGCCTGTTGCTCGGCGAGGTGTACAACGAGGCCGGCGAACATTGGGACCTGCACCTCAAGGGCGCCGGCCAGACGCCGTTTTCACGCATGGGCGATGGCCGGGCGGTACTGCGTTCATCGATCCGCGAATTCCTCGCTTCCGAAGCCCTGAATGCCCTGAACATCCCAACCACACGTGCCCTGTGCGTGATCGGTTCCGACACCCCGGTGTGGCGCGAAAAGCAGGAGCGCGCGGCCATGGTCCTGCGCCTGGCGCCAAGCCATGTGCGCTTCGGCCACTTCGAATACTTCTACTACACCAAACGCCCCGAGCAGCAGAAAGTGCTGGGTGATCACGTGCTGGCCATGCACTTCCCAGAGTGCCTGGAACAACCGGAACCCTACCTGGCGATGTTCCGCGAAATAGTGGAGCGCAATGCCGAACTGATCGCCAAATGGCAGGCCTATGGCTTCTGCCACGGGGTGATGAACACCGACAACATGTCGATCCTGGGCATCACCTTTGATTTCGGCCCTTTCGCCTTCCTCGACGACTTCGACGCCAACTTCATCTGCAACCACTCCGACGACCAGGGCCGTTACTCCTTCAGCAACCAGGTGCCGGTGGGCCAGTGGAACCTCAGCGCCTTGGCTCAGGCCCTGACGCCATTCATCAGCGTCGAAGCCCTGCGCGAAACCCTGGGCCTCTACCTGCCGCTGTTCCAGGCCCATTACCTGGACCTGATGCGCCGCCGTCTCGGCCTGACCAGGGCGGAGGATGACGACCAGAAACTGCTGGAGAACCTGCTGCAACTGATGCAAAACAGCGGCGTCGACTACAGCCTGTTTTTCCGCCGTTTGGGTGATGAAGCACCGGAACAGGCCATCACCCGCTTGCGCGACGACTTCGTCGACCTCAAGGGCTTTGATGCCTGGGGCGAACTCTATGTCGCCCGGGTCGCCCGTGAAGGCGCACTTGATCAGGAGCTGCGCCGCCAGCGGATGCACGCGGTCAACCCCCTGTACATCCTGCGCAATTACCTGGCACAAAAGGCCATCGATGCGGCAGAGAGCGGCGACTATTCAGAAGTTCGACGACTGCACGCAGTGCTGAGCAATCCGTTCGAGGAACAACCGGGGATGGAAAGCTACGCCGAGAGGCCACCGGAATGGGGCAAGCATCTGGAGATCAGTTGTTCGTCGTGAGGCGCACACAATTGAAAATCTGGAGACCTGTCTCCAGATAAGGATCATTCGCTTTCGACTGGACGACTTGTCATGACCGACCCACTCCTCATTCCCTGCCCCCACTGCAACGGCCTCAACCGCATCCCCGCCGAGCGTCTCAACGACCACCCGAAATGTGGACGCTGCAAGGCCGAAGTCCTGCTGAACAAGCCGTTTGAATTGAAACAAGGCGATTACGCCAACCAGATCAAAGGCGATCTGCCGCTGCTGGTGGACGTGTGGGCGGACTGGTGCGGGCCGTGCAAGTCGTTTGCACCGGTGTTCGAGCAGGCGGCCGGGCAACTGGAGGGCAAGTGCCGGTTGGCCAAGCTGGACAGCGAGGCGAACCAGCAGTTGTCGGCGCAGTTGGGGATTCGCTCGATCCCGAGCCTGATCCTGTTCAAGAACGGCCGGGAAGTCGCCCGGCAGAGCGGGGCTTTCCCGTTACCGCAGTTGATCGCCTGGCTGCGTAGCCAGGGCATCTGAAACACCACGCAACCCTGTGGGAGCGGGCTTGCTCGCGAAGAGGCCGTTACCTTCAACTTCTATGTTGACTGACACGACGCTTTCGCGAGCAAGCCCGCTCCCACAGGGGTTTTGTGTTATCAGCCTTGGTCAGGCGTTTTCCAGCAGGCTGTGCAATTCGACAAACTGCTGGGTCAGCTTGTGCCGTGGGTCAAGATGGATCAGCGGCGTGTTGGCCTGGTGGGATTCGCGCATGCGTACCGAGCTGGCGAGGTACACCGGCAGCACCGGCAGGCCTTCGGCGATCAGTTCGTCGAGGATTTGCTGGGGCAGGCTGGCGCGGGCCTGGAACTGGTTGACGACGATGCCTTCGACTTCCAGGCCTTCGTTATGGTCGTCCTTCAACTCTTCGATTTCCGCCATCAGCCCGTAGAGTGCCTGGCGTGAAAAACTGTCGCAATCGAAGGGAATCAATACACGATCGGCGGCAATCAATGCAGAAACCGCATAGAAATTCAGCGCTGGCGGGGTATCGAGGTAAATCCGGTCGTAATCTTCGCTCAGCTCCTCAAGCAACTTACGCAGCTTGTTGATCTTGTGCTTGGCTTCAAGTTTTGGCTGCAAGTCCGCCAGTTCGGCGGTGGCGGTAATGACGTGGAGGTTATCGAAGGGAGTTTCGTAGATGTCGACCTGATTCTTTTTGGAGAACGGCCCGGAAGACAGCGTCTGCTTGAAGAAATCGGCGATGCCCATCGGGATGTCGCTACCCGTGAGCCCCGTCAGGTACTGGGTGGAGTTGGCCTGGGCATCGAGATCCACCAATAAGGTGCGAAAACCCTCGCTGGCACTGACCGCCGCCAGATTGCAGGCAATGCTGGACTTGCCAACACCACCCTTCTGATTGAACACCACGCGCCGCATGTCAAAACCCCCGTGTATCAAAGAATGACCGAGTGTAGTGGTGCACGGCGTTGCTTCGCTACCTTGTCGGCACAGGGACTGCACAGTCAGTTGCCTTCTCTTGCATGAAAAGCCGTGAACGGCCCGATGGTTTGATGCAGGAACCGACAGACGGAGCAGTGATTGTGTGAATAATTACCAATCGCTCAGTTTTTGCGAGCCAGTCGCTGCATCTTGTTGAGCAAAATGTAACCAGCATTTGCTACAGGTTCCCGGCACCGGGATAATGCGCGCCACTCGGCGGCAAACGCCGCGCAGGGTGAGTCTCGGCTCTCGGCCACTCCCCGCGTCAAGTAAGCCTGTGAGGGCGGGATGAATGTCTGTGATCAACTTCAACATCGCCCAATGGCGCGCCTGGGCCCCGGGGCTTGAAAGCGTGAACGATTGGCAGGCCTGGAGCCGGCAACCCGTCGTGCTGCCGGACAGCGATGCCGCTCCCGACGTTTCCTTTCTGCCGGCCATGCAGCGCCGCAGGCTCAGCCGCCTGGCACGGATGGCATTCAGTGTCGGCTGGCCATTGGCCGAAGGCCGGCAGGATCTGCCATTGGTCTTTGTTTCCCGTCACGGCGAAACGCCGCGCACTGTCGACATTCTGAGTGATCTGGCCGCCGACCAGCCGCTGTCGCCGACCCGGTTCAGCTTGTCTGTACATAACGCGATTATTGGTTTGTGGTCGATCATGCGCGGTGAAACCAGCGAAATGACGGCCCTGGCCGCCGCAGGCGACGGCCTGGAGCACGGCATGCTCGAAGCTGCCGCGCTGCTGGCCGAAGGCGCTGGCGCGGTACTGCTGGTGGTCACCGAAGAGCGCCCGCCCGAGGCTTACTCGACCTGGATCGACGACGTGCCGTTCCCTTATGCCGTCGGCCTGCTGATCACACCCGGTACCGACTGGCAGTTGTCCCTGAACAGCCCCTCGGATGCGTTGTCCAAATCCCGCTGGCCTCACGCGCTGAATCTGTTGCGTATGCTGCTCGGCCAGCAAACCACCTGCCAACATGCCTGGAAAAATCGTGTATGGACCTGGCAACGCAACCCGTGACCGAGAAAAACCGCGACGCCTATTACTGGCGCTTGCTGGCCACCGCCGCGAGCTTTGCCCTGTTCGGGTTGGGCGGCCTGTGCCTGCGCCTGGTGATTTTCCCTGTGCTGAACTGCCTGCCCGGCGACGCCCGGACCCATCGGCTGCGGGCCCGGCAAACGGTCAGCCGCTGTTTCTGGATTTTTGTGCGCTTCATGGCCCGTACCGGGGTGCTGACCTACGACATTGAAGGCGCGGAAAAGCTCGGTCGTCCCGGGCAAATGATCCTTGCCAATCACCCCTCGCTGATCGACGTGGTGTTTCTGATCGGCCTGGTGCGTCACGCCAACTGCGTGGTCAAGCAAAGTCTCTGGGAAAACCCGTTCACCCGCGGACCGCTGCGCTGCACCGAATACATCAGCAACGACGGCAGCATGGACATGCTCGACGCGGCGGCCGACGCGCTGAAAGACGGCCAGACCCTGATCATTTTCCCCGAAGGTACGCGCACCCAACCCGGCCAGCCACCGGCCTTTCATCGGGGCGGCGCGGCAATCGCCCTGCGGGGTGCGAAAATCCTCACCCCGGTCATTATCAAGGTCAACCCGACCACATTGACCAAGGCCGAGCCCTGGTACCGCATCCCCAAGCGCCGCGTGCACTTCAGTTTCCGGGTCGGGGCCGATATAGACCCACAGGCCTTCGCCTCGCTGGGGCCGGCTCCGCAAGCCTCGCGCAAGCTCAACGATTATCTACATTCTTACTTTATCAAGGAGCTCGCCGAAGATGAGCGATCGGAACACCCATAGCCTGGTGCTGGAAATCAAAGAGCTGATCATCGACGCCCTGGGCCTCGAGGACATCAGCGCCGAAGACATCGGCAACGAGCAGACGCTGTTCGGCGAAGGCCTGGGCCTGGACTCGGTGGACGCCCTGGAACTGGGCCTGGCCATCCAGAAAAAGTACGGCATCAAAATCGATGCCGATGCCAAAGACACCCGTAACCACTTCAGTAACGTGGCGAGCCTTGCGGCGTTCGTCACTGCAAAACAGGCAGCTTGAGACCGGACCATGCAAACTCGTGACGACATCTTCAACACCCTGCGCGATGCCCTGGTCGAGCTATTCGAACTGGACCCCGGGCGTGTGAGCCTGGAATCCAACCTGTATCAGGACCTGGAAATCGACAGCATCGACGCGGTCGACCTGATCGATCACATCAAACGCCAGACGGGCAAGAAAATCGCCGCCGAAGAATTCAAATCGGTGCGTACCGTCAGTGACGTGGTCGAGGCGGTCTACCGTCTGGTTCAACCGGCCGCATGAGTCGACTGATCGGCCTCGGCCTGCTGCTGGCAGGCCTTTTGTATCCCTTTGCGGTGTATTTCGGCATGGAGCACTTCGCCCCTTGGCAGTTCGGCCTGCTGCTGGGCGGACTGTGGCTGGCCCGGGCGCTGACCGGCAAACGTCGGCCCGGCAGCCTGTGGATGGCGACGGTGGCCATGGTGTTCTGCCTGTTGCTGGCACTGTTCGACAGCCCGGCGCTGTTGCGCTGGTATCCGGTGTTGATCAGCGCCTTCATGTTGGTGCTGTTCGGCTCGAGCCTGACATTCGGCCCACCGATCGTCGAACGCCTGGCCCGGGTGCGCGAGCCGCAATTGCCGGCCGAGGGCATTCGCTATACCCGTCAGGTGACCGTCGCCTGGAGCGTCTTTTTTCTATGCAACGGTGTGTGTGCCGCCGCCCTGACCCTCTGGGCGCCGCTGAGCTGGTGGACGCTGTACACCGGCCTGATCTCCTACGGATTGATAGGCCTGATGTTTGCCATTGAATGGCTGATACGACTTAGGGTACGAGGCCACCCATGAATTGGATAAAACTTGAGCACTTGCTGCTCAAGGCTCAGCCGGACCGCGCCATCACGACCGGTCCGGCACTGGATCACGCCCGACTGTGCGAACTGGCGCTGAGCCTGGCCGCCGGCCTGCAAGCCCGGGGTGTCCGGCAGATGGCCGTGCACCTTGAGGATGCCGCCGACCTGGCGATTGCCCTGCTCGGCGCCTGGCGTGCCGGGGTCAGTGTGCTGCTGCCGTCCGACCTGCAGCCGCAGACCCGCCAACGCTGGTCGAATGACGTCGATCTATGGCTGACCGATCAGCCCGGCGACACGCACCTTGGCGACCTCCAACAGCCACCGCTCAGCGCCGCCGCGCTGGACCTGGATAACTGCCGACTCAGCCTGTGCACGTCCGGTTCCAGTGGCGAGCCCAAGCGCATCGAAAAAAACCTGCGCCAACTGGCCAATGAAGTCGAAGCCCTGGAACAGCTGTGGGGTCCTGGCCTGGGCCCGGCGTGCATCATTGGCAGCGTCGCCACCCAGCACATCTACGGTTTGTTGTTTCGGGTACTGTGGCCGTTGTGCGCCGGGCGTCCGTTCGTACGCAAGCAACTGGCGTTCCCGGAAGACCTGCAACGTGCAAGCCGCGAGCACCCGGCTTTCGCCTGGGTGGCCAGCCCGGCGCTGCTCAAGCGCATGGGCGACAACCTCGACTGGCCAGCCTTGAGCTGCGTTCGCCGGGTGTTTTCCTCCGGCGGCGCATTGCCGGTCGAGGCCGCACAGAGCCTGCATGAACGTCTCGGGCAATGGCCAACGGAAATTTTCGGCAGCTCGGAAACCGGCGGCATCGCCTGGCGTCAGGGCGCTGAACTCTGGCAACCCTTTGCCGATGTCACACTGACTCAAGACAGTGTGGGCGCGCTGCTGATCGCTTCGCCCTACTTGCCTGACGGTCATGTCGAACAGACTGCCGACTCAGCACGCATCGCCGTCGATGGTCGCTTCGAATTGCTCGGGCGCCTGGACCGGATCGTCAAACTGGAAGAAAAACGCATCTCGCTGCCGATGCTGGAACAGGCGCTGATGGCCCATGACTGGGTCAGCGAGGCGCGGCTCGGCGTGGTTCGGGAAAACCGCGCGTCCCTGGGGGCGTTGGTGGTCCCGAGCGAAGCCGGTTTGCATGCTCTGCGTAATCTGGGCCGACGCAACCTCACCGAGCACTTGCGCCAACACCTGAGCCAACACTGCGAAACCCTGGCCCTGCCAAGGCGCTGGCGCCTGCTGCGACAACTGCCGTTGAACGCTCAGGGCAAGCTGCCCCAGGCCGACGTCGACGCCCTGCTGCTGGCGCCGCGCCCCAAAGCCCCGGAGGTGCTGGAGCAAGTCGAAAGCGATGGCGAGTGGAGCCTGCAACTGGCCGTGCCACCGGACCTGGCCTATTTCAGCGGTCATTTCCCCAAGGCGCCGGTATTGCCTGGCGTGGTGCAGGTGGACTGGGCGCTGAGCCTGGGCCGGCAACTGATGAACCTGCCGGAAAAATTCGCCGGCATGGAAGTCTTGAAGTTCCAGCAACTGGTGCGCCCGGGCGATGAAATCCAGCTGCACCTGCGCTTCGACCCGGCCCGCGGCAAACTCTATTTCGCCTACCGCAACGAAACTGCCACCTGCTCCAGCGGGCGGATCTTGCTGGAGGTGGCGCATGTGTAAGTTTGGAGAGTGCTGCGCACTCATTCGCGAGCAAGCCCGCTCCCACACTGGATTTGTGTCAAGTACAAATTTCGAGTTCGGATGCGCTCCAATGTGGGAGCGGGCTTGCTCGCGAAACAGACACCTCGGTCTTTCAGGTGTACACCAACATGCATAGCCCCTGCGCCATTGTCCCGGTGTACAACCACGAAGGCGCCATCACCACAGTGGTCGATGCGCTGATCGCCAGCCATCTGCCGTGCATTCTGGTGGACGATGCCAGCAGCCCGCGCTGCGCCCGGGTACTGGACCGACTGGCCCAACGTGAAATGGTTTACCTGATCCGCCTCGCCGAAAACCAGGGCAAGGGCGGCGCGGTCATGACCGGCTTGCGCGAAGCTTCACGCCTGGGTTTCAGCCATGCCTTGCAGGTGGATGCCGATGGCCAGCACGACCTGCAGGACGTCAAACGCTTCATCGAACAATCACGCCGCCACCCACGGGCGGTGATCTGCGGTTATCCGCAATATGACGCCAGCGTGCCGAAAGGCCGTTTGTATGCGCGCTACCTCACCCACGTCATGGTCTGGATCAACACCCTGTCGTTGCAGATTCGCGACTCCATGTGCGGTTTCCGGGTCTACCCGTTGCCACCGGTTCTGGCGTTGATCGAGTCAGCGAAAATCGGTAAGCGCATGGACTTCGACTCGGACATCCTGGTGCGCCTGGCCTGGCGCAATCAGCCGATGCAATGGCTGCAAACCAAAGTCCGTTACCCGCTGGACGGCGTTTCGCATTTTCGGATGTTCCACGACAACGCGCTGATTTCCAGCATGCACACGCGGCTGTTCTTCGGCATGTTGCTGCGCTCACCCATGATCCTCTGGCGACGGTGGCGGACATGAGTGCCGACAAACAACACTGGGCCGACCGCGAGGAGCGCGGCAGTTTCTGGCTGATGAAGCTCACCGCATTCGGCGCCAAAGTGCTGGGCCGTCGAGTACTGAGCCCGGTGTTGTACGGCATCGTCCTGTACTTCTTCCTGTTCGGGCGCAGTGCCCGACACAGTGCCTGGCAATACCAGCAACGCCTGGCCGACTGGAGCGGTCGCAACGAACTGCGCCCGAGCCATTGGCGGGTGTTCGGCCAGTTCATGGCGTTCGCCGACTCCATGCTCGACAAACTCGATGTCTGGAACGGCAGGCTGAGCATCGAACAAATCGAAATCATCGACCCGGCGCTGCTGCGCGACCAATTGCGCGCTAACCGCGGCCAGATGCTGGTGGGCGCACACCTGGGCAATCTGGAAGTCTGCCGCGCACTGGCGGAAATCGGTGAAAAGGTCACGATGAACGTGCTGGTGCACACCAAACACGCCGAACAGTTCAACCGTTTGCTGGGCGAAGCCGGGGCGACCAACTTGCGCCTGATTCAGGTCAGCGAGCTCGACCCGGGGATCATGCTGCAACTGAGCGAACGCCTGGAGCGTGGCGAGTGGCTGGCGATTGCCGGCGACCGCGTGCCGCTGCATGGCGGGCGCAGCGTGACCGTGGATTTTCTCGGCCATCCGGCCAGATTCCCTCAAGGCCCGTGGCTGTTGGCCGGCCTGCTGAAATGCCCGATCAATCTGCTGCTGTGCCTGAAAAAGCCCGACGGCGACTACCGACTGACCATTGAACCCTTCGCTGAGGCAATCACCTGGATACGCAGCGACCGTGAACAGGTCATTCATCAGTGGGCGTCCCGCTACGCCGAGCGCCTGAGTCACTATTGCCTCGAAGCGCCCCAACAATGGTTCAACTTTTACCCTTTCTGGAAGACCGATGACGACGCCAACGCTTGAGCCGGTAACCTTCGGCGAACGCCCTCTGCGGATTGAAGATGTGCTGGCACTGGCCAACCGCAAGGTGCCGGCGCAGTTGCAAAGCGATCCCGCCTACCGCGAGCGCATCGCCAAGGGCGCGCGTTTTCTGGACTCGCTGCTGGACAAGGAAGGCGTGATCTACGGCGTGACCACCGGTTATGGCGATTCCTGCGTGGTCGCGGTGCCGCTGCATCACGTCGAAGCGCTGCCGCAGCATCTGTACACCTTCCACGGCTGCGGGCTGGGCAAACTGCTCGACGCCCAGGCCACCCGCGCGGTATTGGCGGCGCGTCTGCAGTCGCTGTGCCACGGTGTTTCCGGGGTGCGCGTGGAGTTGCTGGAACGCCTGCAGGCGTTCCTTGAACACGACATCCTGCCGCTGATTCCGGAGGAAGGTTCGGTCGGCGCCAGCGGTGACCTGACGCCGCTTTCGTACGTTGCCGCCACGCTGTCCGGCGAACGCGAAGTGATGTTCCGCGGCGAACGCCGGCAAGCTGCCGATGTGCACCGCGAACTCGGCTGGCAGCCGCTGGTGCTGCGGCCGAAAGAAGCCCTGGCACTGATGAACGGCACTGCCGTAATGACCGGCCTCGCCTGCCTGGCATTCGCCCGTGCCGATTACCTGCTGCAACTGGCCACGCGCATCACCGCGCTGAACGTGGTCGCCCTGCAGGGCAATCCGGAGCACTTCGACGAGCGCCTGTTCGCCGCCAAGCCACATCCGGGGCAGATGCAGGTCGCCGCGTGGCTGCGCAAGGACCTGGCCATCGACGCGCCGACCGCCCCCTTGCATCGCCTGCAAGACCGCTATTCCCTGCGCTGCGCGCCCCATGTGCTGGGCGTACTGGCCGACAGCCTGAACTGGCTGCGTTCGTTCATCGAGATTGAGCTCAACAGCGCCAACGACAACCCGATCATCGATGCCGAAGCCGAGCGCGTGCTGCACGGCGGGCACTTCTACGGCGGGCACATCGCGTTCGCCATGGACAGCCTGAAAAACCTCGTGGCCAACGTCGCCGACCTGCTGGACCGGCAACTCGCGCTGCTCGTGGACGAGCGCTACAACCATGGTTTGCCGAGCAACCTGTCCGGCGCTACGGCTGACCGCGCCATGCTCAACCACGGCTTCAAGGCCGTGCAGATCGGCACCAGCGCCTGGACCGCCGAAGCGCTGAAAAACACCATGCCGGCCAGCGTCTTCTCGCGCTCCACCGAATGCCACAACCAGGACAAAGTGAGCATGGGCACCATCGCCGCCCGGGATGCGATCCGCGTATTGGAACTCACCGAACAAGTGGCAGCCGCCACGCTGCTGGCGGCCAATCAGGGCGTCTGGCTGCGCGGCCAGGCCGAAGATGCGCGCCCACTGCCACCCGCACTGGCCGCCATGCACGAAGCCTTGGCCGGGGACTTCCCACCGGTCATCGAAGACCGCGCACTGGAAGGCGAGTTGCGCCTGTGCCTGCAGCGCATCGCCGAACAACACTGGAGGCTGCATGCGTAGCAAGGGACATCTGCACACCGACACGGAAATCGTCGTGCCCTTCTTTGACGTCGACAGCATGCACGTGGTCTGGCACGGCCATTACGTCAAATACCTGGAAGTCGCCCGCTGCGCGCTGCTGGACCAGATCGGCCACAACTACACGGCGATGAACGAATCCGGCTACGCCTGGCCGGTGATCGACCTGCAATTGCGCTACGTGCGCGGCGCGGTGTTCGGCCAGAAACTCAACGTGCGCGCCAACCTGGTGGAGTGGGAGAACCGTTTGAAGATCAACTACCTGATCAGCGATCTGCAAACCGGTGAACGCCTGACCCGGGCCATGACGGTACAGGTCGCCGTCGACCTAGCCAGCCGCGAGATGCAATTGGCCTCCCCGAAGGTCTTCACCGACGCGGTAGAGAGGGCCCTGCCATGATTTTCTGCCACCCATGTTCCCCTGTGGGAGCGGGCTTGCCCGCGATGGTCGTTAACGATGACACCGGGCACCTGACACCCCGCGGTGCTCTCAGGCTTTTCGCGAGCAAGCTCGCTCCTACAGTGTTCTGCGTGCTACTGGGTATTCCTGGACTGGCCCAGGCCTTCGACCTGCAACAACTCAGCGAGCAACTGGCCAAACCCGAGGTGATCCACGGCAACTTCATCCAGGAGAAACACCTGCGCGCCCTGCCCCAACCGCTGACCAGCAAGGGCTCGTTCGTGCTGGCAAAAAACCACGGCTTGTTGTGGCTGCTCAAAACGCCGTTGCAACAGGACTATCGCATCACCGCCAAAGGCATTGCCCGGCGAGACGGCAGTGTCTGGCAAATGCTGCCGGGCAAAAGCGCCGGTGCCGAGCAGAACCGTTTGTTCCTCGCCGTGCTGCAAGGCGACAGCAGCGGGCTGCAAAGGGATTTCGAATTGTCCCTGAGCGGCGATGCACAGAACTGGAAGCTCACGCTGGTGCCGCGTTCGATGCTGCTCAAGCAGGTGTTCAACCAGATCAACATTACCGGCGCAGCATTGGTGCAGAGCATCGAACTGCTCGAAACCCAGGGCGACAGTACGTTGTTGCGCATGCAGGACAGCACCAGCGCCCAACCGTTGAGCGACGCGGAGCAACATGACTTTGCCGAGTGAACGGTTACTGCCGCGGCTGTTTCTGATCCTGCTGCTGGCCGTACTGGCGCTCGCCGGTTGGCAATGGCGTGACGGCGCGCCACTGTCGGCGAACCTGATGGAACTGGTGCCCGGCACGGCGCCCGATGCCCTGGAGCTGCGCGCCGAACAACGCATGCAAGAACCGCTGAACCGCGAAATGCTGGTGCTGGTGGGCCACACCGATCGCCAGCAAGCCGTCGCCATGGCGCAAACCCTCGGCGAGCAATGGCAGGCCAGCGGACTGTTCGAAAAGGTCCAGTGGACCCTGCAAGCCGACTTGCCGGCGCTGCGCACGCAATTGCTGCAAGGTCGCCTGGCGATGCTCTCGGCAGTGGACCGACAACTGCTGATCGAACACCCCGACACCTTTATCCAGCAACGGGTGCAAGCCTTGTTCGACCCGTTCAACGGTTACAGCCTGGTGCCGAGCCAGGATGACTGGTTGGGCCTGACCGGGCGCATCCAGAACAGCCAGCCGCAACGCGGTTCGGTGCAACTGGACATCGGCAGCGGCACCTTGGTCGCCGATGTCGATGGCAAGAGCTGGGTCCTGCTGCGCGCACGCACCACCGGCAACGCCTTCGACATGAACCTGCCGCTGCAAGTGGCCGACCTGCTCGAGCACAGCCGCGAACAAGCTGCGCAGCACGACGTGCAACTGCTCGCCGCCAGCGGCCTGTTGTACGCAGCCAGCGGGCAACAACAGGCCGCCCGGGAGATGACCTGGGTCGGCGGCGGTGCCACCGTCGGGATTCTGTTGCTGCTGCTGTTGGCCTTCCGGCGCTGGCGCGTGTTGCTGGCGTTCGTGCCGGTGCTGGTGGGCATGCTCTTCGGTGCGGTGGCCTGCGTGGCGTTGTTCGGCCATATGCATGTGATGACGCTGGTACTGGGTTCGAGCCTGATCGGTGTGGCGGTCGACTACCCGCTGCACTACCTGTCCAAAAGCTGGAGCCTGAAACCCTGGCACAGCTGGCCTGCCCTGCGCCTGACCCTGCCAGGGTTGACCCTGAGCCTGATCACCAGCGGTATCGGCTACCTGGCCCTGGCCTGGACGCCCTTCCCGGCGCTGACCCAGATTGCCGTGTTCTCTGCCGCCGGTCTGCTCGGCGCTTATTTGTCCGCCGTGTGCCTGCTGCCGGCCTTGCTCAAGGGCGTGGAGCTGCGTCCGGCGCAGTGGCCATTGCGTGTTTGCACGCTTTTGCTGAGCTGTCGTGAAGCGCTGCTCAATCAGGTGAAAACGCCAGTCCTGCTGGCGCTGCTGATCGCCTTTTGCGTGGGCGGGCTGTTGCAGCTGAGCAGCAAAAACGACATCCGCCAGTGGATCAGCGCACCGCAACAATTGACCGACGAAGCCCGGACCATTGCACGGATCACCGGCTATCAACCCACCAGCCAGTTCTTCCTGATACGCGCCGCCAACCAGCAGCAACTGCTTGAACGCCAGACCGCCCTGAGCGAACGACTGGATCAATTGATTGGCCTGGAAAAGCTCCAGGGTTATCTGTCGCTCAATCAACTGGTCAGCCCGCCGAACCAACAGCAGCAGGTGCGCGAAGCGTTGAACAAACTGCCGGCGTTCTGGCAACCGTTGCTCGACATCGGCGTACCGGGCGAGGCGTTGCAAGCCGAGCTGACGAAGCTACAGGCACTGCCGGCCGTGGACATCGACGCAGCGCTCAGCGGCCCGCTGGCAGAGCCCTACCGCCCCCTGTGGCTGGGGCCTACCGAAGACGGCGTGGCGGCGATAGTCAGCCTGCAAGGCATCAGCAACCCGGCCCTGCTGCGGCTCCAGGGCGAGGACTTACCCGGCGTGACACTGGTGGATCGACTGGGTGAACTGAACACCGTCTTCGCCGCCACCCAAATCAGTGCCGCCGAACTGAAACTCGCCTCCTGCGTGCTGATCGTGCTGGTGCTGATCCTGCCGTTCGGCCTCGGCGGTGCGTTGCGCATCGTTTCCCTGCCGCTGCTGGCGGCGTTGTGCAGCCTGGCCAGCCTCGGCTGGCTGGGGCAGCCGTTGACCCTGTTCAGCCTGTTCGGCCTGCTGCTGGTGACGGCGATCAGCGTCGATTACGCGATCCTGATGCGCGAACAGGTCGGCGGTGCGGCCGTGAGCCTGTTGGGCACCCTGCTGGCGGCGTTGACCACCTGGTTGTCGTTCGGTCTGCTGGCGGTGTCGAGCACCCCGGCGGTGAGCAACTTCGGATTGTCGGTGAGCCTCGGCCTGGTCTTCAGCTTCCTGCTGGCACCCTGGGCCGGTCGACAGGTGCATGAGTCCACGGCCGCGGAGCGTGCAGCGTGATGATCGTTGTGTTCTGGGCGATGGCCCTGGCGCTGTTCGCACTGGCGACCCGTGTCGGCCGGCATTTTGGCCTGATTCCCATCGTCAGCCAGTTGTTGCTGGCAACCCTCGGTTTGCCGCTGCTGATGTATTTCTGGATCGAGCCGCAATGGCAGCTGAGCGGTGCGCAGCTGGTGTCGCCGGGCTGGCTGAAGCACCTCTACAGCCTGAGCTTTGCCCTGTTGCTGGGCTACATCCTCAGCGATGTGATCGACCTGCAACTGGATCGCCAGAGCCTGAAAATCGCCCTGCCGAGCTTTTGCATTCCGTTTGCCTGTGGCCTGGCCACGGCCGTCTGGTTATTGCCGGCGCAACCCTGGATCAGCTCGCTGGCCGTCGGCCTGTTGTTCGCCATCACCGCGATTCCGGTGCTGTACCTGTACCTGCGGCACATCGATTACCCGCCCGCTGCCACCCGGCGCCTGGTGCAAACCGCGATCCTCATCGACCTCGCCTGCTGGACATTGTTCGGCCTCGCCCAAGGCAGCCTGTACCTGAGCAGCCTGTTGCTGCCACTGGCCGGCGCCTGCCTGCCGGTGCTGCTGCGGCTGCTTGGCTTGCGCCAGGCGTGGCTCTACAGCCTGTGTTTTTTCGCCCTGCTGATCGTCGCCGAGCACTACAAGCTCAATGCGCTGATTTTCGGCATCGGCTATGTATTGATCATGGCCGCGTTGAAAGCGCCGTTGGTGCTGCCGTTGCCGGCCATCTGGATGAGCCGTTTGCAGACGTACATCGCCATCCCCTTGATCCTCACGTTCGGCATCGTGCAGATCAACGTGCACAGCGCGATGGACAGCCTCGGCTGGGTGCAACTGGTGGCCCTGCTGCTGTTGCCGATGCTGAGCAAACTGCTGGGCAACTGGCTCGGCCTCGGCTGGGCCGGGGCCTCGTTCAAGGGCGCCAGCCGCTGGCGGGAAAGTGTGCTGCTGAACATCCGCGGCTTGAGCGAGATCGTCTTTCTCAACCTGTTGCTGCAACAGCAACTCATCAGCCCGCCGCTGTACTTTGCGCTGATGCTGATGGGCCTGATCGCTACACTGCTGCCAGCCCTGACCGGTATGCACCGAATCCCCCTGAAAGCCGCTGTCCCGGCAAGGAGCCCTCATGCCAACCGTTGAAATGGAATGCCGCCAGGTCGTGGTCATCGGTGCCGGTCCTTCGGGTGCCATCGCCGCCGCGTTGCTCAAGCGCAAGGGACACGATGTGCTGGTGATCGAGCGTCAGCATTTTCCACGTTTTTCCATTGGTGAAAGCCTGTTGGCCCATTGCCTGGATTTCGTCGAAGAAGCGGGCATGCTCGACGCCGTCAATGCGGCCGGCTTCCAGGTGAAAACCGGCGCCGCCTTTGCCTGGGGTGAGCGTTACAGCGCGTTCGATTTCGGCGAGACGTTCAGCCACGGCAAATCAACGACATTTCAGGTCCAGCGCGCCGATTTCGATAAGCTGCTGGCCGATCAGGCCACGCTGCAAGGCGTGGAGATCCGCTATGGCGAAACCATCGTCAGCGTCGACATCGACCCGGAAAAACCGCAGCTCGGCGTGCGCCGCGAAGACGGCAGCGAGTACCGCATCGAGGCTGGCTTCCTGCTCGATGCCAGTGGCTACGGTCGCGTGCTGCCGCGATTGCTCGACCTCGAGGCGCCGTCGAACTTCCCGGTGCGCCAGGCCGTGTTCACCCACGTCGAAGACCGTATCGACCACCCGGCCTTCGACCGCAGCAAGATCCTGGTGACCACTCATCCGACCCAACGAGACGTGTGGTTCTGGACCATTCCGTTCAGCAACGGGCGCTGCTCGGTCGGCGTGGTCGCCGCCGAGGAACGTTTCGCCGGCCGCAGCGACAATCTGGACGAATGCCTGCGCGGCTTTATCGGCGAGACGCCAAGCCTGGCCAGCGTGTTGACCAACGCGCGCTGGGATACCGCAGCCCGAACCATCGGCGGTTACTCGGCCAACGTCAAAACCTTGCACGGTCCGGGCTTCGCGCTGCTGGGCAATGCCGCGGAATTCCTCGACCCGGTGTTTTCCTCCGGAGTGACCATCGCCATGCGTTCGGCGAGCATGGCGGCCGGGGTGTTGCACCGCCAGTTGCAGGGCGAAGCCGTCGACTGGCAAACCGAGTTCGCCGAGCCGCTCAAGCGCGGCGTCGACACCTTCCGTTGCTACGTCGAAGGCTGGTACGCCGGAACCTTCCAGGATGTGATTTTCCATGAGAGCAGCTCGCCGGAAATTCGCGGAATGATCAGCTCCATCCTTGCAGGGTATGCCTGGGACCCACGCAACCCGTTCGTCAGCGAAGCCCGGCGCCGGTTGAAGGTGATATCGGAGTTCTGCGCAAGGGATGCGTCATGAACCACTTGAGCGACCACTACGTCGAAGAAACCCGTTTCGGTTTGTGGTTCCTGCGCAGCCGGATCTGGCAACACTATGTGCTGCGGCTGGCGGTGAACGATTTGCGCGGCCTGTTCAGCGAAGCGCCGCCTGCCGACCCGGTACTGCTGGATGCCGGCTGTGGTCAGGGCAAGTCATTCGCGCTGCTGCGCCAGGCCTTTGCGCCCGCTCGCCTGATCGGCATCGATGCCGACCCGCAGAGCCTCACCCAGAGCGCCGAAGAAGCAACCCGCCAGGGCATGGACGTGGAGTTGATCGGCAGCGACTGCGCGAACCTCAAGCTGGCGGACGCCAGTATCGACCTGCTGTTCTGTCACCAGACGTTCCATCACCTGGTGCAGCAGGAACAGGCCCTGGCCGAGTTTTACCGCGTGCTCAAGCCGGGCGGTTATCTGCTGTTCGCCGAGTCCACCGAGGCCTACATTGATACCTGGGTGATTCGCTGGTTGTTTCGCCACCCGATGCACGTGCAGAAAAGCGCGGCGCAGTATCTGCACATGATCCGACAACAGGGTTTCGAATTTACCGCGCAAAACGTGTCTTATCCGTACCTGTGGTGGAGTCGCGCCAAGGATTTCGGCCTGCTCGAATACTTGGGTGTGTGCAAGCCAAAACCCTTTGGCCAACGGGAAGAAACCCTGGTCAATGTGGTGGCGCGCAAACCTTTTGAAGGAACTATGTGATGTTCATTGCCAACCGCTTGAAATACCCAACCTGTGGGAGCGGGCTTGCTCGCGAAAGCGGTGGGTCAGCCGACATCAGTGTTGAAAGCACTACCGCCTTCGCGAGCAAGCCCGCTCCCACAGGGGTCGCCAGTGTGTTGCGATTTCTGTTGGTCGCCGCGGCACTGCTTCTGAGCGCCTGCACCAGCCGGGCGCCATTGCCCGAAAAAAATCCGGAGCTGCCGTTGCCGCTGCAATTGCATATCCAGCTATTGAAGCCCGACGACCGCCTGGACTGGATAGTGGTGATCCAGCGCGAAGAGACGGGCATTCGCTGGTCGATGATGGACCTGCTGGGCATTCCCCAGGCCCGCCAGCTATTGAACGATAAAACCTGGCACGCCGACGGCCTGTTGCCACCCAACCCGCAAGCCCGGGAACTGTTCGCGGCGCTGCTGTTTGCACTGACGCCAAATGATGAACTGGCGGCCAACTATCCCGGCGCCTGGCAGCACGGCAGACAACGGTCCCTGCCCGAGCGCTGGGACGTCCGCTACGCACAACCGCAGAATTTTGAATTGATGACTGCGAACGGTGCGACCTATCAAGTCACGCCCCTGAGCGGTGAAACACCATGACGGCTTACCTCAATGCCCTCGGACTGGTCTGCGCGCTGGGCCGCGACAAGCAGGAGGTTGCCCGCCACCTGTTTGCCGGCGACTGCGGCGGCATGCACGAACAAGCCGGCTGGGTGCCGCAACGCACGCTGCCGGTCGGCGCGGTCCAGGGCAACCTGGCAACCCTTCCAGCCGACATGTCGCGCCATCACAGTCGCAACAATCAGCTGTTACTGGAAGCCACGCTGCAAATCCGCCCGGACATCGACAGCGCGATCCAGACTTACGGCCGCGATCGCATCGGTGTCGTGCTCGGCACCAGTACTTCGGGTATCGACGAGGCCAGCCAGGGCCTGGCGCACTACCTGCGCGAAAAGCAGTTCCCGCCCGAGTACGACTACCAGCAACAGGAACTGGGTGCGCCGGCAAACTTCCTCGCCGAATGGCTGCAATTGAGCGGGCCGGCCTATGTCATTTCCACGGCTTGCACCTCCAGTGCCCGAGCCCTGATGAGTGCCCAGCGCCTGTTGGACCTGGGCGTCTGCGACGCGGTGCTGTGTGGCGGTGTCGATACCTTGTGCAAGTTGACCCTCAACGGTTTCTCGGCGCTGGAAGCGGTCTCGGAACAACGTTGCAATCCGTTCTCGCTGAACCGCAACGGCATCAACATTGGCGAAGCGGCGGTGCTGTTCCTGATGACCAGACACGTAGGCGACAGCCCGCCGATTGCCTTGCTCGGCAGCGGCGCCAGCTCCGATGCTCATCACATTTCCGCCCCCGAGCCGACGGGTCGAGGCGCCCTGCAAGCCATGCGCAAAGCCTTGAGCCGCGCCAACCTGCAACCGGAGCAGATCGCTTATCTGAACCTGCACGGGACTGCCACCCAGCACAACGACGCCATGGAAAGCCTGGCCGTGGCAACGCTGTTCCCGGCCGGCGTGCCCTGTTCGTCGAGCAAACCCATGACCGGCCACACCCTCGGTGCAGCCGGGGCGCTGGAAGCGGCATTCTGCTGGTTGAGCCTGAGCGCCGACAATCGCGAGCATGCCCTGCCGCCGCACGTCTGGGACGGACAGCCCGATCCCGAATTGCCGCCGCTGCAATGGGTGACCCCGGCCACTCGCCTGACGTCCATTGCACCCCGTTACCTGATGAGCAATTCCTTTGCCTTCGGTGGCAATAACGTCAGCCTGATTATCGGAGACGCCCCATGATTGACTGGCCGCTCGCCGAACTGCTGCCCCACGCCGGCGACATGATCCTGATCGATCAGGTCCTGGCGTTCGATGAAGAGCAGATTCACACCCGCCTGACCGTCAAGCCCGATGGCCTGTTCAACCTCCCCGACGGCAGCCTGCCGGCCTGGGTCGGCATCGAACTGATGGCGCAAAGTGTTGCCGCCTTTGCCGGTTGCCATGCGCGTCAGCGCGGCGATGCGGTGGAGTTGGGCTTCCTGCTCGGCAGCCGCAAATTCGAATGCAACGTTGAAAGCTTCCCGGCGGGCACCGAGTTGACCCTCCACGGGATTCGCTCCCTGGAGGACGACAACGGCATGGGCGTGTTCGAGTGCCACATCAACGCCCCCGGCATTCACGCCACCGCCCGTCTGAACGTGTACCGCCCACCCCAGGCCGCTCAATATCTTCATGAACCCGAAGGAGTCCAGTCATGACTGAATCCGTACTGGTCACCGGTTCCAGCCGTGGCATCGGCCGCGCCATCGCCTTGCGCCTGGCCCGGGCCGGGCACGATATCGTGCTGCATTGCCGTAGCGGCCTGACGGACGCCGAAGCCGTCAAGACCGAAGTCGAGGCCTTGGGCCGTCGTGCGCGCATCCTGCAGTTCGACGTGGCCGACCGCGCCCGTTGCAAGGAAATTCTCGAAGCCGACGTGGAAACCCACGGCGCCTATTACGGTGTGGTGCTCAATGCCGGCCTGACCCGCGACGGTGCCTTTCCGGCCCTGAGCGAGGACGATTGGGATGTGGTGATGCGCACCAATCTCGACGGTTTCTACAACGTGCTGCACCCGGTCATGATGCCGATGATCCGGCGTCGCGCCGCCGGGCGGATTGTCTGCATCACCTCGGTGTCCGGGCTGATCGGCAACCGTGGCCAGGTCAACTACAGCGCTTCCAAGGCCGGGCTGATCGGCGCGGCCAAGGCATTGGCGATCGAGCTGGGCAAGCGCAAAATCACCGTTAACTGTGTCGCCCCCGGCCTGATCGACACGGCCATGCTCGATGAAAACGTGCCGGTGGAAGAACTGATGAAAATGATCCCCGCACAACGCATGGGCACCCCTGAAGAGGTGGCCGGCGCGGTGAATTTCCTGATGTCGGCGGAAGCCTCGTACATCACCCGGCAGGTTCTGGCCGTCAACGGAGGCCTGTGCTGATGAAGCGCGTCGTCGTCACCGGCATGGCCGGCATCACCTCACTGGGCAGCGACTGGGACACCATCGCCGGCAACTTCGCGGCCAACCGCAGCGGCATCCGCCGGATGGACGAGTGGGATCGCTTTACCGAACTCAACACACGCCTGGCAGCCCCCATCGATGACTTCAAGGTGCCGAGCCACTGGACCCGCAAGCAACTGCGCAGCATGGGCCGGGTCTCGCGGCTGGCGGTGGGCGCGGCGGAGATGGCGCTGGCCGATGCCGGCCTGTTGGGCGACGAATCGATCAAGGACGGGCGCATGGGCGTCGCCTGCGGTTCCTCGACCGGCAGCACCGACGAGATCAAGGCGTTCGGCAACATGCTGCTCAACTCGGTGGCCGAAGGCCTGAACGCCAATTCCTACGTGCGCATGATGCCGCACACCACAGCGGCGAACATCAGCATCTTCTTCGGTCTCACCGGCCGCCTGATTCCCACCTCCAGCGCCTGCACCAGCGGCAGCCAGGGCATCGGCTATGCCTACGAGGCGATCAAGTTCGGCCGCCTGCCGCTGATGCTCGCCGGCGGCGCCGAGGAACTGTGCCCGACTGAAGCCATGGTCTTCGACGCGCTCTACGCCACCAGCCTGAAAAACGACACCCCACAACGCAGCCCGCGCCCTTACGACACCGCTCGCGACGGCCTGGTGATCGGCGAAGGCGGCGGCATGCTGGTGCTCGAAGAACTGGAACACGCCCTGGCCCGTGGCGCGCACATCCATGCCGAGATCGTCGGATTCGGCAGCAACGCCGACGGCCAGCACACCACCCGTCCGGAGCAAGTCACCATGCGCCGGGCCATGGAACTGGCCCTGGAAGACGCCGGGCTGACACCTTCGGACATCGGCTACGTCAACGGCCACGGCACCGCCACCGAACAGGGCGACATCGCCGAAACCCTGGCCACCAGCAGCCTGTTCGGCGAACACATGCCGATCAGCTCGCAGAAGAGCTTCCTCGGCCACACCCTCGGCGCCTGCGGTGCACTGGAGTCCTGGTTCAGCATCGAAATGATGAACCGCGACCTCTACGCCCACACCTTCAACCTCAACGAAGTCGACCCGCATTGCGGCAAGCTCGACTACCTGCGCGGCGAGTTTCGGCAGATGAGTAACCGGTACGTGATGAACAACAACTTTGCGTTTGGCGGGGTAAATACTTCGCTGATTTTCAAGCGCTGGTCGTAACCTGGAATATTTTCCCTGTGGGAGCGAGCTTGCTCGCGATGGACGTCAACGATAACGCGCGGTGCCTGAATGACCGCGTTGTCTGGACGTTTTTCGCGAGCAGGCTCGCTCCCACAAGGGTTCTCGCCTCCCCGGACGATCACGGTGGATCAAGGTTATCCAGTACCCGATTCACCGCCATTTCCCCCAGCATGATCGATTGCTGAATCCCCAGCAGGGTGTGGCCCTGCGATCCCTTCAAGTCTCTGGCGAAGTCACTCGCCATGACGCTTGCCGAGGCCAGCGACACGCAGGCGTATTCCAGCAGGGTGCGGTTGTCGATGTCGGGGGCGATGAGGAAGATTGTACTGGTCATGATTCAGCGTCCTGAAAATGGGCGGCCACGCCGAATCGTTGCAGATCATAAGGGTGGCAGCTGTACGCAGGTTAGCAGACCGGACGAAGTAAACCGGCGCGCCCTAAGGCGCCCTGCGCACAGCCACCGTCAAGGGCAGGTATGGACATACCTGCCTATCAGGAGCGCAAATGCGCTTACTTCGATACGGGCTGCTAAACCCGATCACTGACAATCAGTGACGCGAATCAAGTTAGCGATGGCCCTCAAAGCGCACAAGCCGGCGGATTCTGGAGTAGTTGTAGGCAAGGCCGCAAGGCGCTGTAGCCTCTTCGATGGATTTCGGAAATGTCCCACAGCGGATGGTCAAGCCTTCCGAAGGGAGCGATACATCCTCGTTCCAGATAGCTGGTTTTTTTAGGGTTTTTTGCAAACGCTTTCGCGAGCAGGCTCGACTACCTACCTGGCGAGTTTCGGCAGATGAGTAATCGATACGTGATGAACAATAATTTTGCGTTTGGCGGGGTGAATACTTCGCTGATTTTCAGGCGTTGGCCCTAACACCAGAAACGACAAAGGGCGCCTTTCGGCGCCCCTTCACAGACAGATCGGCTTGTCATCGCCCTTATCTGTCCGGCTCTGCGACTGCTGGTTGACCAGGATCCTCAGAGTCTCACAAGCCCCTTTCGGGAACACGATCAGTATTGCCCGAAATGGAGTCTCGGACAACAGATGGCAACTCACCTATTTTCGACAAGCTCGGCGAAATCACAAGCCCAACGCCCTGCGCACCGCGACTTTGATGGCATGGAACTCATCTGTTTCAAGTTGTGAAATGACGTACACACGATTTCCTTGGCGATCACGACTCTTGATTCGATCTAGTCTGGAGAGACTTACTGTCGCGACCATATCGCATTTCGCCCAACAGGTCGGGCTCGCTCCCTGCAAATGACTGGCTAGCTCCAGATGGTGTTCAAGCATACAGTCCGGAGCGGTTGTACTCAGCGGAACAACTGTTACCAACAAGCGGTTGCTCCTGTGCTTTCGTATCACGACAACAGGTCGGACCTTGACCATCTCCGGAACTTCATAGCCCCTGAAGTCGCATATCAGCACACTGCCTTCCTTGGGTTGATATTGAAGTGGCATCCAATGGCACTCAGCTAAAGAAATCGATTCTGCGCAAGAATCGGGAAAACCACTAAGTTCAATCCATTACTTAAAATGTCCCGAGTGCAACGACTTACTTACGACTTCACTCCTTCAACCTTACGCGTCAGCAGTTCAACAAACGCCTTGGCCATCGCCGACTTCTGGTCCTTGCGCTGCACCAACCAAACCGCCGACACCGCCGCCGGATCAAGCAACGGGCGATAAACCACGCCATCAATACGCATCCGCTGATAAGACGCCGGCAACACCGAAACGCCGAGCCCCGCCGCCACCAGCCCGATGATGGTCATCGCCTCTCCGGCCTCCTGGGCAAAGTGCGGGCTGAAGCCTGCGTCCCGGGCCAGGCTGAGCAGTTGTGCATACAGACCACTGCCATAGCTGCGTGGAAAGAACACGAAAGGCTCAAGGGCCAGGGCTGACAGAAACAGGCCCTCTTCGCTCCCCTCTACCAACGGGTGCTTGGAACTGAGCACCGCGACCAGCGGCTCACGCATCAGCTCGACTACGCTGAGGCAGTCCGGCAGCCCGAGCGGGCGCATGATGCCGACCTCAATCGACTCGTCCACCAGCGCATCGGCCACCTGGGTACTGCTCATTTCCCGCAGATTCAGATGCACCGCCGGGAAACGCTGACGGAAAGAGAAAATCGCCTGGGGAATGGTCGAGTTGAACGGGGCGGATGAGGTGAAGCCAATCTTCAATTCACCCAACTCACCCAGTTGCGCCCGTCGCGCGACATCCGCCGCTTTATCAACCTGCGCCAGCACCAGCCGCGCCTCTTCCAGGAACAGCCGACCGGCCTCGCTCAGCTCGACCCGACGATTGGTACGCTCGAACAGCCGCGCGCCGACTTCCTGTTCCAGTGCCTGGATTTGCTGGCTCAGCGGCGGCTGGGAGATGCCCAGCACCTGTGCGGCGCGGCCGAAGTGCAGTTCTTCGGCGACGGCGATGAAGTAGCGCAGATGACGCAATTCCATGGAAACCCCATTAGGTCGTAAAAGCTATCAAACAGGTCGAACAATATATTGGATTGAATCATTAGCCAGCTATATGCTTTTTTCATTGCCTGACCGGCTGCGTCCTCCGAGGTCCCACCGTGAAAACTGCTGTCGCCCCACTCGCCCATGAAGTGCCTCCCTTAGCGACGGACGCTATCGCCGTTGAGCTGGCGGAGATCTACATCGAAAAAGGCACGCCAGCGTTCATGCGCACGGTGCTGGCGCTGTTCTGCGGCGGCTTCGCGACCTTCGCCCTGCTGTATTGCGTGCAACCGATGATGCCGCTGCTGTCCGACGAATATTCCATCAACGCGGCGCAAAGCAGCCTGATCCTCTCTGTCGCCACCGGCATGCTCGCTTTCGGCCTGCTGATCACGGGCCCCATCTCCGACCGCGTCGGGCGCAAACCGGTGATGGTTGCCGCGCTGTTCGCCGCCGCCCTGTGCACCCTTGCCAGCGCGATGCTGCCGAGCTGGCACGCGGTGCTGGCGATGCGGGCGCTGGTGGGCCTGTCATTGAGCGGGCTGGCGGCGGTCGCCATGACTTACTTGAGCGAAGAGATCCATCCGCAACACATCGGCCTGGCGATGGGCCTGTACATCGGCGGCAACGCGATTGGCGGGATGAGCGGGCGCTTGATCACCGGGGTACTGATCGACTTCGTCAGTTGGCACACGGCAATGCTGGTGATCGGCGGCTTGGCCCTGATTGCGGCGGCGGTGTTCTGGAAAATCCTCCCCGAATCGCGCAACTTCCGTTCCCGCTCGCTGCACCCGCGCAGCCTGCTCGACGGCTTCACCATGCACTTTCGCGATGCCGGCTTGCCGCTGCTGTTCCTCGAGGCCTTTGTGCTGATGGGGGCGTTCGTCACGCTGTTCAACTACATCGGCTATCGCCTGCTGGCCGAGCCGTATCACATGGAACAGGCGTTCGTCGGGATGCTCTCGGTGGTGTACCTGTCGGGTATCTACAGCTCGGCGAAAATCGGCGCCCTGGCCGACAAGCTCGGTCGACGCAAAATGCTCTGGAGCACCATCGCGCTGATGATCGCCGGCCTGGCGCTGACAATGTTCACACCGCTGTCGCTGGTGATCATCGGCATGCTGGTGTTCACCTTTGGTTTCTTCGGTGCCCATTCGGTGGCCAGCAGCTGGATCGGCCGCCGCGCCACCAAGGCCAAGGGCCAGGCGTCATCGCTGTACCTGTTCAGCTACTACGTCGGGTCGAGCATTGCCGGTACGGCGGGTGGCGTGTTCTGGCACCTGGGTGGCTGGAACGGGATCGGGCTGTTTATCGGCACGCTGCTGGTGATTGCGCTGCTGATCGCGCTGAAGCTGGCGAAGTTGCTGCCATTAGGCGGTGTAAAAGCTTGAAGCCACTTTTTCCTGCTATCCACATGTAACTGTGGGAGCGAGCTTGCTCGCGATAAGGGCTTTACACTCAACATTTCTGTTGACTGATCGACCGCTATCGCGAGCAAGCTCGCTCCCACAGAAAAGCCGAGGGTTTTGTCAGATCACGATCACTCGTGATATTGCGCCGACAATTCATGCACGGCACGCAGGAATGCACCGGCGTGTTCCGGATCGACTTCCGGCGTAATGCCATGACCAAGGTTGAACACGTGGCCACTACCTTTGCCGTAGCTGGCGAGAATGCGTCCGACTTCAGCGCGAATGGCTTCCGGTTTGGCGTAGAGCACGGTCGGGTCCATGTTGCCTTGCAGCGCGACCTTGTCGCCAACACGGGCACGGGCGTTGCCGATGTCGCAGGTCCAGTCCAGGCCCAATGCATCAGCACCGGCATCGGCGATGCTTTCCAGCCACAGGCCGCCGTTCTTGGTGAACAGGATGACCGGCACCTTGCGACCTTCGTGCTCGCGGATCAGGCCGCTGACGATTTTGCGCATGTAGGCCAGGGAGAACTCCTGGTACGCCGCTGCCGACAGGTTGCCGCCCCAGGTATCGAAGATCTGCACCGCTTGCGCACCGGCCATGATCTGGCCGTTGAGGTAGCTGGTGACCGATTGCGCAAGCTTGTCCAGCAACAGGTGCATGGCTTGCGGGTTGTCGTAGAGCATGGCCTTGGTCTTGCGGAAGTCTTTCGACGAGCCGCCTTCGACCATGTAGGTCGCCAGGGTCCATGGGCTGCCGGAGAAGCCGATCAACGGTACACGTCCGTTCAGTTCACGACGGATGGTGCTGACCGCATCCATCACGTAGCCGAGGTCTTTCTGCGGATCGGGAATCGGCAGGGCTTCGATGTCGGCCAGGGTGCTGACGACCTTCTTGAAGCGCGGACCTTCGCCGGTTTCGAAGTACAGGCCCTGGCCCATGGCATCGGGGATGGTCAGGATGTCGGAGAAGAGGATCGCCGCGTCCAGTTGCGGATAACGGTCGAGCGGTTGCATCGTGACTTCGCAAGCGAACGCCGGGTTCATGCACAGGCTCATGAAATCGCCGGCCTTGGCGCGGCTGGCGCGGTATTCAGGCAGGTAGCGACCGGCCTGACGCATCATCCACACGGGAGTGACGTCTACGGGTTGCTTGAGCAGGGCGCGCAGGAAACGGTCGTTCTTCAGGGCAGTCATGTCGGCATCCGGAAAAAAAGTGCGGGCATTTTCTCAGAGCCGGGCGCAAAAGGCACGGCAAGAGCGGAGGCTTTTGTCTATCGGGTCAATTTGTCGCAATGAAATAAAGAGTTTAGCAACACCGCGAAACAACTGTGGGAGCGGGCTTGCTCGCGAATGCGGTTTGTCAGGCAACAAAACTGTCGACTGACACTCCCTCTTCGCGAGCAAGCCCGCTCCCACATGTTTACTGCATTTCAAGTCTGGATCGGGTGCTTAGACGCCCAGGTAATCCAGGATCCCTTCAGCAGCATTACGGCCTTCGAAGATCGCCGTCACCACCAGGTCAGAACCGCGCACCATGTCGCCACCGGCGAAGATTTTCGGGTTGCTGGTCTGGTGCTTGTACTGGCCTTGCTCCGGTGCCACAACGCGGCCCTGGCTGTCGGTCTGGATCTCGAACTGCTCGAACCACGGCGCCGGGCTAGGGCGGAAACCGAAGGCGATGACCACGGCGTCGGCCGGGATGATCTCTTCGGAACCCGGGATCGGCTCGGGGCTGCGACGGCCACGGGCGTCGGGCTCGCCGAGACGGGTCTCAACCACCTTCACGCCTTCGACCTTGTCTTCGCCGACAATCGCGATCGGCTGGCGGTTGTAGAGGAACTTCACGCCTTCTTCCTTGGCGTTCTTCACCTCTTTGCGCGAGCCCGGCATGTTCGCTTCGTCACGACGATAGGCGCAGGTCACCGACTTGGCGCCCTGGCGGATCGACGTACGGTTGCAGTCCATCGCCGTGTCGCCACCGCCCAGGACCACGACCTTCTTGCCTTTCATGTCGACGAAATCTTCCGGCGACTTTTCAAAGCCCAGGTTGCGGTTGACGTTGGCGATCAGGAAGTCCAGCGCGTCGTACACGCCTGGCAGGTCTTCACCGGCAAAACCGCCCTTCATGTAGGTGTAGGTGCCCATGCCCATGAATACGGCATCGTATTCTTCGAGCAGTTGCTCCATGGTCACGTCCTTGCCCACCTCGGTGTTGAGGCGGAACTCGATGCCCATGCCGGTGAAGACTTCGCGGCGATTGCTCAACACGGTCTTTTCCAGCTTGAACTCGGGGATGCCGAAGGTCAGCAGACCGCCGATTTCCGGGTTCTTGTCGAACACCACCGGGGTCACGCCGCCACGCACCAACACGTCGGCGCAACCCAGGCCCGCAGGCCCGGCACCGATGATCGCGACACGCTTGCCGGTCGGCTTGACCTTGGACATGTCCGGACGCCAGCCCATGGCGAACGCGGTGTCGGTGATGTACTTCTCCACCGAACCGATGGTCACCGCGCCAAAGCCGTCGTTGAGGGTGCAGGCACCCTCGCACAGACGGTCTTGCGGGCACACCCGGCCGCAGACTTCCGGCAGGGTGTTGGTCTGGTGCGACAACTCGGCGGCCTGGAGGATGTTGCCCTCGGCCACCAGCTTCAGCCAGTTGGGAATGAAGTTGTGCACCGGGCACTTCCATTCGCAATACGGGTTACCGCAACCCAGGCAGCGGTGGGCCTGGTCGGCCGACTGCTGGGGTTTGAAGGGTTCGTAGATTTCCACGAACTCTTTCTTGCGTTGACGCAACAGTTTCTTCTTCGGATCCTTGCGCCCGACCTCGATGAATTGGAAGTCGTTGCTGAGACGTTCGCCCATCTTCAAAACCTCTTACACGACAGCTTCAAGCTACAAGCTTCAAGCTGCAAGACAATCACGATGGCAGGCACAACGCGCTCTGCTGTTAACTTGCGGCTTGAAGCTTGCCGCTTGCAGCTGCGTCGTTACTGCGGATTCGCACGAGTACTGGAGAGCAGAGATTTCAAGCTCGCCGCCTTAGGTTTGACCAGCCAGAAACGACGCAAGTAATCATCGAGGTTCTCGGCGAGTTCACGACCCCACTCGCTGTCGGTCTCCTCGACGTACTCGTTCAGCACGCGTTGCAGGTGGCTACGGTAGGCTTCCATCGCCTCGCCGCTGATCCGCTGGATTTCCACCAGTTCGTGGTTGACCCGGTCAACGAAACTGTTGTCCTGGTCGAGCACATAGGCGAAACCACCGGTCATGCCAGAGCCGAAGTTATAACCGGTCTTGCCCAACACGCAGACGAAACCACCGGTCATGTACTCGCAGCAGTGATCGCCAGTGCCTTCCACCACGGTGTGGGCACCGGAGTTACGCACGGCGAAGCGCTCGCCCGCGGTGCCAGCGGCGAACAGCTTGCCGCCGGTAGCGCCGTACAGGCAGGTGTTGCCGATGATGGCACTGTCCTGGGTGCGGTAGACGCTACCCTTCGGCGGCACGATCACCAGCTTGCCGCCGGTCATGCCCTTGCCGACGTAGTCGTTGGCGTCGCCTTCCAGGTACATGTTCAGGCCGCCGGCGTTCCACACACCGAAACTCTGGCCCGCAGTGCCCTTGAAGCGGAAGGTGATTGGCGCATTGGCCATGCCCTGGTTGCCGTGCTTGCGCGCGATTTCGCCGGAGATCCGTGCACCAATGGAACGGTCGCAGTTGCAGATATCCAGGGCGAATTCAGCGCCGCTCAGGTCGTTGATCGCCGAGGTGGCCATGTCGACCATTTTCTCGGCCAGCAGGCCTTTGTCGAACGGCGGGTTGCGGTCCACGCCACAGAACTGCGGTTTGTCCGCCGGCACGTGGTCGCTGCCCAGCAACGGAGTCAGGTCGAGGTGATGCTGCTTGGCGGTCTGGCCTTCGAGGACTTCCAGCAGATCGGTACGGCCGATCAGCTCCTCGAGGGAACGCACGCCCAGCTTGGCCAGCCACTCACGGGTTTCTTCGGCGACGTAGGTGAAGAAGTTCACCACCATGTCGACGGTACCGATGTAGTGGTCCTTGCGCAGCTTCTCGTTCTGGGTCGCGACGCCGGTGGCGCAGTTGTTCAGGTGGCAGATGCGCAGGTATTTGCAGCCCAGGGCGATCATCGGCGCGGTGCCGAAGCCGAAGCTTTCAGCGCCGAGGATGGCCGCCTTGATCACGTCGAGGCCGGTTTTCAGGCCGCCGTCGGTCTGTACCCGGACCTTGCCGCGCAGGTCGTTGCCGCGCAGGGTCTGGTGGGTTTCGGCCAGGCCGAGTTCCCACGGCGCGCCCGCGTATTTGATCGAGGTCAGCGGCGATGCACCGGTGCCACCGTCGTAGCCGGAGATGGTGATCAGGTCCGCGTAGGCCTTGGCCACACCGGCGGCGATGGTGCCGACGCCCGCTTCCGCTACCAGCTTCACCGAGACCAGCGCTTTCGGGTTGACTTGTTTCAGGTCGAAAATCAGCTGCGACAAGTCTTCGATCGAGTAGATGTCGTGGTGCGGTGGAGGCGAGATCAGGGTCACGCCTGGCACTGCGTAACGCAGCTTGGCGATCAGACCGTTCACTTTACCGCCCGGCAGTTGACCACCCTCGCCCGGCTTGGCGCCCTGGGCGACCTTGATCTGCAGCACTTCAGCGTTGACCAGGTATTCCGGAGTCACACCGAAGCGGCCAGTGGCAACCTGCTTGATTTTCGAGCTCTTGATGGTGCCGTAGCGTGCCGGGTCTTCGCCGCCTTCGCCGGAGTTGGAACGCGCACCGAGGCGGTTCATGGCTTCGGCCAGGGCTTCGTGAGCTTCCGGCGACAGGGCGCCCAGGGAGATACCAGCGGAGTCGAAGCGTTTGAGCACCGATTCCAGCGGTTCGATCTCGCTCATATCCAACGGAGTGTCGAGGGTTTTGACTTTCAGCAGGTCGCGGATCATCGACACCGGGCGGTTGTCCACCAGCGAGGTGTATTCCTTGAACTTGCTGTAGTCGCCCTGCTGCACAGCCGCCTGCAGGGTGTTGACCACGTCCGGGTTGTACGCGTGATATTCGCCACCGTGGACGAACTTCAGCAGGCCGCCTTGCTGGATCGGCTTGCGCGGACTCCAGGCTTCGGTGGCCAGGGCTTTCTGCTCGGCTTCGATGTCGACGAAACGCGCACCCTTGATACGGCTCGGCACGCCACGGAAGCTCAGGTTGCAGACCTCCTCGGACAGGCCGATGGCCTCGAACAACTGCGCACCGCGGTACGAAGTGATGGTCGAGATGCCCATCTTCGACAGGATCTTCAGCAGGCCCTTGGTGATGCCTTTACGGTAGTTCTTGAACACCTCATAGAGGTCGCCCAGTACTTCACCGGTACGGATCAGGTCACCCAGCACTTCATAAGCCAGGAACGGATAAACGGCAGAGGCACCGAAACCGATCAACACGGCGAAGTGATGCGGGTCACGAGCGGTCGCGGTTTCCACCAGGATGTTGGAGTCGCAGCGCAGGCCTTTTTCGGTCAGGCGGTGGTGCACCGCGCCGGTGGCGAGCGAAGCGTGGATCGGCAACTTGCCCGGGGCAATGTGACGGTCACTCAGCACAACCTGGGTACGACCGGCGCGCACGGCTTCTTCGGCCTGATCGGCGACGTTGCGGATGGCCGCTTCGAGGCCGACGCTTTCGTCGTAGTTCAGATCGATGATCGCGCGCTCGAAGCCCGGACGATCGAGGTTCATCAGCGAGCGCCACTTGGCTGGGGAAATGACCGGCGAGCTGAGGATCACGCGCGAGGCGTGTTCCGGCGACTCCTGGAAAATGTTGCGCTCGGCACCGAGGCAGATTTCCAGCGACATGACGATGGCTTCACGCAGCGGGTCGATCGGCGGGTTGGTGACCTGCGCGAACTGCTGGCGGAAATAGTCGTACGGCGTGCGCACGCGCTGGGACAGCACGGCCATCGGCGTATCGTCGCCCATCGAGCCCACGGCTTCGTAGCCCTGTTCGCCGAGTGGACGCAGCACCTGGTCGCGCTCTTCGAACGTGACCTGGTACATCTTCATGTACTGTTTGAGCTGATCGACGTCGTAGAACGCCGAACCGTGGTCATTGTCTTCCATGGTCGCCTGGATGCGCAGGGCATTCTTGCGCAGCCATTGCTTGTACGGATGACGGGACTTCAGGCGGTTGTCGATCGCATCGGTGTCGAGGATCTGACCGGTTTCGGTGTCCACGGCAAAGATCTGGCCCGGGCCCACACGACCCTTGGCGATCACATCTTCAGGCTGGTAGTTCCAGACACCGATTTCCGAAGCCAGGGTGATGAAACCGTTCTTGGTGGTGACCCAACGCGCCGGACGCAGACCGTTACGGTCGAGCAGGCACACCGCGTAGCGACCGTCGGTCATTACCACGCCAGCCGGGCCGTCCCACGGTTCCATGTGCATCGAGTTGTATTCGTAGAACGCACGCAGATCCGGGTCCATGGTCTCGACGTTCTGCCACGCTGGCGGAATGATCATCCGCACGCCACGGAACAGGTCGATGCCACCGGTGACCATCAGCTCCAGCATGTTGTCCATGCTCGAGGAGTCCGAACCCACGCGGTTGACCAGCGGGCCGAGCTCTTCCAGGTCCATCAGGTCGTTGGTGAACTTGGTGCGACGGGCCACGGCCCAGTTGCGGTTGCCGGTGATGGTGTTGATCTCGCCGTTGTGCGCCAGGAAGCGGAACGGTTGAGCCAGCGGCCATTTGGGCAGGGTGTTGGTGGAGAAGCGCTGGTGGAACACGCAAATCGACGTTTGCAGGCGCTCATCGCTCAGGTCCGGATAGAAGGCGGTCAAGTCCGCCGGCATCATCAGGCCTTTGTAAATGATGGTCTTGTGCGAAAAGCTGCAGACGTAGTGGTCGGTGTCGGCGGCGTTGGCCACGGACGAGCGACGACGGGAGGTGAACAGCTTGACGGCCATGTCCTGGTCGCTCAGGCCTTCACCACCGATGAACACTTGCTCGATCTGTGGCAGGCGCTCAAGGGCCAGGCGGCCGAGGACGCTGGTGTCGATCGGCACTTTGCGCCAGCCGACCAGTTGCAGGCCAGCGGCCAGGATCTCGCGGTTCATGTTCTCGCGAGCGGCTTCGGCTTTGACCGGGTCCTGGTTGAAGAAGACCATGCCCACCGCATATTGCTTGGGCATTTCGACGCCGAAGGTTTCCTGGGCGATGGCTCGCAGGAACACGTCCGGCTTTTGAATCAGCAGACCGCAACCGTCACCGGTCTTGCCGTCGGCATTAATCCCACCGCGGTGGGTCATGCAGGTCAGGGCCTCGATGGCCGTTTGCAAAAGGGTATGACTGGGCTCGCCCTGCATATGGGCTATCAGGCCGAAACCACAGTTATCCTTGAATTCATCTGGTTGGTACAGACCTGCTTTCATAGACACTTTCTCACCAGGCTGCCTCTGATCGAGGCAAATTTCTTTTCAATTCAACCACTTGCCATCCGCGCCGAACGTACGCCAGCTTTGCGGGGACAAAAGGGAGGTCATTGTACACACCGACACTTGGCCTCACAAATTTGACGACGAAATGTCGCAAATCCATGTCGCATTTGTGAAAGGTTTAAAGCGATCTGCTGTGCTAGTCAAAACTTTTTTAATTTTGACCGCAACGACTCAAAGACTACTGTGACGCAGACACCACAAGGCACGCGGCCTGGAAGGCAGCGCGCACTTGTAGAAATTTTGAGGTGCTTGGAGAGGCGGCCTGGGTAAGGCCGCCGAATCTTCAGCGAGTTGTTGCCAGTTCCTGTTGGACGCTGGCGACAGTGCGAGGCCAAGGTTTACCAGCCTGAACCTTCGCTGGCAAGGCCTTGATGGCGGAAACGGCTGCATCACGATTGGCGAAGTTGCCGTAGGTGATCACGTAGAGCGGCTTGCCATTGAGGACTTTCTTGAAATAGCGGTACTCGCCGCCCTGCTCCTTGACGAAGCTTTGCGCGGCCGTTTCGGAGCTGGTGCCGAGGATTTGCACCACGTAGTTGCCCGGTGCCTGACCGGCGTACCAGGTGCCACCAGCCGCTTTGGCCGCCGGAGCCGGTTTCTCGGCAGGCTTGGCCGCCGCAGCAACGGCTGGCTTGGCTGGCGCTGGAGCAGGCTTGGCCACTGGAGCAGGGGCTGGCTTGGCGGTGGCGACCTGAGTCGGCGCAGGTGCCGGCGCAGGTGTCGGTTTGGCAGCCGGCGTCGGCGCAGGGCCGGCAGGAACGCCCACAGGCGGCGCGGTGGTGGTCACCGTCGGCGGTGTGGCGCTGGAGCCTTCAACCGGAACGCCGTCGTCGCCTTCGGTAATGCCGCCTGCGGCCTCAGCCAGCGGGGCGCGCATGACCGGTTGCGAGTTGCCGACCAACGGCAACGGCATCGGCTGCGTGTTGCCGGCGAATTCGACGGCCGGAGCACCGCCATTCGCGGTTGGCTGGCCCTGGCCAAGCGGCAGTTGCGCCTGTTCATTGGCGGGCGCACCGGTGGTCGGTGCCTTGTTGCGACCCGGCATCATCCAGGCGGCAGCTACCGCAACCACGACTACGGCGGAAATCGCCAATACGTGTTTCTTCGGCATATTGAACCCCATTTTTGGACGCTTGACCGCAGAGCGGCTGGCGATCATGGCTTCGATCATCGCATCGCGGGCGACCTGATTGATGCTGCCAGGCCAACCTTCGGAGCTTTCGTGAATATCAGAGATCTGATTCGCGGTGAAAAGTTCGATGCCGCGGCCAGCGCCCTCGAGCCGCTGCTCCAGATACTCGCGGGTTTCGTCCTCGGTATAGGGCTGCAGTTCGATGACGTGGAATCGCTCTTCCTCGAGATGCAAAGCCTCAAGCTGAGCGATCAGCGAGGTCTCGCCGAACAGGAACACATGCGGGCGACCTTCAGGCGCACCGGCCGCCAGGACCATCAGAACTTCAAGGCCGGACTCATCGAGCTGTTCGGCATCATCGACCAGCAAATAGACTTCCTGGCCGGTGAGTGCAAGCTGCACCACCTGGGCCAGAATAGCGTCGGCATCCGCCTGGGCGACATTCAGCGCCTGGGCCACCTGACGCAGCACGCCGGCCGCATCGCCGGCGCCACGGGCGGACACCACCACGCTTTGTACCGACTGCTTGTTGGTGCTGGCGACCAGGGCCTGACGCAGCAGGGTCTTGCCACTGCCCTCGGGACCGGTGACCACCAGCAACAGCTGACTGTAGCGGGCCAGGTGATGCAACTGCCCCAGCACGGGTTTGCGCTGGGCCGGGAAAAATTTGAAGCCAGGCACCCGTGGAGCAAAAGGGTCATGACTCAACTGGTAATGGCCGAGGAAAGCCTCGTCGGCATGCAAACTAGTCATCGTGTTCTTATTAACCTTTAAGCTGAGCCAGGGCGCGGTAGTCTGCCCCCAGCGTGGCCTGTAGAACCTCTTTCGGATAATCGTCGGTCACCACCGCTTCACCCATGCGGCGCAGCAGCACCAGGCGCAAACGACCGTCGATCACTTTTTTATCAATGGACATATGTTCGAGGAAATCGGCTTCTGTCATCTCTTCTGGCGGGATGACAGGCAGCCCTGCACGCTGGAACAGACGAATGCCGCGATCACGCTCCTGCTCGCTGATCCAGCCCAGTCGCGCGGACATTTCCAGCGCCATCACGGTGCCGGCAGCCACCGCCTCTCCATGTAGCCAGACACCATAGCCCATGTGGGTTTCGATGGCGTGGCCAAACGTGTGGCCCAGGTTCAACGTGGCACGAACGCCCGTCTCTTTCTCATCGGCACCGACCACCGCGGCCTTGGCTGCGCAAGAGCGCTCGATGGCATAGGTCAGGGCTTGCTGATCCAGGTTGCGCAGGCGGTCGACGTTGTCTTCGAGCCAGGTCAGGAACGGCTCATCACAGATCAGCCCGTACTTGATGACTTCAGCCAGACCGGCGGACAGTTCGCGCGCCGGCAGGGTATTGAGGCTGGCGGTATCGATCAGCACCACGTTCGGCTGATAGAAGGCGCCGACCATGTTCTTGCCCAGCGGATGGTTGATCCCGGTCTTGCCGCCCACCGAGGAGTCGACCTGCGACAGCAGCGTGGTCGGAACCTGGATGAAATCGACGCCGCGCTGGTAGCAGGCGGCGGCAAAGCCGGCCATGTCACCGATCACACCGCCACCGAGGGCGATCACCGTGGTGCGGCGGTCATGTCGCGCGGTCAGCAGACCGTCGAAAATCAGCTGCAGGGTTTCCCAGGTCTTGAAGGCTTCACCGTCGGGCAGCACCACGGAAATCACCGAGTACTGCGCCAGGCTGCGGGTCAGACGCTCAAGATAGAGCGGTGCAACAGTCTCGTTGGAGACGATCGCCACTTGCCGTCCGCGAATGTGCGGGGCCAGCAGCTCGGGCTGATCCAACAAACCTTCGCCAATATGAATCGGGTAGCTGCGCTCGCCTAGATCAACCTTGAGTGTCTGCATGTGTCCCCACAGTGAAGATGAATCAGGCGTCCTGCCTTGAGTTAACGAATATCCACGGCATCTGCTGGTGTGACGCCGTTCGGTAGCCATCTGCCACAACCTTGAGCGGTCATGGCCAAACGCCGAGGATAGCGCATTTCGCGCGGCGCTTTAACGGGGTGGCAACTGCTGCAGGCGCTCTAGAATGTCGAGTACGACCATTCGTGGTGGTCGCTCATCGGTTTCGACCACCAGGTCGGCAATTTCCCGGTAAAGCGGATCGCGGATCGCCAACAGATCCCGAAGGGTCTTGGCCGGATCGGCAGTTCGCAACAATGGTCGATTGCGGTCACGGGCCGTGCGGCCGACCTGCTGCTCGACCGACGCATGCAGATAAACCACCCGCCCACCGGCATGCAGTGCCCGACGATTGGCTTCGCGCATGACCGCGCCACCACCTGTCGCCAGCACCACTCCGTCGTAATCGCACAGCTCGGCAATCATTGCCTGCTCGCGATCACGAAAGCCCGGTTCGCCTTCTTTATCGAAGATCCAAGGGATATTGGCGCCCGTGCGCAATTCAATTTCCTTATCGGAATCTTTGAATGGCAGGCGCAGCTCTTTGGCCAGCAACCGGCCGATGGTGCTTTTTCCAGCACCCATCGGTCCTACAAGAATCAAATTTCGCACAGAATCAATGACTCACAGCAATCGCCTGATTGTTCATGATACGCGGAGTGAGGAATACCAGCAGCTCGGATTTTTTCTCCGAAACCACATCACGCCGGAAAAGGCGGCCAAGATACGGCACATCGCCAAGAAATGGCACCTTATCTACGACCTTGCTCTGAGTATTTGAGAAAACGCCGCCAATGACGATGGTCTCGCCATCGTTGACCAGGACCTTGGCGTTGACCTCGTTTTTCTTGATCGGTGGTACATCCTGGACCTTGTTCAGGTAGTCCGGCTCGTCCTTGGTCACCTTGACCTCCATGATGATCCGGTTGTCGGGCGTGATCTGCGGCGTCACCTCCAGCGACAGCGAAGCCTCCTTGAACGACACCGAAGTCGCGCCACTGGAACTGGCCTCCTGATAGGGAATCTCGGTGCCCTTGAGGATCTTGGCGGTTTCCTTGTCGGACGTGACCACCTTGGGTTGCGAGACGATTTCCCCGTTGCCGGTTTTCTCCATGGCCGTCAGTTCCAGGTCCAGCAAGACGTTATCGGTGATGAACGCGATGCCGATTCCCGAGGTGTTGTTGGCTACGCCCATGTCGACGAACGGCGAGTTGGTGCTGGTACTGCCGGGCGTGCCAATGGTCGACGACCCGTTGAGTCCATTGCTGACACCGGAGGTGTTCCAGTTTCCCCGGTTCTGTATCGATCCGCCCCAACGCACCCCGAGGCTTTTGTCATAGTCGACGTTGGCTTCGACAATGCGCGCCTCGATCATGACCTGACGCACAGGGATATCCAGCTGCGTGACGATCCTGCGCAGCTCATCAAGCCGGTCCTGGGTCTGGTAGGCAATGATGTTGTTGGTGCGCTCGTCGACAGTGATCGACCCCCGCTCGTCGGGTTTCGCTTCGGCACTGGTCACCGACTGGAAGAGCTTGGCGATGTCCGCCGCCTTGGCGTAATTCACCTGCAACAGTTCCCGGCGCAACGGCGCCAGATCGGCAATCTGCTTTTGTGATTCCAGTTCCTGTCGCTCACGGGCAGCAATTTCATCGGCCGGCGCAACAAGCAGGACATTACCGACCTTGCGCTTGTCCAGCCCCTTGGTTTTCAGCACCAGATCCAGCGCCTGATCCCACGGCACGTTCTGCAGACGCAACGTGATGCCACCCTGCACCGTGTCGCTGGCCACCAGATTGAGGTTGGTGAAATCGGCGATCAATTGCAGCACCGACCGCACATCGATGTCCTGGAAGTTCAGCGAAAGCTTCTCGCCGCTGTAAGCCTGTGGCCCGGCATTGCGCTTTTGCAGGTCGTCGACCGTCGCCGGGCGAACGCTGACCGTGAGCTTGCTGTCGGTCTGATAGGTCGAGTAATCGAACGCACCACCGGGCTCGATGCTGATGATGGCTCGATCGCCGCTCGCGCTGGCCTTGACGAACTGCACGGGGGTGGCGAAATCCTTCACATCCAGACGCACGCGCAACGGCTCGGGCAATCGGGTTTTGGCAAACCCGACAATAATCTTGCCCTCGCGCTGTTGTATGTCGGGCGCAATCGATGGGTCCGACAAGTCGATCACCACGTTGCCCTCGCCCTGCGTCCCTCGCTGAAAATCCACACCCCGAATGGCCTTGCCTGGCGTCGCAGCGGCGCGTGCCGGCAT
The DNA here is from genome assembly GCF_058783925.1 of Pseudomonas sp. FW305-70. Taxonomy (NCBI): domain Bacteria; kingdom Pseudomonadati; phylum Pseudomonadota; class Gammaproteobacteria; order Pseudomonadales; family Pseudomonadaceae; genus Pseudomonas; species Pseudomonas sp. FW305-70. Next base: position 273,164 of record NZ_JBYSYZ010000002.1, read on the forward strand.
TGCCGGGGCCGTCGGCCTGGGTGTCGACGGTTTGACGCCCTGCCCGACAACCACCAGCAAATTGTTGCCTTCAATTCGCGAGTCGTACGGGGCCGACTGAGCCAGGTTAATGATCAATCGCGTACGTCCCCCGGCCTCCACCACCGTTGCACTACGGGCATTTCCACTACCGAGATCGCGAGTCTTGCTGGCCAGTTGACTGGCGACACCTGGCAAATCCAGCGCAATCCGGGCCGGCGACTCCGTCATGTAACCCTGAGGCAGCGGGGGCGGTGCATCGAACGACAACTTCAACTCGACCCGGTCTCCCGGCAGTGCGGCGACATCCAGCGCCTTGAGATTGGCCGCTTGTACCATCGGCGACAACATCGCTATCCATAGCGAAAGGCCGAAGGCGGAAAAAATCCTGTTCATTATTCGGGTTCCACTATGAGTGCTCTTTCAAAGGGATGGTCCGGGGACGCTCCAGCCACGCACCCTGACCATCAGGGACAATTTCAACCACATCGACTTGCGAACCACTGATCGCAACGATTCGTCCGTCGTTACGCCCCAGGTAATCACCGACCTTCAGGCGGTGAACGCCACCCGCCCCGCGCAACAGGGCAAAGGAACCTGTCGCATTGGAAAGGGTGCCGACCATTTCAAACTGCTCGATGTTGAAACCTTCGAGGTATTGCCTGACCCGGTCAGGGTCGGGTTTGACGTTGCGCGAACCCCGCCGATGGGCCGCCAGATCAGCACTGATCTGTGGTGAAAACGGACTGCGCAGGTCCGCTGCGTCGTAGGTGAATGCCGGGTAAGACCGGAATACCGGCGTTGGTTCAATACTGCCCGGCCCGCGCAGGCGTATTTCGCTCAGGTAAGCGTCCAGATCGCTGTAGTCATCGCCAGCGCCGCAACCGGACAGAACAGACAGCAACAGCACCATCGGAAAACAACGTGCCGGATTCATGGATGCCGCCCCATTTCGTTGTAGCGGTAGGTCTTGGCGAGGATGCTCAAGCGCAGTTTCGGAGCCCCCTGGGGACTGACGGGGACAAGGTCAAAATCGTGCAAGGTGACGATTCGCGGCAACCCGGCCACGCCACTGACGAAGGTGGCCAGGTCGTGGTACCCCCCGGTGACCGTGATCTGGATCGGCAACTCGATGTAGAACGGCTGGACGACCTCCGGCAGCAGCTTGATCTCCTCGAACTCCAGGCCACTGCCCAGACCTGTACGCGTGATGTCTTCCAGCAAGCCGGGCACTTCGGTGTCGCCGGGCAGTTGCCGCAACAGCACGCCGAAAGCGTTCTCCATCTCTTTGAGCTGCTGGGTGTAGAGATCGAGATTCGCCGCCATGCGCGCTTTACCGGCGAACTGCTCCTTGAGCGTCGACTCTTCCTCACGCTTCAGATCGAGCTGGCTCTCGAGGTCGCGAGTGGAAAAGTTGTAGCCCAAGGCCAGCACCACAAGCATCAGCAAACCGGCCACCAGACACTTGATCGCCGGCGGCCAGGCTCCCATGTTGCTGGTGTCCAGCTCATTGATGTCGATCTTGCGCAGCCCTTCGAACCATTCGGACAGGCTCATTTGCCTCCCTCCGGGGCTGCGGGTTGAGTCTGGCGAACGGTCAACTGGAAGACGTTGGCCTGCTCCACCTGACCGGCAGCTGCGGCCTTGACTTCGGTCAGGCTTGGCGCATCAAACCAGTCTGATGCCTCGAGGTTGCGCATCAAGTCTGAAACACGGTTGTTGGATTGCGCAGCACCGGTGATGGACAAGGTTTTTCCGGTCATTCTCACTTCGGTGAAATACACACCGTCAGGCAGTGCCTGCGCCAACTGGTCAAATATTCGCCCGCTGATTTGGCGGTTGTCCTGCAGGCCCTGAATGATGCGCATGCGCTCGATCAGTTGCTGGCGGCGCTCCTTGAGATCATTGATCTGCGTGATCCGCTCATCGACCACGGCGATTTGCCTGCCGATGTAATCGTTACGGGCGATTTGCCGGTCGATGGCACGGCTGATGGCCTGGTTGGCAACCAGCACCGCACCCATCGTACCCGCCATAGCGGCCACCAGGACCAGCAGGAAGCGTTTGCGGCGAACTTCACGCCGCTCCTCTCGCCAGGGTAAAAGGTTGATCCGTGCCATCAGTCGAAGCTCCTGAGGGCAAGACCACAGGCGATCATCAACGCCGGGGCATCACTCGTCAGGGCGGCACCATTGACCTTGCTGCCCAGCGTCATGTCGGAAAAAGGGTTCGCGATCAGGGTCGGCGCGCCCAATTGCTGCTCGATCAAACGGTCCAGCCCCGGAACCGACGCGGTACCGCCGGCCAGCAGGATATGGTCGACGGCGCTGTACTGGCCGGCGGCAAAGAAGAACTGCAACGAGCGCGACACCTGCTGCACCAGTGCCTGTTGAAAGGGCTGCAAGACCTCGCCGGTATAGTCTTCCGGCAGGCCGCCCTTCCTTTGCGCCAGACTCGCCTGCTCCAGCGTCAGGCCATAGCGACGCTGGATTTCCCCGGTCAACTGCCGACCGCCGAACAGTTGCTCACGGGTGTAGATAATCCGCCCGTTGTGCAGCACGCTCAGGGTGGTCATGGTGGCGCCGATATCCACCACTGCGACCGTCAAAGGTTCCTCGGAAACCGCAAGCCGACTGGCCAGCAACCCAAATGAACGCTCCAGTGCATAGGCCTCGACATCGACTACGCGAGCGGTCAGTCCGGCCAGAGCCAGGGCTGCCTCGCGGACCTCGACGTTTTCCTTGCGGCAAGCCGCGAGCAGCACGTTGACCCGCTCCGGGTTGCGCGCGCAGGTGCCCTGGACTTCAAAGTCGATCGCGACTTCATCCAGGGGATAAGGAATGTATTGATCCGCCTCGATCTTCAGCTGGCTTTCCATTTCGTCTTCGGAAAGAGCGGCATCCATCTCGATGATCTTGGTGATCACCGCCGAGCCTGCCACAGCCACGGCCACACCCTTGAGGCCGGTTCTGGCCCTGGTCAGCGCGCGCGCGAGGGCCAGCCCCACGCCCTCGAGGTCAGCGATGTTCTTTTCGATCACCGCGCCGACGGGCAAAGGCTCGACCGCATAAGCCTCGACCCGGAAGCGTTCGCCCTGACGGCTCAATTCCAGAAGCTTTACCGAGGTAGAGCTGATATCGATTCCGAGGAGCGTACTGGATTTTTTGTTGAAGAGTCCTGGCACTACCAATTCCCTATGACTTTCCGTGAGTTACGGACTCTGCAATGTCCATTGCGTTCAATCCGCCCGTCTTGACAGCAGCGCCAACCGCGCTCCCGATCAGAAAAATGCTTATAATGCCCAGCGTTTTTTTTCCGCATTTGCTCAAGCGCGGGTCGTTCTCATTTAGCCTGAACCCTGTTGCCCAATTCATTTTTACCCTGGATATCCAAAAGCCTTGATTCGTCTGCTGAAGTTTTTCGGTTGGTCCATCGTCGCGGTTTTCTGCGGACTCCTTCTGGGTCTGAGCGGGGCGTACCTCTACCTTAGTCCCGGGCTGCCGTCCGTGGAGGCGCTGAGAAGCATCCAGTTGCAGATTCCTTTGCGGGTCTACAGCAGCGATAACAAGTTGATTGCAGAGTTCGGCGAAATGCGCCGCACACCGATCCGTTTCGCCGATATTCCCCCCAATTTCATTAATGCGTTACTAAGTGCTGAGGACGACAATTTCGCCAACCACTATGGCGTCGATCCCAGCAGCCTGATGCGTGCCGCGACCCAACTGATCAAAAGCGGACACATCCAGTCCGGTGGCAGCACGATCACCATGCAGGTGGCGAAGAACTTCTTCCTGACCAGCGAACGCAGCTTTTCGCGCAAGACCACCGAGATCCTGCTGGCCCTGCAGATCGAACGACAGCTGACCAAGGACGAGATCCTCGAGCTGTACGTCAACAAGATCTACCTGGGTAACCGTGCGTACGGCATCGAGGCGGCGGCGCAGGTCTATTACGGCAAATCGATCCGCGATGTCAGCCTGGCGCAGATGGCAATGATTGCCGGCCTGCCGAAGGCACCATCGCGCTTCAACCCGCTGGCCAACCCGGCGCGCAGCAAGGAGCGTCGCGACTGGATCCTGGGGCGCATGTACAAACTCGGCAAAATCAGCGAGGCCGACTACACCGCCGCGATCAACGAGCCGCTGAACGCCAGCTATCACGTACCGACTCCGGAAGTGAACGCGCCGTACATCGCCGAAATGGCCCGTGCCGAAATGGTCGGGCGTTATGGCAGCGACGCGTATACCGAAGGCTTCCGCGTCACCACCACGGTGCCGAGCGACCTTCAGGAACTGGCCAACACCGCCGTCCACGAAGGCCTGATGACCTACGATCAGCGCCACGGCTATCGCGGCCCCGAGTCGCGGCTTCCGGGCAAGACGCGTGAAGCCTGGGTAACCGAGTTGACCAAGCAACGCACCATCAGCGGCCTGGAACCGGCCATCGTGACCCAGGTCGACAAGAGCGGCCTGCAGGTGCTGACCCGCACCGGCCAGGAACACGTCAGCTGGGACACCATGAAGTGGGCCCGTCCGTTCCTGAACACCAACAGCATGGGCGCCAACCCGAAGCAGCCTTCGGACGTGGCCCAGGTCGGCGACCTGATTCGCGTTCAGCGTCAGCCGGACAACTCGCTGAAGTTCAGCCAGATCCCGCAGGCCCAAGGCGCGCTGGTGTCCCTGGACCCACAGAACGGTGCCATTCGCGCCCTGGTCGGCGGTTTCGCCTTCGAGCAGAGCAACTACAACCGCGCATTGCAGGCCAAGCGCCAGCCGGGTTCGAGCTTCAAACCGTTCGTCTACGCCGCCGCACTGGATAACGGCTACACGGCCTCCAGCCTGGTGAACGATGCCCCGATCGTGTTCGTCGACGAGTATCTGGACAAAGTCTGGCGGCCGAAAAACGACACCAACACGTTCCTCGGCCCGATCCGCCTGCGTGAAGCGCTGTACAAGTCGCGCAACCTGGTGTCGATCCGCTTGCTGCAAGCGATGGGCGTTGGCAAGACCATCGACTACATCGCTCGCTTCGGCTTCAACAAACAGGACCTGCCACCCAACCTGTCCCTGGCGCTGGGCACCGCGACCCTGACGCCAATGGAGATCGCCACCGGCTGGAGCACCTTCGCCAACGGCGGCTACAAGATCACCCCGTACATCATCGACAGGATTGAAAGCCGCAACGGCGACACGCTGTTCGTCGCCAATCCGCCGAGCGTGCCTCAGGGCGGCGCTGCCAGCGATGGCATTGCCGCACCGGCACCTCAAGCCTTCACGGTCAATGCAACGCCGGGCGAGACCCCGGGCGCTGCACCGACGCCACAGGCACCCGCCGTGGCCGAACGCATCGTTGACGGGCGCACCACGTACATCCTCAACAGCATGCTTGAGGACGTGATCAAGCTCGGCACCGGTCGCCGCGCACTGGCCCTGGGCCGCCCGGACATCGCCGGCAAGACCGGTACGACCAACGAATCCAAGGACGCCTGGTTCTCCGGTTACAACGCCGATTACGTGACCACCGTATGGACCGGTTTCGACCAGCCGGAAAGCCTGGGCCGCAAGGAATTCGGCGGCACCGTCGCGCTGCCGATCTGGATGAACTACATGGGCGCAGCACTCAAAGACAAGCCGCCGCATACGCAAGCGGAGCCGGAAGGCCTTCTGAGCCTGCGGGTCGACCCGGTCAGCGGCCGCGCGGCCAGCCCGGGCACGCCAGGCGCCTACTTCGAGCTGTTCAAGGCCGAAGATACGCCGCCGTCGGGCAACGAGCTCGGTAACGGCAATGCGCCGGGCAGTCCATTGCCAGCGGATGAGGCTGCGCCGATCGATTTGTTCTGATTACAGCAATGATGAAAAGCCCCGCCTTCGAAAGAAGAGCGGGGCTTTTTTTGCCTGCCGGTTTTGATGTTGTCTGGTACGGCCTCTTCGCGGGCAAGCCCGCTCCCACAGTGGGCGATGGTGAACACAGGTTTTATGTACGCCTCCGACCCTGTGGGAGCGGGCTTGCCCGCGAAGAGGCCTGTACAGACAACACATAAGCAGCAGGCAATAAAAAGCCCCGACTCAAATGAGCCGGGGCTATCGGTTGAAGCACTACAACGGCTTAGCCGTTGAACACGTCATCCACGCTTTTCAGCGGGTAGTTCTTCGGATACGGCAGGGTTGCCACGCCGGTCTCGATGGCGGCTTTAGCCACGGCATCGGAGATCAGGGTGATCAGACGGGCATCCATTGGCTTCGGAATGATGTACTCACGACCGAATTCCAGCTTGATGCCGCCATAGGCGTCGCACACTTCCTGAGGCACTGGCAGCTTGGCCAGTTCACGCAGGGCGTTGGCCGCAGCCACTTTCATTTCTTCGTTGATGCGCTTGGCGCGAACGTCCAGGGCACCACGGAAGATGAACGGGAAGCCCAGTACGTTGTTGACCTGGTTCGGGTAGTCGGAACGACCGGTCGCCATGATCACGTCGCTACGGGTGGCGTGTGCCAGCTCCGGGGAGATTTCCGGATCAGGGTTGGAGCACGCGAACACGATCGGGTTCGGCGCCATCGACAGCAGGCCTTCAGCACTCAACAGGTTCGGGCCGGACAGGCCTACGAACACGTCAGCGCCTTGCAGGGCGTCAGCCAGGGTGCGTTTGTCGGTCGCGTGAGCGAACACAGCCTTGTACTGGTTCAGGTCGTCACGGCCGGAGTGGATCACACCGGTACGGTCGACCATGTAGATGTTTTCGATGTTGGCGCCCATGCTCACCAGCAACTTCATGCAGGAGATGGCGGCGGCGCCGGCACCCAGGCAGACGATCTTGGCTTCCGGCAGGGTTTTGCCAGCGATTTCCAGGGCGTTGATCATGCCGGCCGCGGTCACGATAGCGGTGCCGTGCTGGTCATCGTGGAATACCGGAATATCGCACTGCTCGATCAGAGCGCGTTCGATTTCAAAGCACTCGGGTGCCTTGATGTCTTCCAGGTTGATGCCACCGAAGGTGATGGAGATGCGCTTGACGGTGTCGATGAAGGCCTGCGGGCTTTCGGAGTCGACTTCGATGTCGAAAACGTCGATGCCGGCGAAGCGCTTGAACAGTACGCCTTTACCTTCCATCACTGGCTTGGAGGCCAATGGGCCGAGGTTACCCAGGCCGAGAATCGCGGTGCCATCGGAAATGACTGCAACCAGGTTGCCTTTGCCGGTGTACTTGTAGGCCAGCTCGGGATCGCGGGCGATCTCGCGTACTGGCTCGGCTACGCCCGGGCTGTAGGCCAGCGACAGGTCGCGAGCGGTAGCAGTGGCCTTGGTGAGCTCGACACTCAGCTTCCCTGGACGAGGATTGGCGTGATATTCGAGAGCGGCAGTTTTCAGATCAGACATTTTGGCATTCCGCTTTTTACTGTTGGACAGACTGGTCAGCGAGGATACGCGCCTCGCAAAGTCCCCACAAGACTGACTGGTCACCCCTGTCAAGCGCCCGCCCTTACGACTTTGGGCCAAGAGCCACGGCTCACAAGGGCTAGACTGTTCACAATCGACTTAAAAAATGTCTACAATTTTTTATCGCTGCACCACTTGAAGCATCGCCGGGTCGGTCAAGGGCAACATCCAGCGCGCCTGCCCTTCTTTCAGTCCGCCACGTCGCGAACGATCCAGCACCCAGCCGCGCGCCTCGATCTGCTTGCCCTTGAGGCTTTCCAGCGAATTCACATCGAAACGCGCCAGCAGATTGGGTGCAACGCGCAATACAACCGAGTCCTGCAACTCGATCCAAACCCCACCCCGATTGCGCTGCACCTTGCTCACACGACCGCTGAGCACGGCAAAACCGGAAGTGACGATCTGCTCCGCTTTCAGTACAGGCGACTGGCGCCACACACCGAGCCCCGCCTGTCGAGCGTTGCGCTCTGCAGCTTGCTGACAGGCGACCAGATCGACATTCGGCGCCACGGCCACCTGGAAACCCAAGCCTTCGGCGAGCATTTGCGCTTCCAGGTTGGCGCCATCCGCGCCATAGACATGGGCCAGCGTGCGGCCGTAATGATCCTTGCTTTCTTTGCCGGGCACCAACCCGACTCGCCCGTCACTCGCCGCCACCAATGCTTCAAGGCGTTTGCGTGCGGCCACGGCGAAGGGTTCGTCGGAACGGCCCTGCTTGCCCAGCTCCGGCGTGTTCAAGCCGATCATGCGCACATTGCGGCCATCGCTCAGACGCAGGGTGTCGCCATCCACCACCCGCTGCACCGCGACGGACGTCAGGCCGCCTGGTGTCGGACAAATGGCCTGCGCGCCAGGCAGCCAAATCGCGGACACAAAAAAGGCGCCCGCGAGGGACGCCTTTTTCATCAGCATGGAAAAACCGCAGCGGCTTCCCAAGTTGATCGGCCTTAGGCCTTTTTCGCGCCGAAAGCACCGAAACGGTCTGCGAAACGCTGAACGCGGCCGCCAGTGTCCAGAGTCTTCTGCTTACCGGTGTAGAACGGGTGGCATTCGTTGCAAACGTCGATCGCCAGGGCTTTGCCGAAGGTCGAACGGGTTTCGAACTTGTTGCCGCAGCTGCAGGTAACAGCAACTGCCGGGTATTCTGGATGGATATCAGCTTTCATGGTGTTTTCCTCGGGCTAGCGTGCCGCCACCCAACACTATTGTTGAATACCGCACGTAATTAGGCCGCGGATTCTACCAGACAATCCTGTTCACGCAAGCTGTCGCTCAAACCAGTCGTCTGCTAGGCTCCCGGCCAAATCGCCGCCCCTGTGGGAGCGGGCTTGCTCGCGAAAGCGGTGTGTCAGGCTACTTAATGCTGACTGACACCCCGTCTTCGCGAGCAAGCCCGCTCCCACAGGTCGTAGCCCTGCTGTTTATTCCGCTGATCGAGATCCCCGCGTGCCCGACGCCATTCTGCGCCTCGCCCTGCCTTCGCCGCTGCGCCGCCTGTTCGACTACCGCGCTCCGGCCGGCGTCCTGCGTGCCCAACTGCACCCCGGCATGCGCCTGCGGGTACCGTTCGGCCGGCGCGAGATGATCGGAATTCTGGTGGAAGTCACCGATACCAGCGAAGTGCCGGCCGAGAAACTCAAGCCGGCCCTGGCCTTGCTCGACGCTACGCCACCGCTGCCGCCTGCGCTGTTCAAGCTGTGCCTGTGGACCTCCCAGTATTACCAGCACAGCCTCGGCGACACCTTGAGCTGGGCATTGCCGGTGCTGCTGCGCCAAGGTGAGCTGGCAGAAGCGCGACAGGAACGCTTCTGGTCTGCCACGCCAGGCGCCAGCCTCGATGATCCGCGCATCGCCCGCGCCCCGCGCCAGCGTGAAGCCCTGGCCACGCTGGCCCAGCATCCCCACGGCGTCGCCCATCAGTTGCTGAGCAAACTGATGCTGAGCAAGGACAGCCTGGACTTGCTGCTGGCCAAGGAGCTGGTGCAGGTCGAGATCCGTCGCCACGCCCCCGGTGCACGCCACGAACACTGGCTGGCGCAACCGGAACTGCCACTGAACCCGGAGCAGCGCGCCGCCTATGAGGCCATTCGAGCCGGCTTCGACAGTTACCACGCGTTCCTGCTGGCCGGCGTCACCGGCAGCGGCAAGACCGAAGTCTATCTGCAGTTGATCCGCGAAACCCTCGAGGCCGGCAAGCAGGCACTGGTGCTGATCCCGGAAATCAACCTCGGCCCGCAGACCCTGGCGCGCTTCGAACAGCGCTTCAATGCCCGCATCGCGCTGATCCATTCGGCGGTCAATGACCGCGAACGCCTCGATGCCTGGCTGGCCGCCCGGGACGGTGAGGCCGACATCATTATCGGCACCCGTTCGGCCCTGTTCACGCCGATGAAGAACCCCGGCCTGATCATCATCGACGAAGAGCACGACGGTTCCTATAAACAGCAGGAAGGCTTGCGCTACCACGCCCGCGATCTGGCGCTGGTGCGGGCGCGACAGGAAAACATCCCGATCGTCCTCGGCTCCGCCACGCCCTCCCTGGAAAGCCTGCACAACGCCTACACCGGCCGCTACGGACTGCTGCGCCTGAATGAGCGGGCCGGTGGGGCCAAACAGCCGCGCTTCCTGCGCCTGGACGTGAAAAGCCGCCCGCTGGACAGCGGCATTTCCGGGCCGATGCAACAGGCCATCGGCCAGACCCTGGCTGCCGGGCAGCAGGTACTGGTGTTCCTCAACCGCCGCGGTTTCGCCCCGACCCTGCTGTGTCACGATTGCGGCTGGATGTCCGAGTGCCAGCGCTGCGATGCGCGAATGACCGTCCATCAGCGTTACGGCGAGCTGCGCTGCCACCACTGCGGCTACGTCGAACGCGTGCCGCGCCAGTGCCCGAAATGCAACAAGGTCGATCTGCGCCCCGTCGGCGCCGGCACCGAGCGGGCCGAGGAGCGCCTGGCGATTCTGTTCCCGGACTATCCGGTGCTGCGGGTCGACCGCGACAGCACATCGCGCAAGGACGCGATGAACCAGCTGTTCGCGACCATTCAGAAAGGCCAGCCGTGCATTCTGATCGGCACGCAAATGCTTGCCAAAGGCCACCACTTCCCCCGGGTGACGCTGGTGTCGATCCTCGACGCCGACGGCGGCCTGTTCTCCGGCGACTTCCGCGCCAGCGAGCGCATGGCGCAGTTGATCGTCCAGGTCGCCGGCCGCGCAGGCCGCGCCGAAGAGCCGGGCAAGGTGATTATCCAGACGCACCTGGCCGACCACCCGCTGCTGGTGCAACTGACCGAGCAAGGCTATTTCGCTTTCGCGGAACAGGCCCTGAGCGAACGCCGTGCGGCTGGCTTGCCGCCGTTTGCCCATTTGGCGTTGTTGCGGGCCGAGGCGCATAAACCGGGCCAGGCCGAAGGTTTTCTCGATGAGGCGTGCAGCGAGGCCGAGCGTTTGCTGGCTGAACAGGGCTTGACCGGGATCGAACTGTTGGGGCCGGTGCCGGCGCCGATGGAGCGACGGGCAGGGCGTTATCGGGCCCAGCTGTTGTTGCAGGCTACGGCGCGGGCGCCGTTGCATCGGTTGCTGGCCGGTTGGTTGTTGGTGCTGGAGCAGATGCCGAGCGGTCGAGCGGTGCGTTGGTCGCTCGATGTTGACCCGGTCGATTTGTATTAATTTTGGGACTGCCTTCGCGAGCAAGCCCGCTCCCACAGTGGATCTCCGGGGGGGAACTACATTTTGTATCCACCTCGAAACCTGTGGGAGCGGGCTTGCTCGCGAAGAGGCCCTAATTGTCACCACACATCCACAACCTGCCTGCTAAGGTTGGCAAGCCCGTCTTCGCAACGGATAATGCCCAGTTTTTCCACCAGCGCATGATGCGCCGCCGCGCCTGCGGTCGAAAGAGAAGACCATGAAAGACACCATTCGCCAGCTGATCCAACAAGCCATCACCCAACTCGTCAACGAAGGTGTGTTGCCTGAAGGCCTGTCGCCGGCGATCCAGGTGGAAAACTCCCGCGACAAGAAGAACGGCGACTTCGCCAGCAACATTGCCATGATGCTGGCCAAACCGGCCGGCATGAAGCCCCGCGATCTGGCGGAAAAAATCATCGCCGCGCTGCCGGCTGACGAAAACGTTTCCAAGACCGAAATCGCAGGTCCCGGCTTCCTGAACTTCTTCCAGAACACCGACGCCCTGGCGACCCGCCTGGACGCTGCCCTGGCCGATGACCACATCGGCGTGCGCAAGGCCGGCCCGGTACAGCGCACCGTGGTTGACCTGTCGGCACCGAACCTGGCCAAGGAGATGCACGTCGGCCACCTGCGCTCGACCATCATCGGCGACGGCGTGGCCCGCGTTCTCGAATTCCTCGGCGACACCGTGATCCGTCAGAACCACGTCGGCGACTGGGGCACCCAGTTCGGCATGCTGATGGCTTACCTGCAGGAAAACCCGATCACCAGCGACGAGCTGTCGGACCTGGAGAACTTCTACCGCGCCGCCAAGCAACGCTTCGACGAATCCGAAGAGTTTGCCGACCGCGCCCGTGGCCTGGTGGTCAAGCTGCAGGCCGGCGATGCCGACTGCCTGGCACTGTGGACCAAGTTCAAGGACATCTCGCTGTCGCACTGCCAGAAGATCTACGAACTGCTCAACGTCAAACTGACCATGGCCGACGTGATGGGCGAAAGTGCCTACAACGACGACCTGATCAACGTGGTCAACGATTTGAAGGCCGCTGGCCTGCTGGTCGAGAGCAACGGCGCCCAGTGCGTGTTCCTCGACGAGTTCAAGAACGCCGACGGCGACCCGCTGCCGGTGATCATCGTCAAGGCTGACGGAGGCTATCTCTACGCCACCACCGACCTGGCGGCCGTGCGTTACCGCAGTGGCAAGCTCAAGGCCGATCGTGCGCTGTACTTCGTCGACCAGCGTCAGGCCCTGCACTTCCAGCAGGTGTTCGCCGTGGCGCGCAAAGCCGGTTTCGTGACCCATCCGATGGAAATGGAACACATGGGCTTCGGCACCATGAACGGCGCTGACGGCCGTCCGTTCAAGACCCGTGACGGCGGCACCGTGAAGCTGATCGACCTGCTGACCGAAGCCCAGGAGCGTGCCTACACCCTGGTCAAGGACAAGAACCCGGAGCTGGCCGAGGCCGAGTTGCGCAACATCGCCAAGGTCGTGGGCATCGGCGCAGTGAAATACGCCGACCTGTCCAAGCACCGCACCAGCGACTACAGCTTCAACTTCGACCTGATGCTCAACTTCGAAGGCAACACCGCGCCCTACCTGCTGTACGCCTACACCCGCGTGGCCGGCGTGTTCCGCAAACTCGGCAAGGACTTCAGCGAAGTCGACGGCCAGATCGTGCTCGAAGCGACGCACGAACACGAACTGGCAGCGAAGCTCGCGCAGTTCGGTGAAATCCTGAACAACGTGTCCGAAAAAGGCACCCCGCACATCCTCTGCACTTACCTGTACGACGTCGCCGGCCTGTTCTCCAGCTTCTACGAGAACTGCCCGATCCTTGCCGCCGACACCCCGGCACAAATGCAGAGCCGCCTGCGCCTGGCCGCGCTGACCGGACGCACCCTCAAGCAAGGCCTGGAACTCTTGGGCCTGGAAACTCTGGAGCGTATGTAAGTTGGCTGCCAAGAAAAAACCTGCACCCAAGCGTGGCGCCAGCCGTTACCAAGCTCCTGCAAAGCAACCGATCCCGGGCTGGCTGTGGATGGTCATCGGCCTGACGGTCGGCGCGTTCATCGTGTTCCTGATGAAGCTGGAACCGGGCAAGGGCAGCGACACGGTCAAGCGTGAAAAGGTCGAGCAACAGCAGAAAGCCAGCAAGATCGCCGAGGCCAACAAGACCCCGCCGAGCCCGACGCAACCGGTGAAGCCGAAGTACGACTTCTACACCTTGCTGCCGGAATCGGAAGTCATCGTGCCGCCGGATGCCGTGCCGGAAAAAACCCTGCCAACGCCGCAAGTGCCGGCCATCCCGACAACGCCGGTCACCCCGGCCGAAGCGGCGAAGATCGACACGGCTCGCGCCCAGGCTGCATTGGCCGGGATCACGCCGCCACCAGCGCCACCGGTCAAGGCTGCGCCTGTGACGAAGTTTTTCCTGCAGGCGGGCTCGTTCCGCAAAGAGACCGATGCGGACAAGGTTCGGGCGCAGATCATCCTGCTGGGCCAAGCCGTTTCGGTTGAGTCCGGTACGGTGAAGGACGAAACCTGGTATCGGGTATTAGTGGGTCCGTTCAGCAACCGTGAGCAACTGACCACGGCACAGAAACAACTGGCCGGCGCCGGCTTCAGCAATCTGTTGTTACAACAACGCCAGAACCGCTGATCGACTGCCACAGGCACCGTGTCATCGTTCTTCGTCGGAACGCCGCCCGGAGCAAGCCCGCTCCCACATTCGACCGCGATCCAATGTGGGAGCGGGCTTGCTCGCGAAGGGGCCTTGGCAAACACCAGCGCTCCCATCTGGCTCACACCACTCGTCCCCTCTCTCGCCTTACAGTTGAAAAACCCTCCACCACCCCCATATGAATGGGCATAAGGCATTTTCGCCCCGCTGCGTGGAGACTCTCCCCTTGACCACCATCGTTTCAGTTCGCCGCCACGGCAAAGTCGTCATGGGCGGCGACGGCCAGGTTTCCCTTGGTAATACCGTGATGAAAGGCAACGCGAAAAAAGTTCGCCGCCTGTACCACGGCCAGGTCATTGCCGGTTTTGCCGGTGCCACCGCCGACGCCTTTACCCTCTTCGAACGTTTCGAAGGCCAGCTTGAAAAACACCAGGGCCACCTGGTGCGCGCCGCCGTCGAACTCGCCAAAGAATGGCGCACCGACCGCTCCCTGAGCCGCCTTGAAGCCATGCTCGCGGTCGCCAACAAGGACGCCTCCCTGATCATTACCGGCAACGGTGACGTGGTCGAACCCGAAGACGGCCTGATCGCCATGGGTTCCGGTGGCGCCTACGCCCAGGCCGCGGCTAGCGCGCTGCTGAAAAAGACCGACCTGTCAGCCCGGGAAATTGTCGAAACCGCCCTCGGCATCGCCGGCGACATCTGCGTATTCACCAACCACACCCAGACCATTGAGGAGCAGGACTGCGCCGAGTAAGTCCGTGCAGCCACCGCACCACGGCTCATTCTTGCTTGAGGTCCACTGAATATTATGTCCATGACTCCCCGTGAAATCGTCCACGAACTCAACCGCCACATCATCGGCCAGGACGATGCCAAGCGCGCCGTCGCCATTGCCCTGCGCAACCGCTGGCGCCGCATGCAGCTGCCTGAAGAGCTGCGCGTTGAAGTCACGCCAAAGAACATCCTGATGATCGGCCCGACCGGCGTCGGCAAAACCGAGATCGCCCGTCGCCTGGCGAAACTGGCCAATGCGCCGTTCATCAAAGTTGAAGCGACCAAGTTCACTGAAGTCGGCTATGTCGGCCGCGACGTCGAATCGATCATTCGTGACCTGGCCGATGCCGCGATCAAGCTGCTGCGCGAGCAGGAAATCGTCAAGGTTCGCCACCGCGCCGAAGATGCCGCCGAAGAGCGCATCCTCGACGCCCTGCTGCCACCGGCGCGCATGGGCTTCAGCAACGACGACGCCCCGACTGCCGATTCCAACACCCGCCAGCTGTTCCGCAAGCGCCTGCGCGAAGGTCAGCTGGATGACAAGGAGATCGAAATCGAAGTCGCCGAAATGGCCGGCGTCGACATCTCCGCGCCACCGGGCATGGAAGAAATGACCAACCAGCTGCAAAGCCTGTTTGCCAACATGGGCAAGGGCAAGAAAAAAGCCCGCAAGCTCAAGGTCAAAGAAGCGCTGAAGATGGTGCGCGACGAAGAAGCCAGCCGCCTGGTCAACGATGAAGAGTTGAAGGCCAAGGCCCTGGAAGCCGTCGAGCAGCACGGTATCGTGTTCATCGACGAAATCGACAAGGTCGCCAAGCGTGGTAATTCCGGTGGCGTCGATGTATCCCGCGAAGGCGTGCAGCGCGACTTGCTGCCGCTGATCGAAGGCTGCACCGTCAACACCAAGCTGGGCATGGTCAAGACCGACCACATCCTGTTCATTGCTTCCGGTGCGTTCCACCTGAGCAAGCCGAGCGATCTGGTGCCCGAGCTGCAAGGCCGTCTGCCGATCCGTGTCGAACTCAAGGCCCTGAGCCCGGAAGACTTCGAACGCATCCTCAGCGAGCCTCACGCCTCGCTCACCGAGCAATACTGCGCACTGCTGAAAACCGAAGGCCTGGGCATCGAGTTCCAGCCGAGCGGCATCAAGCGCATCGCGGAGATCGCCTGGCAGGTCAACGAGAAGACCGAAAACATCGGTGCCCGTCGCCTGCACACCCTGCTCGAGCGCCTGCTCGAAGAGGTGTCGTTCAGCGCCGGCGACCTGGCCAGCACCCATGACGGCAAGGTGATCCAGATCGACGCCGACTACGTCAACAGCCACCTGGGCGAATTGGCGCAGAACGAAGACCTGTCCCGCTACATTCTGTAGAGCTGCAAGCTGCAAGCTGCAAGCTGAGTTAAGCTTGCAGCTTGTAGCTTCCGCCCAAGGCTCTTCCTATGCTTCCCACCGACATCAAGCTGCACAAAGCCTCGAAAACCCTGTCGCTGAAATACGCGTCCGGCGAGGAATACACCCTGCCCGCCGAGTTCCTGCGCGTGCACTCTCCTTCCGCCGAGGTCCAGGGCCACGGCAAACCCATCCTGCAATTTGGCAAGATCAACGTCGGCCTGACCAAGGTAGAACCGGCCGGTCAGTACGCACTGAAACTGACCTTCGATGACGGTCACGACAGCGGACTGTTCACCTGGGAATACCTCTACGAACTGGCGCGACGTTATGACGCACTTTGGGAGGATTATCTGGCGGAACTCAAAGCGGCCGGAAAAACCCGCGACCCGAACGAATCCGTCGTCAAGCTGATGCTCTAATCCGAGCCTCTTGCTCTTTAGAGGGCATTTTCTAATTTCATCTGTTTGAATGCTCCGCTTCAGGGCCGTCGATTGGCCTGCTTGCGAAAAAAATTAAACTCGGGTAACCAATGGAACTGGCAAGTTCCCTGCAGTGCTCACTGCGAACAAAAGCAGCGATGCAGTATTAACGGTCACCCGAGCAGCAGTACCTGGCATTGGTTGTGTGACTGCACAGCAGGCCCCGGGTACTCGTCTCAGGACATTGGAGCGTCGTAGATGAGTAACAAGAATAACGATGACTTGAAGCAACAAGCCTCCGAAAACACCTTGGGGCTGAATCCTGTCGTTGGATTGCGTGGAAAAGATCTACTGGCTTCTGCTCGCATGGTGCTCAGGCAGGCCATCAAACAACCGATCCATAGCGCCAGGCATGTCGCCCATTTCGGTCTTGAACTCAAGAACGTACTGCTCGGCAAATCCGAGCTTCTTCCGAATAGCGATGACCGTCGCTTTGCCGATCCGGCCTGGAGCCAGAACCCGCTCTACAAACGTTATTTGCAAACCTACCTGGCGTGGCGCAAGGAACTCCACGACTGGATCGATGACAGCAACCTGCCGGCTAAAGACGTCAGCCGCGGGCACTTCGTAATCAACCTCATGACCGAGGCCTTCGCCCCGACCAACACGGCGGCCAACCCGGCAGCGGTCAAACGTTTCTTCGAGACCGGCGGTAAAAGCCTGCTCGACGGCCTCTCGCATCTGGCCAAGGACCTGGTACACAACGGCGGCATGCCGAGCCAGGTCAACATGGGCGCATTCGAAGTCGGCAAGACCCTGGCCGTGACCGAAGGTGCCGTGGTGTTTCGCAACGACGTGCTGGAGCTGATCCAGTACAAGCCCACCACCGAACAGGTGCACGAGCGCCCTTTGCTGGTGGTGCCACCGCAAATCAACAAATTCTACGTTTTCGACCTCAGCCCGGAGAAAAGCCTGGCGCGGTTCTGCCTGCGCAGCAACGTGCAAACCTTCATCGTCAGCTGGCGCAATCCGACCAAGGAGCAGCGTGAGTGGGGCCTGTCGACTTACATCGAAGCGCTCAAGGAAGCGGTCGATGTGGTCACCGCGATCACCGGCAGCAAGGACGTGAACATGCTCGGCGCCTGCTCCGGCGGCATCACCTGCACCGCGCTGCTGGGCCATTACGCAGCGATTGGCGAGAACAAGGTCAACGCCCTCACGCTGCTGGTCAGTGTGCTCGACACTACCCTGGACAGCGATGTGGCGCTGTTTGTCGATGAACAAACCCTCGAAAGCGCCAAGCGCCACTCCTATCAGGCTGGCGTGCTGGAAGGCCGCGACATGGCGAAAGTCTTTGCCTGGATGCGCCCCAACGACCTGATCTGGAACTACTGGGTCAACAACTACCTGCTGGGCAACGAGCCACCGGTGTTCGACATCCTGTTCTGGAACAACGACACCACCCGGTTACCGGCTGCGTTCCACGGCGACCTGATTGAAATGTTCAAAAGCAATCCATTGATTCGTCCGAATGCACTGGAAGTGTGCGGCACACCGATCGACCTGAAACAGGTTACCGCCGATATCTTTTCCCTGGCCGGGACCAGCGACCACATCACCCCGTGGCGCTCCTGCTACAAGTCGGCGCAACTGTTCGGCGGCAATGTTGAATTCGTGCTGTCCAGCAGCGGGCATATCCAGAGCATTCTGAACCCGCCGGGCAATCCGAAATCGCGCTACATGACCAGCACTGAAATGCCCGCCAACGCCGATGACTGGCAGGAAGAGTCGACCAAGCACGCCGATTCGTGGTGGCTGCATTGGCAGGCCTGGCAGGCACAGCGCTCGGGCAACCTGAAAAAAGCTCCGCTGAAACTGGGCAACAAGGCGTACCCGGCAGGCGAAGCTGCACCGGGCACTTACGTGCATGAGCGGTAACTGACACACCCGCCCCCCTGTAGGAGCGAGCTTGCTCGCGATGGACGTTAACGATAACGCGTTCTTTCCGGATTAACGCGTTGCGCTTGAGTTCATCGCGAGCAAGCTCGCTCCTACAGGGGATCGGGAAGAATTCGAGAGAACGACCCACAGGGCCTGAAGCATGCCGCAACCCTTCATATTCCGTACCGTCGACCTGGATGGCCAGACGCTCCGCACGGCGGTACGCCCCGGCAAGCCTCACTTGACGCCCCTGCTGATTTTCAACGGCATCGGTGCCAACCTGGAGCTGGTGTTCCCGTTCATTGCCGCGCTGGACCCGGACCTGGAGGTCATCGCCTTCGACGTACCCGGTGTCGGCGGTTCGTCGACGCCAAACCGGCCGTATCGTTTTCCGCGGCTGGCCAAGCTCACGGCGCGCATGCTCGACTATCTCGACTACGGGCAGGTCAACGTCATTGGCGTGTCCTGGGGTGGCGCCCTGGCCCAGCAGTTCGCGTATGACTATCCGGAGCGTTGCAAGAAACTCGTGCTGGCCGCCACGGCGGCTGGTGCGGTGATGGTGCCGGGCAAGCCGAAAGTGTTGTGGATGATGGCCAGCCCGCGACGCTACATCCAGCCGTCCCACGTAATCCGCATTGCACCGATGATCTACGGGGGTGCGTTCCGTCGCGACCCGACGCTGGCCGCCAGCCATGCGGCCAAGGTGCGCTCGGCGGGCAAGCTCGGTTACTACTGGCAACTGTTCGCCGGCCTCGGCTGGACCAGCATCCACTGGCTGCACAAGATCCGCCAGCCGACCCTGGTACTGGCCGGCGACGATGACCCGTTGATCCCGTTGGTCAACATGCGCTTGCTGGCCTGGCGGATTCCCAACGCCCAGTTGCACATCATCGATGACGGTCATCTGTTCCTGATTACCCGGGCCGAAGCGGTGGCCCCGATCATCATGAAATTCCTGGAGGAGGAGCGCCAGCGCGCGGTGATGCATCCGCGTCCGGCGCCATTGGGCAGTTAAAGCGCTGCCTCAGCGGTCGGCAGGACGCCACGCCGCGCAACAACCCGTTACAGCGTCTATGGTGTTCTGGTTCAGTGTGTTTGTTTTTGGCCTGAAGACGAAGGAGTGTTGAATCATGCGCGAGAAACCAGCGAGGGAGTCCTTAGCGACTCCCGCCGCGTTCATCAATGCACAGAGTGCGATTACCGGTCTGCGTGGCCGGGATCTGCTGTCGACCCTGCGCAGTGTGGCCGCCCATGGCTTGCGCAACCCACTGCACAGCGCCCGGCATGCCCTCAAACTCGGCGGTCAGCTTGGCCGCGTGCTGCTGGGCGAGACCCTGCACCCGACCAACCCGCACGACGCTCGCTTCGCCGACCCGGCGTGGAGCCTCAACCCGTTTTATCGCCGTAGCCTGCAGGCCTATCTGAGCTGGCAGAAGCAGGTCAAAAGCTGGATCGACGAGAGCAACATGAGCCCGGACGACCGCGCCCGCGCCCACTTCGCCTTCACCTTGTTCAACGACGCCGTATCGCCCTCCAACACCCTGCTCAACCCACTGGCGGTCAAGGAGCTGTTCAATTCCGGCGGTAACAGCCTGGTGCGAGGCATCGGCCATCTGGTGGACGATCTGCTGCATAACGACGGCCTGCCCCGGCAAGTCACCAAGCAAGCGTTCGAGGTCGGCAGGACAGTCGCCACTACTACCGGCGCCGTGGTGTTCCGCAACGAGCTGCTGGAATTGATCCAGTACAAGCCGATGAGCGAAAAGCAGTATTCCAAGCCCCTGCTGGTGGTGCCGCCGCAAATCAACAAGTACTACATTTTCGACCTGAGCCCGCACAACAGTTTCGTCCAGTACGCCCTTAAAAACGGCCTGCAAACCTTCATGATCAGCTGGCGCAATCCCGATGTGCGTCACCGCGAATGGGGGCTCTCGACCTACGTCGAAGCCGTGGAAGAAGCGATGAATGTCTGCCGGGCGATCACCGGCGCACGGGAGGTCAACCTGATGGGTGCCTGCGCCGGCGGGCTGACCATTGCCGCGCTGCAAGGTCATTTGCAGGCCAAGCGGCAGCTGCGCAGGGTGTCCAGCGCGACGTATCTGGTGAGCCTGCTCGACAGTCAGCTGGACAGCCCCGCTACGCTGTTCGCCGACGAGCAGACACTGGAGGCTGCCAAGCGCCGCTCCTATCAGAAAGGTGTGCTGGATGGCCGCGACATGGCCAAGGTCTTCGCCTGGATGCGCCCCAACGACTTGATCTGGAGCTACTTCGTCAACAACTACCTGCTGGGCAAGGAGCCACCGGCGTTCGACATCCTCTACTGGAACAACGACAACACGCGTCTGCCGGCCGCTCTGCACGGCGATCTGCTGGACTTCTTCAAGCACAACCCGCTGACCCACCCGGGCGGACTGGAAGTGTGTGGCACGCCGATCGATTTGCAGAAGGTCACCGTCGACAGCTTCAGCGTCGCCGGCATCAACGATCACATCACACCGTGGGATGCGGTGTATCGCTCAACGCTGTTGCTCGGTGGCGAACGGCGCTTCGTGCTGTCCAACAGCGGTCATGTGCAGAGCATCCTCAACCCGCCGAGCAACCCAAAAGCCAACTACGTCGAGAACGGCAAACTGAGCAGCGACCCCCGCGCCTGGTATTACGACGCCAGGCATGTCGACGGCAGTTGGTGGACCCAATGGCTGAGCTGGATTCAGGAACGCTCCGGCGCGCAGAAGGAAACCCACATGGCGCTCGGCAACCAGAACTACCCACCGATGGAGGCAGCACCCGGTACTTACGTGCGCGTGCGCTGACGTTCAACGAGCCACGGCCGCTGCCGGCCGTGGCAAGACCCGATCATTAAGAAGACTGGATGAAAACCCGCGACCGGATCCTCGAATGTGCCCTGCAGTTGTTCAATCAGAAGGGCGAACCGAATGTCTCCACCATGGAAGTTGCCAATGAAATGGGCATCAGCCCGGGCAACCTCTACTACCACTTTCACGGCAAGGAACCGCTGATACTCGGGCTGTTCGAGCGCTTCCAATGTGAACTGCAACCGCTGCTCGACCCACCGTCCGACGTCGAATTGGGCCCCGAAGATTACTGGTTGTTCCTGCATCTGATCGTCGAGCGCCTGTCCCATTACCGGTTTCTGTTCCAGGACCTGTCGAACCTCGCCGGACGCCTGCCGAAACTGGCCAAGGGTATTCGCAACCTGCTCAATGCACTCAAGCGCACACTGGCGTCGTTGCTCGCACGATTGAAGGCTCAAGGGCAATTGGTCAGCGACACTCAGGCGTTAGGGCAACTGGTGGAACAGATCACCATGACCCTGCTGTTTTCACTGGATTACCAGCGAATTCTCGATCGCGAAGGCGAGGTGCGGCTGGTGGTTTACCAGATCATGATGCTGGTGGCGCCACACTTGCTGCCAGCAATGAAGGCTGCGACCGAACAGATGGCGATGGCGTATCTGGAAGACCACGGATAACCCTGGTCACAACTATCCCCTGTGGGAGCGGGCTTGCTCGCGAAGGCTGTTCATCATTCAGCATTGATATCGGCTGACATACCGCTTTCGCGAGCAAGCCCGCTCCCACAGGGGATCTCTGTCGTGCTCCAGGGTGCATTCACAAACAAAAACGCCCGACCTTGGCAGGCCGGGCGTTTTCTTGAGCCCTGAAAATCAGGACTGACTGGTTGGCGTCGATGGAGCTGGCGCGGCAGTCGGTGTGACAGCAGGGGTTGGCGCGGTCGCGGAGTTCGAGGCGCTGACCGGAGCGGCTGCCGGGGTTGCCGGGGTTGCCGGCTTGGCAGCTGCTACTGCTGGTTTTGGCGCGGCGGCTTTTGGAGCTGCCGGCTTCTTCACTGCAGGTTTTTTCGCAGCAGCAGGTTTGGCTGCCGGCTTGGCGGCGGGTTTTGCTGCAGCTGTTTTAGCCGCAGGCTTGGCAGCCGGTTTGGCGACAGCTTTCGCCGCAGCCGGTTTGGCCGCTGGCTTGGCGGCTGCAGTTTTAGCGGCAGGTTTGGCAGCAGGTTTAGCCGCTGCTTTTGCCAGTGGTTTGGCAGCCGTTTTCGCGGCTGGCTTGGCGGCGGCAGTCTTGGCAGCAGGCTTGGCTGCCGCGGTTTTCGCCGCAACAGGCGCGACCTTGGCACCGGTCAGTTTTTCGATTTGCTTGGTCAGGGTCTCGACCTTGCTGTGCAGTGCCTTGACTTCGTTGCGGCTCGGTACGCCCAGACGCGAGATGGCACTGTTCAGACGCTTGTCGAAAGCACCTTCCAGCTCATCCCACTTGCCCAGTGCACGATCTTTCACGCCGCTGATGCGCGATTTGGCCGAAGAAGCGGAGTCCTTGGCGGCGTCGACTGTCTTGCCAACAGCGCTCTTGGTGAGCTTCTCGGCTTTCTCGCCGTCCTTAACCAATGCATCGAAGAGTTTGCTGCCGTCAGTGTCGATCTTCGAGTACACGCCTAAACCAGCCAGCCAGATTTTTCGGGAGTAATCTTCAACCTTCCCGATCCACGAGCTGCCTTCTTTTTCGGTTTTCTTTTTAACAGCCATCCCGTTCTCCTTAAGATTTACGCGCGACACGTTCGAGCAATGCCGTCAGCTCATCGAGCTTAGCAGAGAGTGTCTCAACGTCATGTTTAGACGGAATGCCGATACGATTCAAGGCACTTGCGACACGCGTGTCGAACGCTTTCTCGACCTTGTCGAGTTGAACTTCGACACGGCCTTTGAAAGTGCTGACTTCACTCTTGACTTCAACGATCTCGGCATTGGCCGCTTCAAGTTTCTCAGCGACTACTTTTTTGCCTTTCTTTTCAACGACCTGACCAGCCTTGATCAGCTCTTGAAAGTATTCGCTGCCCTCTTGGCCGACCTTGGCGTAGGCGCCCAGGCCTGCCAGCCAGATCTTGCGGGCATAGGATTTGACGTCGCCCAGCGCGCTGGTCGATGCGTCGATTTTTTTCTTCAAAATAACTTTGGCCATGGTGCACCTCACGCGCAGAAGGTTTGAGGAACTGCCCGGATAAGTGTCGGGCTCTGGCACAAAGTAGGGAGAAAAATTAGAAACGGCACCCTAACAAATGACATAAAAGGCCGGGCGTACCACAAAACAAATGTGGGAGCGGGCTTGCTCGCGAAGACGGTGGGTCAGTTGATAAAAATTTCACTGGCACACCGCCTTCGCGAGCAAGCCCGCTCCCACAGGGGATCTCATTTCAACCAGAAAATCAGACCAGGGCCTTATCCAGCGCCTTTTCGATTTCCGCTTTGATCATGCCGCTCATGGCCGACATCATCAGGCCCAGTTCCACATCGACCTTGATCGAATCTTCACTGACATGCACCGCACCCTTCACACCCGAGCGCTTGAGGTTCAGGGTGTCGCCAGACCACTGCGGCTCCAGGCCATACTGATCGGAAAGTTTCTGCGCCAGCTTGTCGGCCTTCTCGCGAGCCGCTTCCTTGCCCAGGCCGTGGGCACGTTCAACACTAATACGGGCCATTGAATGACTCCTGCTTTATGGATGCTTTCCCGGAGCATCTTGACCTCTGCTGCGTCAAAACGTCCCGATGGTTGCCCATCTTACCTTCAGCCTTGCCAAGACAAAGCATGCCTTGGGGATTAGAATGTCGCGCATTCTCTTTTGGTGACAGCGATATGACTGATCAGCGCAAAGGCAGCGATGCCGAACCCACCACTCACTTCGGCTTCAAAAACGTTCCGGAAAGCCAGAAAGCGGAAAAAGTCGCTGAGGTTTTCCATTCGGTAGCCGCCAAGTACGACCTGATGAACGACCTTCTGTCGGGCGGCATGCACCGTCTGTGGAAGCGCTTCGCGATCGAACTGTCGGGCGTTCGTGCCGGCAATCGCGTGCTCGACATCGCCGGCGGTACCGGCGACCTGACCAGGAAGTTCTCGCACCTGGTAGGCCCGACCGGTCAGGTCGTACTGGCCGACATCAACGAGTCCATGCTCAAGGTTGGCCGTGACCGCCTGCTGGACCTGGGTGTGGCCGGCAACGTTGAATTCGTCCAGGCCGATGCGGAAAAACTGCCGTTCCCGGACAACCATTTCGACTGCGTGACCATCGCCTTCGGCCTGCGCAACGTGACCCACAAGGAAGACGCCCTGCGCTCGATGCTGCGCGTGCTCAAGCCGGGTGGCCGCTTGCTGGTGCTGGAGTTCTCCAAGCCGACCAACGCGCTGATGTCCAAGGCCTACGACGCCTACTCGTTCGCCTTCATGCCGCTGATGGGCAAGCTGATCACTAACGACTCGGAAAGCTATCGCTACCTGGCCGAATCGATCCGCATGCACCCGAACCAGGAAACCCTGAAGTCGATGATGGTCGAGGCCGGTTTCGACCGCGTGACCTATCACAACATGACCGCAGGCATCGTTGCCCTGCACCGCGGCATCAAGCCCTGATGCTGCTCGCCGGCCTGCTCGCCAGCGTTGAACTCGGCCTGAACCGGGTGCTGCGTCTCGACAGCACGGCGCTGCCGCGGCTGGCGCATCTGACCGGCAAAGTGATTGCCGTCGATTGCCGCAGCCCGGCGCTGCACCTGTTCATCCTGCCCAGCGACGAAGGCCTGATGCTCGCCTCCCAGTGGGAAACCGGCGCCGACTGCACCTTGCGTGCACCGGCTTCGAGCCTGTTGAAACTGGCCATGAGCAAGGACAAGACTTCCGTCCTGCACGCCCCTGAAGTCGAACTCGATGGCGACAGCGGCGTGCTGCTGGAGCTGGCGGCGATCCTCCAGGACCTGGAGCTGGATTGGGAGTACGAGCTCTCGCGCTGGCTCGGCCCGGTCGCCACACAACTGGTCGGCGGCCACCTGCGCAGTCGCGCCCGCTGGTACCAGCAAGGCTTTGCCAGCCTGGGCCAGAACCTGGGCGAATACCTGGCCGAAGAATCGCGCACCCTTGTCGGTCAGCGCGAAGCCGAAGCCCGATTCAGTGAACTGGACCAGATCAAGCTCGATCTGGAACGTCTCGAGGCGCGTTTCGAGCGCCTTTCCCGATCCCTCGACCCAAGCGATAACGCATGAAGCTGCTTGCCGTCCGCCGTTTGTTGCGCATCCAGCGCGTCGTGATCCGCTACCGCCTCGATGACCTGCTGTTCGCCTTGCCACTGCCGTGGTTTCTGCGGGCACTGCGTTACGCGTTGCCGTGGCGCTGGTTCCCGCGCAAGACCCTGGACCTGAGCCGTGGCGCGCGCCTGCGCCTGGCGTTGCAGGACCTGGGGCCGATTTTCATCAAGTTCGGGCAGATCCTGTCCACTCGCCGCGACCTGTTGCCCGAGGACATCGCCGATGAACTGATGAAGCTGCAGGACCGCGTACCGCCGTTCGACTCGCAAGTGTCGGTCAAGCTGATTGAAGAGCAGCTGGGCAAGAAAATCAGCGACGTGTTCAGCCGTTTCGATGTCGAACCGCTGGCCTCGGCTTCGGTGGCGCAGGTGCATGCCGCGCAACTGAAAACCGGTGAAGAAGTGGTGGTCAAGGTGATCCGTCCCGGCCTCAAACCGGTGATCGCCCAGGACCTGGCGTGGCTGTTCATCCTCGCCCGCGCCGCCGAAAAGCTCTCCGCCGATGCGCGCCTGCTGCACCCGGTGGACGTGGTCAGCGATTACGAAAAAACCATCTACGACGAACTCGACCTGCTGCGCGAGGCGGCCAATGCCAGCCAGTTGAAGCGCAACTTCGACGGCTCGCCGCTGCTGTACGTGCCGCAAGTCTATTGGGACTGGTGCCGACCGAAAGTACTGGTGATGGAGCGCATCTACGGTATCCAGGTCACCGATCTGGCAACCCTGGCCGACCAGCGCACCGACATGAAAATGCTCGCCGAGCGTGGCGTGGAGATTTTCTTCACCCAGGTGTTCCGCGACAGCTTCTTCCACGCCGACATGCACCCCGGCAACATCTTCGTCAGCACCGTGAATCCGTGGAGTCCGCAGTACATTGCCATCGACTGCGGCATCGTCGGCAGCCTGACCCCGGAAGACCAGGATTACCTGGCACGCAACCTGTTCGCCTTCTTCAAGCGTGATTATCGTCGCGTGGCGCAGTTGCACATCGATTCGGGCTGGGTGCCGGCGGAAACCAAGCTCAACGAATTCGAAGCGGCGATCCGTACCGTGTGCGAGCCGATCTTCGAAAAACCGTTAAAAGATATTTCCTTCGGTCAGGTGCTGATGCGCCTGTTCCAGACCGCTCGGCGCTTCAACATGGAGGTTCAACCGCAGTTGGTTCTGCTGCAAAAAACCTTGTTGAACATCGAAGGCCTGGGTCGTCAGCTGTACCCGGACCTCGACCTGTGGAACACCGCGCAGCCGTTCCTCGAACGCTGGATGCGCGAGCGGGTCAGCCCCAAAGCCCTGCTCGGCAACGTGCAGAGCCAGTTCGAACAGATCCCGCACCTGGCCAACATGGCCCGCGACCTGCTCGAACGCATGTCCCAACCCCACGCCTACGACCCGCCGCCACCGTGGCATCGACGCCGCGACGACTGGTTCCTGCGCCTGCTCGGCACGGCGCACCTGGCCGGTGGCGCCATCCTTGCCGCTGGCGGGCCATTGAATCAGTTGGACTATTGGCCAGCTGGCATCATGATGGCCGTCGGTTTGTATCTGGTCGTGCGTCGATAGCATGTATCAGCTGCAAGTTATAAGCTTCAAGCTTCAAGCGATGTTCGTAGCAATCATGTTTAATTCACGCCTGTAGATATGCGTTGCACAATACGAAGGATCGAAGCGCACTGGCTTTTACTTGCGGCTTGAAGCTTAAGGCTTGGGGCTGCTTCAGGAACTGAAGATGAAAAACTGGCTGGACGAGATCAAGTGGGACGCCGATGGCCTCGTGCCGGCAATTGCCCAGGATCACAAGACCGGGCGCGTCCTGATGATGGCCTGGATGAACCGCGAAGCACTGGAGCTGACCGCTGCCGAGAACCGCGCCATTTACTGGTCGCGCTCCCGTGGCAAGCTGTGGCGCAAGGGCGAAGAGTCCGGCCACGTGCAGACCCTGCACGAGATGCGCCTGGACTGCGACGCCGACGTCATCATCCTGATGGTCGAGCAGATCGGCGACATCGCCTGTCATACCGGCCGCCAGAGCTGCTTCTACCGCGTCTACGAGAACGGCGACTGGACAACGGTCGACCCGGTCCTTAAAGATCCGCATGCCATCTATTGCGCAGGGCACAAACATGAGTGACACACTGACCCGCCTGGCCGAGGTGCTGGAAGAGCGCAAAGGCGCCGCCGCCGACAGCTCGTATGTCGCCAGCCTGTATCACAAGGGCTTGAACAAGATTCTGGAAAAAGTCGGCGAAGAGTCGGTCGAGACCATCATTGCCGCCAAGGACGCCGCCGTCAGCGGCGACTGCAGCGATGTGATCTACGAAACCGCCGATTTGTGGTTCCACAGCATGGTCATGCTCGCCCAATTGGGGCAGCATCCACAGGCTGTACTCGATGAACTGGACCGTCGTTTCGGTCTCTCCGGACACGCCGAGAAAGCCTCGCGCCCGTCCGCCTGAATAACTATTAGAGAGGAGCAGCAGCATGGGCATTTTTGACTGGAAACACTGGGTCGTCATCCTGGTTGTCGTGGTACTGGTATTCGGCACCAAGAAACTGAAAAACCTCGGCACCGACGTCGGCGAATCGATCAAGGGCTTCAAGAAAGCCATGAACGACGACGAAAAACCGGCCGACCCGAATGCGACCCCGGCCCAACCGGTTCCACCGGTCCAGCCACAGACCACTGTGAACCAGCCGCACACCATCGACGTGCAGGCACAGAAAGTCGAAGAGCCGATCCGCAAAGACGTGTGAGCACTGACTAATGTTTGGTATCAGCTTCTCTGAACTGCTGCTCGTCGGCCTCGTCGCCCTGCTGGTGCTGGGTCCCGAGCGCTTGCCGGGCGCTGCGCGCACCGCTGGCCTGTGGGTCGGACGCCTGAAGCGCAGTTTCAACGCAATCAAACAGGAAGTTGAACGTGAAATCGGTGCCGACGAGATTCGTCGGCAACTGCACAACGAACACATCCTGTCGCTTGAGCAGGAGGCGCGGAAAATCTTCACGCCGACCCAGCAGGAGCCGACGCCGGTCGAGCATGTGGGTGCGCAGACGATTCAAGCAACTGCCCCCGCTGCCGCGACAACGCCTGCTGTTGCGGCTGTCGAGCCTGCGCCGATTGTTGCTGCAACCACTCCGGTTGAACCCGTTACACCTGCGGCTGCGCCCGTTGCGCCGGCCCCTCATGACCCAACACTGCCGCCGCGAGCCCCATGAGCGATCTCCCAGAAAACGACCAGCACATGCCGCTGGTTTCGCACCTCACCGAGTTGCGTACCCGACTGCTGCGCTGCGTAGCGGCGATTTTCATCATCTTCGCCGGCCTGTTTGCCTTTACCCAGCAGATCTACACCTTCGTCTCGACGCCGCTGCGTGCGTACCTGCCCGCCGGCGCGACGATGATTGCCACCGACGTGTCGTCGCCGTTCCTGACGCCGCTGAAGCTGACGATGATGGTCTCGCTGTTCCTGGCGATCCCGGTGATCCTGCACCAGATCTGGGGCTTCATCGCCCCGGGCCTGTACAAGCATGAAAAGCGCATTGCCGTGCCCTTGCTGGTCTCCAGCATCTTTCTGTTCTACGCCGGCATGGCCTTCGCCTACTTCCTGGTGTTCCCGCTGATCTTCAAGTTCTTCGCCGCCGCCACCCCGGCCGGTGTGGAAATGATGACCGACATCACCAGCTACCTCGATTTCGTCATGACGCTGTTCTTCGCCTTTGGCGTGGCGTTCGAGATCCCGGTGGCCGTGGTGCTGCTGGTGTGGATCGGCGT